>NZ_BAFS01000070.1 GCF_000308415.1 Nocardia asiatica NBRC 100129 | reverse complement strand
AGGCTGAGGCTGACCCGGCTGAGGCTGACCAGGCTGGGCCTGGCCCGGCGCAGGCTGACCCGGCTGAGACGGGGTCGGTTGAGGTGGGCCCGAAACACCCGGCTCGCCGGTGCCGTTCGGCTGACCGTTCCCGGACTGACCCGGCCCAGGAGCGCCGGACTGCCCCGGACCGGGGGGCGTGCTACCGGGTTGCCCCGGCACACCACCCGGCCGTGGCCGCTGCTGATCGGGCCGGTTCGACCACGGTGTCACCGGTACCGGCGGTGCTGCGGGATCTTCACCCGTCTCGATCTGCGGCTCTACTTCTGTAGGTGGCATCGCGTCCTCATCACTCCCCGCCGCCGAGTACCCGCTTCACCCGCACGTCGTTCGAGCTGGGGATGACCCGCTCCACGAATCCGCCGCTCACCGGGTCGGCCGTGACGAGGTGCGTACCGCTGACCGCGATCCCGACTTCGGTCGGCGCGTTGTTCCGATAGTCCCAGAAGACCAGATCACCTGCGGAAACCGCGGAGGGGTCCACTCGCTGACCACACGCGCCCTGCGCCACAACGGTATTCGGCAGTAACACGACCGCCGTTCCGGAGCTGTCCGGCTGTCCGCAGGCACGGCGGCCCGATCCGCTCGATTGCCGCGTGACTTCGGCGGTCGGCGGTGGCGTCACCGCGCTCGCGGTGAGTTCACAGCGCCCGGTCGACCGCGCGGCCGAGGCCAGGTAGATGATCGCGCTGGTGAACTCAGCGGCGCTTACTCGGTCGCCCGCGCCGCTTTGCGCTCTGCTCGGCGGTGCCCCGGCTTGCGCGACCGCGAGCTGACGCGCGCACTCGGCGCCGATTCCCGAATTGCCCGTGAGCAGAGGCGGATTCTGGTAGGGGGCATCCTTCATTGCGGTGGCACATGCACGGTGCCAGGCGGACGCGCTGCTGTCGTCCGGTGCAATCGTCAGCTCCGCGAACGGGTTGGTGGTCGGAGCGGTGGTCACCCCCGCCGCGGGCGCCCGCCGCGTCGTCGGCCGCACCGCTGTCGAGGTGGGGCTCGGGGTTACCGTCCGGGACGGATCGGGCCCCACCGCGCTGTCGCACTGATAGTGCAGGTCGGAGGCAATCGCCGAGGTAGCGCCGCCCACGACCAGTACCACGACCACGAGGAACATGAACAAGAGGCCCGCCATGCCGAGCGCCAGCCATACCCAGAACGGCATCAACACGAGCGTCAAGAGACGACCGATCATCTAGTGCCTTTCTGTGAAATCCGACCCGTTGCCGGAACCTCGGTGCTGATCAGGGGCGCCGGAATCTCAAGTCGTTCAGCAAATCCTCCGGGAGGTGCTCGTTCGGGTCCCGGTTCCCGGCGTGGCGCGGGAGTGGGGTCCTGTTGACATCCGGTTGCGCGAGCGAGACAGCACCCGTGATATTTCGCCCTGCTTCCATCTGGTTCGTCATGGCGGCTTTGTCGATCTCGGAACGCAACACCCGTACCCGCTGCATATCGGTGGGATCTTGCGCCACCCAAGTGGTAGCAGCCTGGACTCGCAGCGCGTGCTCGTTCGAGAGCCACTGCCTCAACCGGTCCGCGTCGTTTTGTGTCACCGTAGCCGTCCCCCCGCCGGCGAGTCTCAGATTTCCTCCTGTAGCCGAGTTGGCAGCATCCCGCAGGTCCGAGATGAATGCCTCTTCGGGGTTTCGGATATACGAATACCCGACATTGCTCAGCCACCGCTCGATCTGGACACCGCCGGAATAATCACCTCGATACCGATCGACGCTGGCTTCCAACCCGTGGAACCTGGCCATCGCCCTGGCTCCCCCCGGATTCCTGATGGCATCCCGCTCGAAATGCTTGTGGGCGGCGACGACGTGACTGAGGTGCGTCGAGGCGAGTGGCTCCTTGTCCGCGTGCCGCATGATGTCCACTCGTACGTCGGCGGCCGTCTGCGCTTCCTCCTCGCTCAGGCCGGCCATCCGGAGGGCGGTGAACAAACCGCCCGCAAGCCCTGACGCGTGCGCGACATTCTCGGCGGCGAAGGCGGCCCTTCGCCTCCTGCCCCGGCCGTAGGTCCTGGAGCGTGTCATACCCTCCCGCGCCTCATTTGCCAGCCAGACGCGATCGTGCGCATTGGCGTGCGCGGCCGCTCGCAGGTCCTTGGTTTTCAGGCCCCGCGCTTTGTTCCGCTTATCGATGTGGTCGAGCCAGGCCCAACGACTGAGCGGGTTGTTGTGGCCTGCGAGCAAGCCGGTGATCGGCGAGTTGTTGATGGTGCTGGCCGCGGCGAGTACGCCGAGTGCGGACATCGAGCTGTTCGCGTTGGCGTTACCCATTCCGAGACCCGCCCCCAGTGCCGTACCGCCCGAGCCGGAACCCTGTCCGGCCATGCCGCTCTGGATCGCCAGCCCGATGCGGTTGACCACCCACTCGTTGCCCTCATCGATATTCCTGCTGACCCGCCGCAACTGGACGATGGCTATGACCATCACGGCCGACCCGATGACGAAAACAACCATGATTTGGCCGTTCGCCGATTTGAACAAGCTACCCAAGAGCAGTTCGTAGAGGCCTAGGAAGATGACGAAGACGGCCATCTTCCCACCGGAGATGAAGCCGTGTACTCCGCAGCGAACGGTGAAGGTCTGCGTCGGACCGTAGATGTATCCGCCCGCGGCCAACCCGAAGATCGTCAAGAAGCCGTAGTAGACGACGTCGAGGGCGGCCCACATGATCTTGATGGACAGATACACGGCGAACGCCAAGAGTATGACTGCGCACAGCAACAGCAGGAGCCCGGCTCCGACCTGACCGACGCTCGGATTCTGGGTCGCGGCGTACGCGGCACTGTCGCCGCAAGATCTCATCCCGTCCTTGACCCGGCCTTCGTCACCGGCCATCATGCCGGAGGTCCACATCGCCCGGCAGGAGGGGTTGTTGTCCACGACGTGCCCGAAGTTCCACACCTGTAAGGGCAGTCGCACGAAATTATCCGCCATGGTCGTCTGCAGCGTGGCGACCAACTGATTCGGATTCGGGTTGCTGTTCCCATTCAGACCAGCGGCGACGGACAGCCCGAGATCGCGCCCCTGTACCAGCACTCCGTGGTCGGACAGAGCCTCGGCCAGCGGATCCGCCAGAACCACCGTCCCCGCGATCGCCACGATCACCATCACGATGACCTGCCAGGCGGCCTTGGCATAGTGGCCGCGCACGATGAAGTACCCGACGAAGAAAGCGCCGATCGCCACCGCCGCCGCTGCCATCAAAGGCGTCGCGATCTGCGCCGTGAAGTTCTCCGCCATCCCTCGCAACGGTGCGCTGAGCAGGTTCAGCCAGCTGAAATCCAGCGCCTTACCGGGAAGCCAGACCCCGCTTGTCACGAAGATCAGCCATGGCGCGAACAACACGATGATCAAGATCCACAGCGCGAAGCTTCCCGGATCGAGTACACCGCCGCGATCGGTCACGAACATGTAGCTCGAGACATTCACGCCGTAGGAATCTTTGACGTTCATCCAGCCGGTCGCGCTGTTCGGTGCGGACGCCGGTGCCACGGTGCCCGTCTGTGCGATGGACACCGCGTGGATCAAGCCCGGAAACACCAACAGCGCGAACAGTGCGATGAGCAACCACGCGGTGCGGCGTCGACGGCGAGACGCGGCGACCCACGCTCGGAATCGCCGGAACACCATCTGAGGCCGCCAACGCTCGGTATCCCAGAATTGCGGTTCCCACGGCATCCCGAAGGAAACCTGGTCTGCTCGACCACTTCGGTCGGAAAGTGATTTCATCAGCGTGCCGATCGCTCCGGTAGGGAAGAACGCGCACTGTTGACGGTGGTCGGGGTGCTGGTGATCGCCGCGGCGCGATCCGGACGCGCCGGACCGAGCACCTTGCCACGACCGATGCGGTTCAGCGCGTCCCGCATGAACATCTCGCCACGACGTTCCTCGGGAACCTGCCTGCCCGGCCCGATCGGAGGCGAGGTCTCTTCGCGAAGGATCTGCAAAAGGAAGGGCGATTCCTCCAGATCGACTCCCAGCCACTCCAGACTGTTGCGCGCCAACGTCTCGTCGCGCTGCCGGAAGACGAACCGGTTCGGAATGAGGTTGTGCGCCGCGCCCTGGAAGTCGGTGGCCGGATCGTGCGAGGCGAGCCCGATGGCGGCCAGGTGTTTACGGCCGTCGCGACTGAAGTCCGAGGTGACCGCGGAGCCGACCTGCGTTTGCGTGAAGTGATGCGCCTCGTCGCCGACGAGCAGGCCGAACCTGCCGTTGTCGGTGAGGAACGCCTCGCGCGCCGCGACGCCGACCAGTTCGTACAGCGCCGTGCCGAGGCGTTTGGTCAGTGGCAACCGGTTGTACAGGTGCGGGGTGGTCAGTTCCTCGGCGGTCGGCAATTGCAGGTTGTGACTGCGCACGACGGTCGCGGAGGCATCGAGGCGCAGCGGTCGCAGCTTCGGGTCGAACAGCACCGGAACCCGCTCGATCACGGTGCCGAGCCGAGCCGCGAGATCGGCGTACTCCTCTCCCTGCTCCGAGTGCTCCCGTAGCCGGCGCACGACGTGGAACAGGTCGAGCAAGCTCTTGATCTTGTGCTCGGCCATGCCTCTGGGCGACAGCAGATTACTCGCCGCGGCGCCGGCGCCGGAGGTCGGCGACAGATCCAGCAGCGGCAGGATCGAGTCCAGCGCACGTTCACCCGCGATCCGCGGACTGAACAGCCGCAGCGGGTCCAGCGACACTGTGGGATTGGCCAGATCGATGATCACCGCGTCATCGATCGACCGCGCGAAATGCTCCCATTCCCCGACCTGACTGCGGTCGATGGCGAGGAACTGCCCGCCCATGTCGTGCACCAGCACCGCCATGAGCTTGAGGAAATACGACTTACCGGACCCGAGTTCGCCGGTCACCGCGAACGATGCGGACAGGTCGTGCAGCGCGGCTTCCATGATGCCGAAGTGGATCGGCTCGAAATGGCCCGACAGCAGGTTGACTCCGATCACCGGGCCACTGTCGTCACCTATCTGGCTGGTGGTGAACGGCACGAAACCGGCCCACATGTCCGAAGGAACGATATGGGCGAAGTCGTCGAAGGCCCGGCGCGGCGGACTGCCGGGAACCAACATCGACCACAGGTCGACCTGCGCGCCGACCGGTGCGGTCATGTCGACTTGGAACCGCTTGTAGCGCCGCTTGAGTGTGTTGACCGCGTCCATGGTCGCGTCCCGCGACGGCCCGCCGATGGCGATCACGGTGGTGAAGGAGACCTCCGATTCGCCGCCGTTGACCTCGAAGTGCTGGTTGTACTCACCGAGCATGCGTGCCTTCGACGCCAAGGTGTTCTGCGCGAACGACACCTCCTGGTCACGCTGATCCATCTGTTCACCGAGCCTGCGCAAACTGAGCTCGTTGTTCTTGAGGACTTGCTCGGCGGGCTTGGTCGAGATCCGCATGCCCCAGTCGACCGTGACGTCGCCCAAACCCTCCAGCACGTTCAGGAACTCGCTGCCACCGGGAAACGTCATGCCCGCGTACGGGAACGAGTGCGGCGTCAGCATCGCCTGGTAGGACGGCCGGTACTCGTAATCCGGCTGCACCACTCTGATCACCGGAACGAACGACGGCCGGATGCGCCGATTGCTGTCGGCCTGAGCGCCTTCGTCGAGCGCCGCGGAGCGGAACACCGCCGCGGTCGCGTCGTCCAGCGCGCCCGCGCGCGTGGGCGCCACCGGATCTCCCGCCGCGCCGCGCGAGAGATAGTGCTCCCACAGCCACTGGAACAGGGCGGCGGGCACCGGGACCGGATCGAAGTCACTGCCGATCCTGGACAGGATCTCGTTCGCCTTCTCGTCGTAGACGTCCAGGTCGGCGCGGGAGATCGCGGTCGCATCGATCGTGGCGGTGCTGCCGCGCCACAGCCGCGACAACGCGGAGATGCTGGAGTTGCTCGCGCCGACCGGGATCGACAGCAGGAAGATGCGCGTCTGCGGCATGATCGCGTGCACGCGCTCGTAGGAGGCGACCACCTCGTCCGCGTAGTCCTCGCACTCGTCCAGGTCGACGCCCTCCACCATTTTGGTGAGCACGTCGATCGTGTTCAGGCGCGCCTGGATGCCCAGCAGCAGCGAACCGCTCGGCAAGTTGTTGACCAGCGAGTGATGCGCCATCTTCACGTCGTACTTGTCGCCGGCCTTGCGCAATCCGTAACCGAGCGGATTGATGAAGTAGGTGGCGGTGACCAGACCCGAATGGGTGAACTGGAGATTGCCGCGAATCGCGGCGGTCGGCTGCAGATCTCGTCCGAGTGCCATCAGGGGCGTCCTCCCGAGGCCGGGGCATCGCTGCCGTTCAGTCGCCTCCACAAATCGGTGGCCTTGCCCCTGCCCACCGCCTCGAGTATCCGCAGATCGCGCTTCGGTTCGGCGGCAACGGCCGCGTCAGCGCGATCGGGCAGCAAGAGGACCACGGTCTCCTCGATGAACATGGTGTGGCGCACCGACTCGTTGTTGATCGGCATTCCCGACGCGGACACCGGCTTGCGATAGACGATGAGCCTGCCCACCCAGAGCGCGCGAGAGGTCATCCGGACGCCGGTGTAGGGCACGAGCCCGAGCATGAACACCGCCAGGACGGTCACCGCCAGACCCGCGATGAAGGTGACGGCCGGATTGACCGGCAGGGTCATCGCGAACACCGACGTCACCGCCATCATCACCACGGCTATGGCGACCTGGGGCAGGGTGTAGGGGCCGAACGGGAGCTTCTGGCCGTTCTGCGCCTTGCCGATCATCGTGGGAACACGTTTGATCGGCGTGAACACCTTGATCACTTGACTCATCGATAGCCACCGATGGGGTGATCGGGAACGATGAGGTTCGCGTCGCTTCGCGCGTAATTGATGGTTGTCGGGAGAATCCAGATCGCCACCCCGGCCAGCAATCCCGATCCGAAGACGACGACGATCCGGGCCGGCGACAGCTTGGATTTCGCTCCCTCGGAAATCAACACCCCGATCGTGACGATGGCGATGATGATCATTCCGCCCCAACGGACAAAGATCAGCACGCCATAGAGGATGTTGCTCAGATTACCCATCGGGCTGCCTCTCGGATCAGTTCTGTGTCGCCGGCGGAATCGTCACCGACGGTGAAGGGGAGGAGGTCGAAGTGGGCGGCGTTCCGCCGCGGGAATCCTGGCCTGCGACCACGACCGCCAGCGGACTCGACAGAGCGGGAATCGGATCGATGGACACCACTTGCCATTGGCCCGCGTTGCGGATCATGGTCAGCGGATAAGCCAGCGACTGGGTGGCGCCGGTATCGGCTTTGGGGTTGATGGTGGCCAGCACCTGCGCCTTCGCGCCGCCGGACCCGCAGCCCGCGTCGTCCGAGGTGAGCGAGACCAGTTCGACCGCGGTGAACGGAGGAGGTTTCAGTGCGGCCAGCCCGGAATCCGGCGTGGTGTAGCGGGCCACGTCACCGGTCCCGGCCAGCATGGCGCCCAGGAATCCCGAGGCGACCTGCGCCAGCGGCGTGTCCGATGCGCAAGGCGAGCCGTAGGCCGGTTTGAGATCCACGCCCTTCGCCGGGGGTTGGACCACGGCGGGCACCGACAGGGCGCGTAACCGCCCTTCGGAGATCGACACCGCCACCCGGTAGAACTGCCGATGCTCCGGCGCGGCCGCAGTGCCGCTCTTGCCGACCCGGACCGATACGGTCACCGACCAGACATCGAGTCCACCGGTCGAGAGGGCGCGCGAGACGTAGACGACCGACGGATCGGAGACTTGCCGAGCGGAGGAGGGCAACGCGATCTGCTGACTGGAGCCGACGAATTCGCCGATCCGATCCTGCTGTCCCGCAATCGAGGTGAGATAGGTGACGACGAACTGTTCGGCGAAAGAACCCGCCAATTGCGCTCGCCCGACAATAGCCGTCGTCGAATCGTCCGACGGCGGAGGCGGTCCGGAGTCGAAGGCGCTGAGAATCGCGTGACCGCCGCCCAGGACGGCGAGTACGGCGAGCACCGCGACGACGATATTGTCGCGACGGCGGCGGGCGGCCATCCGGCGAAGCAGTGCCTCACCAGTATCTGCCGGTCCACGAACCACTGTCCTCACCCTCGAAATGGTAGAGAGCACAGCCGATCCGAACCGGCCGGTAGTTCCCAGCCATGGGAATCAAGGGTCAGCAGGCCGGGCTGCTTTTCATCCTGCCCGCCAGCCAATGCCGCAATTGTTCGTCATAGCCGATCGGCGCGCTGCGCTGCCGCGGTTCCAGCACCTGACGGTGGGTTTCCAGCAGCGGAACGTCATCGGCGACCCGGACCAGTTGCGCGATAGCCAGCTGTCTGCTCGAGTACCCGGGGTAGGGGTAGAGCAGCAGCGAGGTGGGCGTGTAACCGCCGCCGTAGTTCAGCACGCGCAACGTCACGCCGGCGCTGTCGCCGGAGCGCAGCCGCTCACCGAGTTCCGCCAGCCGAACACGGTCCTCGGGATGGAAGACGTCCACGGGCCGGAAGAGGTAGTCCCAGCGCACCCACGGCGCGGGATCGGTGAGCCAGTGCGAGATGCTGGTGTGCTCGAGCTGGACCACCGCCAGATGCGTGCCCGCCCGCCGATGCGCCTCGCGCAATCCGATCCGCTCCAGGGTCGGCCATGCAGGAGGAGTGTTCTCCGAGGTCACGTCCTCGATCAGCCACCAGGCGCCGCGCGTGCGCTCGTCGTCGCGGGCGCGAATGGTGATCCGCCACTGGGCCGGACGGCCGAAGCCGTGCACCACGGTGGTGTCGAACTGCATCCGGTCACCGGGCTTGGGGTCGTAGAGCAGATCGAGCATCTCGGCGTGCCGATCGAAGCTCGACACCCGGTGGAACAGTTCCGCGATGCCCATCCTGGGTACGTACTGTTCGGCGGCGCTCCCGGACAAGCGCGTGATGCCGCTCGGCTGCTGAATGGTCTGACTGCTGAGGTCCCAGATGGCGCCCACCGCCGGGCGCAGGGCGGGCACCTGCTCGGACGCGGGCCCGAGCCACAGGCGCACCGCGTGCACGTCGCCCGCCGGGCCGAAGATGGGCCGGATGAGAAGTTGGTGCCTGCCCGCGCGGGTCTGAATGGCCAGGTCGAGGTCCTTCGCCTGGTCGTGTGCCGTCTGAATCGCCTCGGTCAGCCCCGCCGTGGTGAGCTTGTCGTACAGCGCGGGCGTTTTGGACAGCGTTCGCTGCAAAACCCGCTGCCAGCTCGCGAATTCACGCGGTGCATCTCCCACCGACGCCACGGACATGCCGTCCGGCGCCAACGTCTCGATAGTCACCCATGGAATCACTGCGCCACTTCGCTTCGCACTTGCCCGTACCAGCCGTTCCTCCGGACCCGCCTAGCCCGGATGAGACATCTTGTGACTCAGGCAATGTACCGTTATTTAGCGGCGCAATCAACCCGTCAAAGTTCGCCGGTCCTCAGAAAAGTGTGCAGCACGTTCATCCGAAGCACGGTTGCGTGTTCATTTTGTTCACGTTTCGTTCAGGCGGAGCAACCCGGCCGCCGACACCTCCGCAGCGGCCCATCGGGCGCGAACCGATCGGCACCGACTCGACCAGCCTGGCGTGGCTTCCACGCAGCTAATGCTTGGCGCCGAACCGGCCCGCTCCCGCCCAGCGACTTTCGACCCGGCGCCGACGGCACCTATGCGCTGGCAGTTACCGCGAGAACACCAGCGCCCGCGAGCACTCCGATGTCGCCGAGCTGCGACGGAACGACGCGCAACCCCGGCAGGAAGTTCAGCCGGGCGTGCGTGGCGACGGCTTCACCCAGGGGTTTCCACAGGGCCGGACCCGCTTCGGCCAGTGAGCCGCCGAGCACGACGAGATCCAGGTCGAGCAGTGCCGCCACCGACGCGACCGCCCGGCCCAGGGCCGTTCCGGCCCGGTCCAGCGCGGCGGCGGGAACGCTCTCCCCCACCCGAGCGGCTTCCACCAGTTCGGCTACCGAGCCGCCCGCCCAGCCCTGTTCGCGCGCCCAGCGCACCGCCGACGCGCCGCCGGCGACCGCTTCCAGACAGCCGCGACCGCCGCACACACAGCGGTCCTCGAAGCCGGGGACCAGAACATGACCCACGTGCCCGGCGTTACCGGTCCGGCCGACGACAGTGAAGCCGCCCACGATGACGCCGCCGCTGATGCGATCGGACGCCGTGATGGCCAATCCGTCCATGACGCTGCTCAAGGCTCCGAAGTTCCGTTCCGCCAGCGCCAGGCACACCCCGTCCAGGGCGAGGTGGACCGACGCCTTGGGAAATAGTTTCCGTGCCGCCTCCACGATGCCGAACCCGGTCCGCCACTCCGGAACTTCCATCGGCGCGACCACGCCCGCGGCCATATCGATCGGCCCCACGGAGGCGACGCCGAGCGCGGTGACCGCCGCGCCTTCGGCGACCTCGAGCAGGACGTCCCGGCACCGATCCCACGCACCCGCGGCGGGGATCGGAATCTGCCGGACATCGTCGGCGCCGACATCGTCGGCGACCCGAGTCGCCGCGAACCTCGATGGTCCGATCTCCAATGCCAGCACTGTCATGAGTTACGCACCACCGAAAGGCTCGACGCGAAAAGGTTCACGCAGCATAGTCACAGACCGTCGGTTCCGGTCGGCTTCAGGGGTTGGCCGAGCACGATGTGCCTGCGGGGCGCGGGAAGGGTGGACACGGTGCGCAGCGGCCGAGGGCCGTTGCGGATGATGCGCATAGGGCGCTTGTGGTCGATCGGCGCGGCACGGTGCCGGTCCAGGTTCTCGATGACGCCGCCGGAATTGTCGTAGGCGACGCCGGCCCAGATCATCGCGCGGGGACCGTCACCGCGGGCCGTGAGGGTCTGTGCCAACTGCTGGCACTGCGCGAGCAGCGGGCAACTCTGACAGGTGCGCACTGCCGCTCGCCAGGCATCCGGGTTGCCGGTGTCCATGTCCCAGTTGTCGGGGACATCGGCGCACGGGGGCCGCTGGTTCGACTTTGCCGGAATCGACGAGACCTTTGCTGTCGCAAGGGATCCCGCGTCCATCGGAAGGGTTCGCGTAATGCTCATAGCCATCTCCGGGGATGCCGAGCACACACCTCTGGCAGGTGCGTGGCCCATGAATCGGACGGTCATCAGGGCTGCTCAACAGTCCCCGGAAGCCAGCCGCGATAAGCTGGTCTACGCACGGTAGCCCACTGTTGCCCAGCACACAACCTCTTGTGCCGCTATGTAACGGCTCGTTGACCTTGAAGCAACACCCAGCTACCGTCTTTAACGGCACGTTATGAAACGGACCATTTTCCACGGAGGCTCCACTATGGTTTCCTTTTAAACATGGCTGCAGACTCTGAATTCACGATCGACGAACTGGCACGGGCAGCCGACACCACCGTGCGCAGCGTCCGCGTGTACCACGAGCGAGGGCTCCTGCCCTCGCCGGAGGTGCGCGGGCGGATCGGGTATTACGGGTCGGACCACCTCAATCGGCTGCAAACGATCAGCCGCCTGCTGGGCCGGGGCATGAAGCTGAACGGCATCAGGGAATTGCTCGAAGCCTGGGACCGCGGCGACGGACTGGCCGACGTGCTCGGCGTGAAGAACGCGAACGCAGCCGAAGCGGAGCCGGAAGCCACCACCGAACCCCAGGACAGCTACGCCGAGCTGCCGGACTACGCGAAGCAGGCGCTCGCCTCCAGCGAAGATCCGCTCGAGGCCTACCGGGTCACCAACCCGCGGTGCTGCGATCTGGCCACCCGGCTCACCGACACCGGGCTGCCGATGCAAGAGACCTTCCAGTTGGTCGAGCGCCTGCGCACCGATTGCGATCGCATCGCCGACCGCTTCGCCACCGAGTTGTTCTACCGCCTGGCGGGGCAGACCTACGAGGAATCCGCGCGGACACCCCGGGATCGCACCAAGCTGGAGACCGACCTGGCGATCGCCCGGTTGATCGTGACCCGCGCCGCGTCCGAACTGATCGATCAGGCGTTCGCCCGGCACTCCGAGCTGCCGCCCTCCTCGGTGGCAGCCGGTCCTCAGGCGCAGGCCGAGCAGTAACAGCGCGGCCGCGACTTCCCCTACCGCCTGCCGTTCCCGTATTTCCATACGGCAGTGTCGAATACTTACGTAGACAAACTCATTCACGTCTTTTCAACAGCTCGCCCCAAGGTGCGGGCCGAATGTCCGGTACCCGGCGTCTCGTTCGGCGAAGACATCGACCGGCGAATCGCCGAAGTCGCCTGCGCAAGACCCGTGCCGAAGAGTTGCCATGAGGTGCCCGGCGGCAGGCCCTTCGGGCGGCAGTGGTGATCCGGGACTCCGGACATCGCCTCGGCCGCGCCCGGTTACGGCGATGGCCCCGGGCATACCTACGCACACCGATCCGGACAATGAACTGGCCGAAGCAGTGACCGCTACCGACGACGCGAACCCCCGCCGAACCCCCGAACGATGGTCGGGGTGACAGGATTTGAACCTGCGACCCTCCGCTCCCAAAGCGGATGCGCTACCAAGCTGCGCTACACCCCGTGGTCCTCGTCGGCGGCGGGGCGGCCGCCGACGAGGATGATTGCTCCGTGGAGCGGGTGACGGGAATCGAACCCGCACCATCAGCTTGGAAGGCTGAGGTTCTACCATTGAACTACACCCGCAGGCATACGACACCGATGGGATCGCCACGATGTCGTGTGCGATCCGACTTTACCGAACCCGGCTTCCAAAATGCCAATCGACCCCCGCGCAGCGAGATCTCACAGGTTGCCTGCGGATGCGCTCCAGGGTTGCCACGTCCAGTGTGGCACTGCGAGCCCGAGGGCGCCCGGTGGCGCGCCGGAGGGAAATTTTAGAGGCTGTTTTTCATTGAAACTCTGGCGTGTCGGATTCCGGTGGGCGAAACTCGATGACACGTGACGACCCCGTCGGGGAAGCGTGGCCCACTGCCACCTGTCACGCCGGGAACTTCGCTCGAGGGAATTCCGATGAGGACCGCACGACTCGCCGTCACGGCCGACGCGCTCGGCGTGTCGCGAAGCTGCGCCCGCGACGCCGCGGAGGAACGGCCGCGGTCCGCGCCGAGCACGAGCCCGTCCCGCGAACTGCCGGCTGATCGCACGGCAACCTCCGCTCCGGACGCGCCGCCGCGGTGGTCGGCGGCCCGGCGCACCGCCCTGGCGCGCACCGCGCAGCCGTCGCCTGTGCGGTCCGCGCACGAGGCAGCCCGCGCGGCGCCGGTGCGAAGAACGAGGAGCAAGCCCCCACCACCGCGCGAACGCCTGGAACAACAATCGCCGAACACGACAGGAAGACGAGGACCTCGCGTGCGAGAACAGATTCTCGTGAGACCGGCGGCGCGGGGCCGGACCGGACCACTGCCCTGGCACGCGCGCGGCTGTCCGTATACCTTGTACAGCGTGTCGCCAGCGCGTCGCGGCGCGATTTTGCAGCGAACCGAAAACAGGTGTAACACCAACGCGACGGGAACGATCACGTACCCGATCGCTATACGCGAGGCATCGAGAACACGTTGCAAATCGCCGCTTTTCGATGCCGAGTGGCTTGCTAGGATCCTTTTTGCCGGACGGGGGTATCTGGAAAGGGGGCGGTGAGCGTGCGCCGAACCAGGTGGACACAACCGCGTAGCAGTGGGAACGATCAAGGTGACGCCGGCGCCTGTGTCAGTACAGGGCACCTGGGTACCGACGTCGTCCACACCGGGTGAGTCCGATGTCGACCGACATCGAGCCTCCGGTAGCCGCCATGGCCCGAGCATGGGCCCGGGCGGTCTGCGCCGAGCCCGGTTCCGGCGCGGCGCCCCAGCAGTTGGAGCCGGTACTGATCGAGATCGTCGAGCGCCTGCTCACGCTGGCCAGGTCCGAGCCCTTCCCGGTCCCCGAGGCACGGATGCTCGGAGCCAGGCTCGCCGAAGCGCCGTTCGACCGGATCCGGATGCTGGCGCAGGCCACGCGCTGGCTGCTCGGATTCCCCTCCGGTACGCCCGGTTCGCTGGTGGCCACCCGGTGGCCGTTCATCGCCAGCCAGGCCATCGACAGTTACGCCCAGGCGCTGCAGGAGCGCGCGCTGGCGCAGCAGGAGCAGAACCTGTCGGCCAAGGTGTCACTGCGGGTGCAGGAGATCGCGGCGCTGCAGCACCGGCTGCGCCACGAAGCCACCCACGACGCGCTCACCGACCTGGCCAACCGGACGCTGCTGCAGGACAAGGTGCGCATGATGGCCACCGACCCGACCCGCGGCGTCGGCCTGCTGCTGATCGACCTGGACCGGTTCAAGCAGATCAACGACGGATACGGCCACGCGATCGGTGACGAGGTGCTGGTGGAATTGGCGGGCAGGCTGCGCGACGCCTGTCCCCCCGACACGGTGATCTGCCGGTACGGCGGCGACGAGTTCGTGCTCGCGACCAACCCGCACCGCAACACCCTCGGCGACCTCGCACATCGGATCGTGGCCGCACTGCGGGACCCGGTCTGGTCGTCGGCGGGCCCGGTTCCGGTGTCGGCCAGCGTCGGTACCGCCTACAACCCCCCAGGTGCCCCGTTCGACTTCACCGATCTGCTCCGCCGCGCCGACCGCGCGATGTACTCGGCGAAGACGGCGGGCGGACGCCGCTTCGCCATCGCGGACGAGCCGGATATCGACACCGCGGTCGCGGGCTGACCGGCCCGGCCCGCACGGCGCCGATCCGCTCAGCCGGGCTGGCAGGTCGGGCACCAGAAGAGATTCCGCGCCTGCATCACCTGGTGGGCGATCGGCGTGCCGCACAGCCGGCACGCCGCGCCCGCGCGGCGATAGACGTAGGTGCGCGGACGATCGGGCGCGTACGAGGGCGCACCGTGATCGTGCTCGGGTCGCACCACGACCATCTTGCCGACGCGCACCCCCACCCGCATCAGCGCGACGAGATCGGCCCACATCAGGGACCATTCGCCGACCGACAGATCCGTCCCCGGGCGATGCGGCGAAATCCGATGCCGGAACAGCAGTTCCGCGCGGTAGACGTTGCCGACCCCGGCGACCACCTGCTGGTCCATCAGCAGAGCGCCGATCGGCCTGCGCGAACGGTGGATGCGCCGCCATGCCCGGTCCGGGTCGGCCCCGCGCCGCAGCGGGTCGGGGCCGAGCCGGTCGGTGAGCGCGGCGACCTCGGGCGGCAGCAGGATCTCGCACGCGGTCGGCCCGCGCAGGTCGGTGCCGAATCCCGGCTGCCCGTCCGGCCCGCCGAACAGGCGCATCCGGACCTGCCCCACCGGCTCCCCCATCGGCAGCTCGGATTCGGTGAACGCCCCGTAGAGACCGAGGTGCACGTGCACGACCAGCCCGGAGTCGTAGTGGTGCAGTAGGTGTTTTCCCCACGCCTCGGAGCCGATCAGCACCCGGCCGTCCACCCTGGCCGCGCCCTCGGCGAACTTGCCCTGCGGGCTGGATACGCGCACCACACCGCCCGCGAGGCGCCGCTGGTGCAGCCGCGCGAGGCGGTGCAGCGTATGTCCCTCCGGCACAGCCGGTCTACCGCCGCGGTGCGGTCAGTACGCGGGAACCGCCGGGGCGTCTCCGGTCTTCTCGTACTCGGCCAGGATGTCGATGCGCCGCTGGTGGCGCTGCTCGCCCGACCACGGGGTGGACACGAACGCGTCCACGATGGCCAGCGCCTCCTCGGTCGAGTGCATCCGGCCGCCGATGCCGATCAGCTGCGCGTTGTTGTGCTCGCGGGCCAGCTTGGCGGTCTCCACGCTCCACGCCAGCGCGCAGCGGGCGCCCGGCACCTTGTTCGCGGCGATCTGCTCGCCGTTGCCGCTGCCGCCGAACACCAGGCCGAGGCTGCCCGGGTCGGCGACGGTGCGGCGGGCCGCCTCGATGCAGAAGGCGGGGTAGTCGTCGAGTGCGTCGTACTCGAGCGCGCCGCAGTCGACGACCTCGTGGCCCGCCTGCTCCAGATGGGCCTTGACGTGATTCTTCAGTTCGAAACCGGCATGGTCGGCACCCAGGTAAACGCGCATGGCAGGCATTGTGTCAGGCGGCTCCGGCGCGGATGACAAGAGGGCGGGCCCGGCGATTGACACCGCGACGGGCCTGCGCGAATCGACTGATACGCCAGCTGTGTTCGCGGCCGCCCGGCCCGGTGGCACAGCTGGCGCGCCACCCTCTTCCCGGCAAATGAATAGAGTTCATTCCATGCAGCCGTTCGAACCCCAGCCGCCCGATCAGGCGGGCCGAAGGGCCGACCCGTACGCCCGGCAGGGCTGGGGACCGGCTCCGGAATCGCCTGCCGCGTCCCCTGCTGGGTCCTCCACCTCGGGCACGATTCCGGCCGCACCTCCGGTCGCCTACCCGGCGCCGTACGGCGCTCCGGTCCCTCCCCCGGCGCCGCCGATGCGGCAGCCTCGCGGGCTCTCGCCGTTCGGCATGCCCGCCCGGCACAGCTGGGAGATCCCCATGCTCGTCGTCGTGGTGGTGCTGACGGTGTTCGCGTACGTGATCGCGCTGCTGCTGCTGGCGACCGGCAACTTCGACCAGTACGTGCTGGCGTTGGCGGCCGCCCCGCTGCTGCTGTGGTTCGGTCGCGGCATCAATTACGCGAGCCAGCGGGTGAACGGCGTGAAGATGTCGCCCACCCAGTTCCCCGAGGGCCACCAACTGGTGGCCGAGGCCGCCGCCCGCTTCGGCATGGCGAAGGCGCCGGACGCGTACGTCGTGCTCGGCAACGGCCAGATCAACGCCTTCGCCAGCGGCCACGGCTTCCGGCGCTTCGTGGTGGTCTACAGCGACCTGTTCGAGATCGGCGGCGCGGCACGCGAACCCGACGCGCTGGCGTTCATCATCGGTCACGAGGTCGGGCACATCGCGGCCGGGCACACCTCGTACTGGCGGCAGCTGGGCATGTTCCTCGCGCCGTTCCTGCCGATCATCGGCAGCAGCCTGATCCGCGCGCAGGAGTACACCGCCGACAACCACGGTTACTGCCACCGGCATACCGGGGCGCCCGCCGCCATGGGCACCCTGGCCGCGGGCAAGTACATGAACAGGCTGGTCGGCTTCGACGAGATGGCCGATCGGGCGCCGTCGGAGAAGGGCTTCTTCGTCTGGATGGTGAACGCCTTGTCCAGCCATCCGGTGCTCACCTGGCGGATGTGGGCGCTGCGCGACCGCAGCAGGCACGGAAAGCTGTTCCTGCGCCCCGAGCGGCCCAGGGGCGCCGGTGTGCCCATGGGCGGCTATCCGAGTTCTTACGCCGAGGTACCGGCGAGCCCGCCGAAATCCGTGCTGTGACCGGGGCGGGTGCCGCGCGACGGCACCCGCCGCACGGCGCTCAGTCGAACGACGGGTCTTCGGTCCGCGTGCGCTTCAGCTCGAAGAAGTGCGGGTAGGAGGCCAGCGCCACGGCGCCGTCCCACACTGTGCCCGCCTCCTCGCCGCGCGGAATCCGGGACAGCACCGGGCCGAAGAACGCGGTGCCGTTGATGTGGATGGTCGGCGTGCCGACATCCGGCCCCACCTTGTCCATGCCCGCGTGGTGGCTCTTGCGCAGCGCCTCGTCGTAGTCGGTGCTCTCGGCGGCCGCGGCCAGCTCGGCGGGCAGACCGGCCTCCGCCAGCGAGTCGGCGATCACCGCGGCGAGGGACTCCTTGCGGTTCTCGCGTTCGTACTCTTCGCGCCGATTGTGGATACGCGTGCCCATCGCGGTGTACAGCGGCAAGAGCACCTTGTCGCCGTGCTCCTGCGCCGCGGCGATCGCGACGCGGACCGGGCCCCAGCCCGTGTCGAGCAGTTCCTGGTACTGCGGGGGCACGTCCTTGCCCTCGTTCAGCACCGACAGGCTCATCACGTGGAACCTGGCTTCGATGTCGCGCACCTGTTCGACCTCGAGGATCCAGCGGGACGTGATCCAGCACCAGGGGCACAACGGGTCGAACCAGAAATCGACGACGTCCTTGGCGGCTTTGTCGGTCACGGGCGGCTTCCTCTCGATCGCATGCGGACGGACGGCGCACACCTCGCCGCCCTACCGAGCAACCACCTCCGCACCCGATTCGTTCCCATTCGGCGCGCCGTTTTCCCGAGCCGCCCGTACGGCTCCCAGTAGGGTTGGTCGGCAGGAGCCCGGTTCCCTTCTGAGAAGGAGTCCGCAATGAGTTCTGATCGGCATTTCGTCATCGTCGGCGGCGGACTGGGCGCGGCCAAGCTCGCGGAAGCGTTGCGGGCCAACGATTTCGAGGGACTCGTCACATTGATCGGCGCCGAGGAGCACCTGCCCTACGAGCGACCGCCGCTGTCGAAGGAGCATCTGGCCGGGAAGAAGTCGCTGCCCGAGTTCACCGTCGACCCGGCGCAGTGGTACCGCGACCACCACATCGAGGTCCGGCTCGGCACCACCGTCACCGGTCTCGACCCCGCGGCGAAGACGGTCACCCTGCCCGACGGTTCCACGCTGCCCTACGACAAGCTCGCGCTCGCCACCGGTTCCACGCCGCGAACGCTGCCCGTTCCCGGCGCCGACGCGCCCAACGTGTACACGCTGCGCACCATCGAGGACTCCGACACCCTGATCGAGCTGTTCGGCAGCGCGCGGCGGATCGTCGTCATCGGAGCGGGCTGGATCGGCCTGGAGGTCGCGGCGGCGGCCCGCGCGGCCGGCGTCGAGGTGACCATTGTCGAACGCGCCGACCTGCCGCTGCGTGCGGTGCTCGGCCCGGAAATGGCTCAGGTGTTCGCCGACCTCCACCGGGCCAACGGTGTGGACTTCCGGTTCGAGGCCCAGGTGGAGGCGATCACCACCGAGGAGGCCGTCGCGACCGATGTCGCGAACGGCGTCCGGCTCGCCGACGGCAGCACGATCGAAGCCGACGCGGTGCTGGTCGCCGTCGGCGCGCGCCCGAACGTGGAGCTGGCCGCCGACGCCGGGCTCGCGGTGGACGACGGCGTGCTCGTCGACGAACGCCTGGCCACCAGTGATCCGGACATCGTCGCGGTCGGCGACATCGCCGCGCAGCAACACCCGGTGCTCGGCAGGCGGGTCCGTGTGGAGCATTGGGCGAACGCGCTCAACCAACCCGCCGTCGCCGCCGCGACCATGCTCGGAAAAAAGGCCACCTACGACCGGCTGCCCTACTTCTTCACCGACCAGTACGACCTGGGTATGGAGTACACCGGGTTCGCCGCGGCGGACGAGTACGCCAGGGTCGTGGTGCGCGGCGACACGGCGACGCGCGAGTTCGTGGCGTTCTGGCTGGACGCCGACGATCGCGTGCTCGCCGGGATGAACGTGAACGTCTGGGACGTGACCGACCGGATCAAGGAATTGATCCTGGCGGGCGAACCGGTCGATCCGGACCGATTGGCCGACACGACGACGAAGCTGTGACGCAGATCACTCAGAAGATATGTCGACTCCGCGCGCTGGGCTCCGACCTCTTCGCGAGCGCCACCGAGGCGCTCGACGCGGCCGAACGCCGGAGGAGAGGAAACGAATCATGAAGTTCATGCTGCTGAAGACCCACGGTCCCACCGCGTACTGCGACACACCGATCGACCAATGGTCCCCGGAAGAGATCCAGGCCCACATAGACTTCCAGCGCGCACTGGGTGAGCAGCTTGCCGAGGCGGGCGAGTTGGTGGATGCGCAAGGGTTGGCCGGGCCGGACGAGGCGCGGATCGTCAGTTCGGACGGCCGGTCGGCGCCGGTGGTCACCGACGGGCCCTTCCCGGAGACCAAGGAGTTCCTGGCGGGCTACTGGATCGTCGACGTGGACGGCCCCGAACGGGCCTACGAGATCGCCGCGCAGGCCTCCGCCGCACCCGGACCGGGCGGCAAACCGATCGGCGAGTACATCGAAGTTCGCGCGGTGATGGGCGCCCCCGCCACCGAGCAATGAGCGACCGGCGTGCGGTGCCCGACGACACACCGCTCCCGGCGAGCACCGAGGACCTGCTGCGCACACTGGCGCCGCAGGTCCTCGGAACGCTCGTCCGCCGGTTCGGCGACTTCGACACCGCCGAGGACGCACTGCAGGAAGCGCTGCTGGCGGCCGCGACCCAGTGGCCGCGCGGCGGGCTGCCGGACAACCCACGCGCCTGGCTGATCCAGGTCGCACAGCGCCGCATGGCCGACGCCGTGCGCGCGGAGGTGGCCAGGCGCCGCAGGGAGACCACCGCCTTCGACCGCGAGGTGAACGACGCCGTCCCCGTGGACCACGACGACACGCTCACCATGCTGTTCCTGTGCTGCCACCCGGCGCTGTCGCCGGCCGCCGCCATCGCCCTGACATTGCGTGCGGTGGGCGGGCTCGGCACCGACCAGATCGCCCGTGCCTTCCTCCTGCCGGAAGCCACCATGGCGCAACGGATCACCCGGGCGAAGAAGAAGCTGGCCACCGTCGAGCGCCCGTTCGCGCGGCAGGACGACGAGCAGTGGCGTGAGCGGCTCGGCGCGGTCCTGCACGTGCTGTACCTGATCTTCAGCGAAGGCCACACCAGCAGCTCGGGGCAGACGTTGCAGCGGACGGATCTGTCCGACGAGGCGATCCGGCTCGCCAGGGCGGTGCATCGGTTGCTGCCGGGGGACACCGAGGTCACCGGGTTGTTCGCGCTGATGCTGCTCACCGACGCCCGTCGCGCGGCGCGCACCGGCGCGCACGGCGAACTCGTCCCGTTGGCCGAACAGAACCGCGCGCTGTGGGATCGGGCGCTGATCACCGAAGGGACCACCCTGGTCACCGGCACGCTGGCACACGGTTTGCGCGGGCCCTATCAGATCCAGGCAGCCATAGCGGTTCTGCACGCGCAGGCGGCGCGCTCGGAGGACACCGAGTGGCCCAAGATCCTGGCGCTGTACGACCGGCTCGAACGGCTCTCGGACAATCCGATGGTTCGGCTCAACCGTGCGGTGGCGACCGCGATGGTGGCGGGGCCGCGAGCCGGGCTCGCGCTGGCCGAGGCTCTCGACGACCGGCTGGCGGGCAGCCACCGGCTCGACGCCGTCCGCGGCCACCTGCACGAAATGGGCGGCGACCTCGACGCGGCCGTCCTTTGCTACACCAAGGCCGCCGCCCGGACGACGAGCGTCCCCGAGCGCGACTACCTCACGATTCGCGCGGCACGGCTACGCCACGATGCTCGCGCGAATCTCGCCGGGTAGGCGGGCTCCGAAAGCCCGCACGCGCCTATGGTCCGTGGCGTGCGAGCCGGACCGCTCGGCACGGCTGCCCGCGCTCGCGCGCGACGACCGGCAGTGTCGCCTCGACCCGGGCGTCGCCGCGGTACGGGCCCAGTAGATCAGCGGCGGTGGGATTCATGCCGGGTGGCCCGCTCGGGCGACGCGCCGGTCACGAGCGGGCGAGAACATCCGGCCGATCGCGAGCGGGCAGACTACGCGGTGTGGCAGGCAAACACAGTGCGGGAGTGCTCCTCTTCCGCCGGAACCCGAACGGCGCCGTCGAGGTATTGCTCGGGCACATGGGCGGGCCGTTCTGGGCCCGAAAAGATCTGGGAGCCTGGTCGATTCCGAAGGGCGAGTACGAGCCGGAGACCGAGGACGCCCGTCTGGCGGCGAGCCGGGAGTTCACCGAGGAACTGGGACTGCCGGTTCCGGACGGCGCATGGCTGCCGCTGGGCGAAGTGCGTTACGGCAGCGGCGCGGGCAAGAAGACCCTCACGGTATGGGCCGTGGAGGGCGATCTCGACCCGGCCGCGATCGTGCCGGGAACGTTCCAGCTGGAGTGGCCGCCGCGCTCCGGGCGGTTGGCGGAGTTCCCGGAGATCGATCGCGCCGAATGGTTCGACGCGGCCGCCGCACGCGACAAGCTGGTCGCGGGCCAGCGGCCCTGCCTGGACCGCCTGGCCGAGCGTCTGCCGGGCTGACCGCTAGCTCGACCCGCCCGTCCAGGTCCGGCCGGTGATGAGCTCGTAGGCTTCCACGTACTTCTGGCGGGTCGCCGCTACCACGTCCGCCGGGATCTCCGGGCCGGGCGGCTCCTTGTCCCAGCCGGTCGAGGTGGCCCAGTCGCGGACGAACTGCTTGTCGAACGAGCGCTGCGCACGGCCCGGCTCCCACTCGTCGGCGGGCCAGAACCGCGAGGAATCCGAGGTGAGCACTTCGTCACCGAGCGTGAGAACGTCGCCGTCCCAGCCGAATTCCACCTTGGTGTCGGCGACGATGACGCCGCGTTCGGCGGCGTGCGCCGCGCCGCGGGTGTAGAGGTGCAGGGTCAGCTCGCGCAGCCGCTCGGCGACCTCGCGCCCCTCCTGGTTCACCACGTCCGCGAAGGTGATCGACTCGTCGTGCCCGGCGGAGGCTTTGGTGGTCGGGGTGAAGATCGGCTCCGGCAGCTTGTCGCCCTCGCGCAGCCCCGGCGGCAACGCGACCCCGGAGACCGAGCCGGTGCGCCGGTACTCCACCAGCCCGGACCCGGTCAGGTACCCGCGCGCGATGCATTCCACCTGCACCATCTTCAGCGGCTTGACCCGGATGCCGCTGCCGGCGAACTCGGCGGGCACGTCGGTGGCGGAGACCACGTGGTTCGGCACGTCGGTGAAGTACTCGAACCACCAGTTCGACAACTGCGTCAGCAGCGCGCCCTTGTCCGGGATCGGCGTCGGCAGCACCACGTCGTACACCGACACCCGGTCGGACGCGACCAACAGCAGCGTGTCGCCGTCCTCGTACAGGTCACGCACCTTCCCGGCGTGCACATGCTTCAACGTCGAGCCTCCGAATCCGTGGTGGTGAACCTGCGCTGCACAGGCACAATACCGCCGCCCCTGGAGCGCGGCCGTCGCGCCGCCGATGTCCCGCCGCACAAGGGGCCGGTGTCACTAGGGTTGGTCGGGAAAGTCCCGCGCGGCCTGGGCCACCGAGGTGGCATTGTGGATTGCGCCCGTGCCAGTTCTTCGACCACGAAGGAGCCAAATGTCCGCACCCAATCTCACTCGCGACCAGGCGATCGAACGCGCCGCGACGGTGGCGGTCGAGAACTACCGCGTCGAGCTGGATCTGACCGACGGTGCGGGCAAACCGGGCGAGCAGACCTTCTTCTCCCGCAGCACGGTGACCTTCACCGCGACGCCCGGCGCGAGCACGTTCATCGACATCGTCGCGCGCGGCGTGCGCTCGGCGGTACTCAACGGCGCCGCCGTGGACGTGTCCGGCTACGACGAGTCGACCGGTATCGCCCTGACCGACCTGGCCGAGCGCAACGAACTGGTGGTGGAGGCCGACTGCGAGTACTCGCACACCGGTGAGGGCCTGCACCGGTTCGTCGACCCCGCCGACGACGCGGTATACCTGTACTCCCAGTTCGAGACCGCCGACGCCAAGCGGATGTTCGCCTGCTTCGACCAGCCGGACCTCAAAGCCACCTTCGACATCGCCGTCACCGCGCCCGAAGACTGGGTGGTCGTCTCCAACGGCGCCGTCGTGCAGACGCTCGCCGCGGAGCCCGGAAAGCACGTCTTCCGTACCACCGCGCGAATGAGCACCTACCTGGTCGCGCTCGTCGCCGGTCCGTACGCCCAGTGGACCGATGTGTACACCGACGAGCACGGCAGCATCCCGCTGGGCATCTACTGCCGCGCCTCGCTGGCCGAGCACATGGACGCCGAGCGGCTGTTCACCGAGACCAAGCAGGGTTTCGGCTTCTACCACCGCAACTTCGGCGTCCCGTACGCGTTCGGCAAGTACGACCAGCTGTTCGTCCCCGAGTTCAACGCGGGCGCGATGGAGAACGCGGGCGCGGTGACCTTCCTCGAGGACTACGTCTTCCGCTCCAAGGTCACCCGGGCGTCCTACGAGCGCCGCGCCGAGACCGTGCTGCACGAGATGGCGCACATGTGGTTCGGCGACCTGGTCACCATGAAATGGTGGGACGACCTGTGGCTGAACGAGTCGTTCGCCACCTTCGCCTCGGTGCTGTGCCAGTCCGAGGCCACCGAGTACACCAACGCGTGGACCACGTTCGCGAACGTCGAGAAATCCTGGGCCTACCGGCAGGACCAGCTGCCCTCCACCCACCCGATCGCCGCCGACATCCCCGACCTCGCCGCCGTCGAGGTGAACTTCGACGGCATCACCTACGCCAAGGGCGCCAGCGTGCTGAAACAGCTCGTGGCCTACGTCGGTCTGGAGCCGTTCCTGGCCGGTCTGCGCGCCTACTTCGCCGAGCACGCCTACGGCAACGCCACCTTCGACGACCTGTTGTCGGCGCTGGAGAAGTCGTCCGGGCGCGACCTGTCCACCTGGGGCGCGCAGTGGCTCAAGACCACCGGACTGAACATCCTGCGCCCGGACTTCGAGGTGGACGCCGACGGGCGGTTCAGCTCGTTCGCGGTGGTGCAGGAGGGCGCGCAACCGGGCGCGGGTGAGCGGCGCGTGCACCGGCTGGCCATCGGCGTGTACGACGACCAGGACGGAAAGCTGGTGCGCACCGAGCGCGTGGAGCTCGACCTCGACGCCGCCGAACGTACCGAGGTGCCCGCGCTGGTCGGCGTGCCGCGCGGCAAGTTCGTGCTGGTCAACGACGACGACCTCACCTACTGCTCGATCCGGCTGGACGCCGATTCGCTGGACGTGCTGGTCAACCGCATCGCCGACATCGCGGAGCCGCTGCCGCGCACGCTGGCCTGGTCGGCGGCCTGGGAGATGACCCGCCAGGCCGAGTTCCGCGCGCGCGACTTCGTCGCGCTGGTCGAACGCGGCGTCGGCGCCGAGAGCGAGATCGGCGTGGTGCAGCGGCTGCTGATGCAAGCCAACACCGCGCTGGGCAGCTACGCCGATCCGGAGTGGGCCACCACCACCGGCTGGCCGGAATACGCGAACCGGCTGCTGGAGCTGGCGCGCGAGGCCGAGCCGGGCTCCGACCACCAGCTGGCCTTCGTCAACGCGCTGACCGGCGCGAAGCTGTCGGCCTGGCACACCGAGGTGCTGCGCGAACTGCTCGACGGCGATCCGGCGAAGGTCGGGCTGCCCGGCCTGGCGGTCGACACCGACCTGCGGTGGCGGCTGGTCGCCGCGCTCGCCGCGGCGGGCGAGATCGATGCCGACGGGCTGGACACGCCGGTCATCGATCAAGAGCTGTCCAACGACTCCACCGCCGCGGGCAAGCGGCAAGCGGCCGCCGCCGCGACGGCGCGTCCGATCGCCGAGGTGAAGGAACAGGCGTGGGCGACGGTGATGGGCGACGACTCGGTGCCGAACATCACCGCCCGCTCCCTCGTCGCCGGCTTCGCGCCCGCCGGGCAGGGCGAGCTGCTCACCCCCTACCTGGAACGGTATTTCGCCGAGGTCCCCGGCGTCTGGGAGCGACGCTCCAGCGAGGTGGCCCAGACCGTGGTGGTCGGGCTCTACCCGCACTGGGCGATCAGCGAGGACGCGGTGGCCGTCGCCGACAAGTTCCTCGCCGGCGACCACCCCCCGGCACTGCGCCGCCTGGTCAGTGAAGGCAAGGCGGGCATCGAACGCTCGCTGCGCGCCCGCGCCTTCGACGCCCAGCCGTGAACGAAACCGGCGCGTCCACCCGGTGATCGGGTGGACGCGCCGGACTACGACAGCGAGAACTACCTTCCGATGGCCGCGGCCATCACGCGAACGGCGGAGACCAGACCGTCGATCAGCTGACCCTGCCGGAACGAGCTGAGCGCGGCGGTGACGCCGAGCTGGCAGACGCGATCGTTCGCGCGGTCGGCGACCGCACGGCCCGAGCGCACCTCGATCGCCTTGTCGTCGGGCGAGACGGCGATGAGCACCGAGTGCGCCGCCTCGGGCGTGCCGGGGAAGATCGCGTCCGCGCCCGCGGCCGGGTCCGCGCCCAGATCGCCGATGTAGACGTTGAACCGCACCTTGGTCGCGCGGGTCGCCTCGGTGAGCACGTTGTCCATGATGAGGCGCTCTTCGTCGTCGAACGGCGCTTCCTTGAACACGTCGCCCGCCTCGTGCACGCCGGAGACGCGCCCGCTACTGGTGATCGCGTATCCGTGCGGCAAATCGGCTTCGACCACCGCGGGCCACTTAGAACCTGCCACTTGCCCGTCCTCCGATCAGCTCCACCTCGGTGGACTCGATGGCCGCATGCTGTCCATGCGGCGTTTCCGGAAAGTGGTGACCCGAGCCGATCACCTCTTCAGTGGCACTCCACAGCACCGGCTGCTGGGTCCACTTCTGGCCGAGGGCGAAGTGGACCGGCTTCTCGCCAGGCAGTGGCTTACCGAGGAACGACAATCCGGCGATCACGCCGTAGATCACCAGCGGGATGCCGGCGAAGATCAGCACTGTCTCGAGAATGCTCACGAGTCAAAGGTAGACGATGCTCTGTAGTAGTTCTCCGTCCGGTCGAGCCGGGACGCCGTCCGTGTCGACGCCACCCGGCTCGAGCTGGGACTTCCGGCGTGCCTCAGACCAGCCAGGCGGCCGCGTTCGCCGGCAACTGGCCGCCCTCGGCCGCCGCGCTGGCCAGCAGCACGTCCCCCGGCGGTAGCTGGATCGGGGCGTCCGAAGCGTTGAGCACGCAGACCAGTCCGCCCGGCCTGCGGAACGCGAGACAACCCGGAGGGCTGCCGTACCACTCGATCCGGTCCCCCGCGAACTCCGGCCGCACCGAGCGCAGGTCGATGGCCAGACGATACAGCGACAAAGTCGAGCCCAGCTCCTCCAGTTGCGCTTCGACGGTCAGCGGCGCCCAATCGGGCGGGATCGGCAGCCACGGGGTTGTGGTGGTGAATCCGAACGGCGGCGCGTCGCCTTCCCACGGCAACGGCACCCGGCAGCCGTCGCGGCCACGCTGCGTGTGCCCGGAGCGCTCCCACACCGGGTCCTGCAGCACCTCATCGGGCAGGTCGTCGACGTTGGGCAGCCCCAGCTCGGAGCCGTTGTAGAGGAAGACCGCGCCGGGCAGCGCCAGTTCCAGCAGGAACATCGCCCGCGCCCGCGCGACCCCGAGCGCGCCGCCGCCGTACCTGGTGACCTCGCGCTCGATGTCGTGGTTGGACAACGTCCAGGTGGGCACGGCGAACACCGGTCCGACGGCGGCGAGGGAGTTGTCGATCGCGTCGCGCACCGCTTCGGCGTCGAACGCGGATTCCGCGAGACGGAAGTTGAAGGCCAAGTGCAGTTCGTCGGGCCGCACGTACTCGCCGAAGCGGGTGTTGTCGTTCACCCACACCTCGCCGATGGTCACCGCGTCCGGATACTCGTCGACCACCTTGCGGATCCTGCGGTGGATGTCGTGCACAGCGGGATTGTTGAACCGCGGGTCGCTGTCGTCGTGCGCCAGCAGCGCCGAGACGCTCAGCTCCGGCATGTCGGGCAGGCCGTCGGGCTTGGCCATGCCGTGGGCCACATCGATCCGGAAACCGTCCACGCCCCGGTCGAGCCAGAATCGCAGGGTTTGCTCGAAATCGGCGGCGACCTCGGGGTTGCTCCAGTTCAGGTCGGGTTGCTCGCGGGCGAAGATGTGCAGGTACCACTGGCCGGGAGTGCCGTCGGGTTCGGTGATCCTGGTCCAGGCGGGTCCGCCGAAGATGCTCGGCCAGTTGTTGGGCGGCTCCGCGCCACCCGGCCCGCGGCCGTCGCGGAAGATGTACCGGTCGCGTTCCGGACTGCCGGGCGCCGCCGCCAGCGCCGTCAGGAACCACGGATGCCGGTCGCTGGTGTGGTTGGGCACCAGGTCCATCGTGACCCGGATCCGGCGGGCATGCGCTTCGGCGATCAGCGCGTCCATCGCGGCGAGCCCGCCGAAGAGCTGATCGATGTCGCGCGGATCGGCAACGTCGTAGCCACCGTCGGCCATCGGCGAACGCATCACCGGGCAGATCCACAACGCGTCGACGCCGAGCAGTTCGAGATAGCCGAGTTTGTCCCGGACGCCGCCGAGATCGCCGATCCCGTCTCCGCTCGAATCCGCGAAGGATCTCGGATAAACCTGGTAGAACACGGCCGACCGCCACCACGGTTGCATGGTGCGATCCACCGGCGCCGTTAAGGCTGGTGCATCACTCACATCCGCAATAGTGCCAAAGTTCTGTGGTGAAAGCCTCCAGGCGATGCGCGACTCCGAACAGAGAGCAAACACCCAGCACCGCTGCCTGCCGCAGCGAAAACATCCCCGCTGCCACGTCTCTCAGCGGCAACGCTCAGGTCACCTGTTGTTCATCAGCGAATCCACCGCGACCACAACGCGGTAGAAAACACATTTTCGGCGAACCCATCCGCCGGGTGCGAACCCGTTGTCAGAAGGGCGCGTTCACCAGAGAATTGGCCGCCATCTCCAGGTAGTCCAGCAGCGCCTTGCGGTGCTCGTCGTCCAGCGTCTCCGGCTCGATCTCCGCGACCGCGATCCGCATGCACCGCAACCACGCGTCACGCTCGATCGGCCCGATGGTGAAGGGCATGTGCCGCATGCGCAGGCGCGGGTGGCCGCGCTCGTCGGAGTAGGTGCGCGGACCGCCCCAATACTGCTCCAGGAACATCCGCAATCGACGCTCCGCCGGGCCCAGATCCTCTTCCGGGTACAGCGGGCGCAGCACCTCGTCGGCGGCCACCTCGCGATAGAACGTCGCGACGAGCCGCTGGAACGTCTCCGCCCCACCGACCGCCGCGTAGAACGACGTCGCCGTTTGCTCGCCCGAAGTCATAGACCCTCTCGATTCACCGGATGCGCCGGTGTCCATTGTGCCCGCGCCCGCGCAACGCCGCCGCACTGCCCTCGCGCCGCCGCTCGGCAACCGGAACATCGCGCCGGAATGGCACTTCAGCCACAGTTAACCGGACATTGTTGAAAATCACCGTGCAATGCCCGACATTCCATGGTCAACTGGGGAACAGTCTCTGCTTTGCAGATACCACATGATCCTGCCAATCATGAAATCGAGGTCGAGATGAAGCAGCGGCACAGCGCGCGGTCACACGAGGCGCGAGCACACCGACAACTCCAGCCCGCCGACGTCCACAATCGTGGGTCGGGGGCCACTCCGCTGCACATCGTGTCCGACCATCATCCGGGTGGGCATCGTGGCCAACACGACCACGGACCCCGCCCCACCGCCCCGCCAGCAGAGGGCGCGCACTGGCTCAAGACCAGGGTGCTGCTGCTGAACGCCACCTACGAGCCGCTCACCGCTCTGTCCGCGCGCCGCGCGATCGTTCTCCTCATCTGCGACAAGGCCGACGCCGTTCACCACAACGACGAAGGGCCGGTAGTGCACTCCGCCGAGACGGCGGTGGCCATTCCCTCGGTGATCCGCCTGCGCAGCTACGTCCACGTGCCTTATCGGGCCCGGGTCCCGATGACCCGTGCGGCCCTCATGCACCGGGATCGCTATCGGTGCGGTTACTGCGGCGGCAAGGCCGAGACCATCGACCATGTCATCCCGCGCAGCCGCGGCGGGGAGCATTCCTGGGAGAACTGCGTCGCCAGTTGCGCGCCTTGCAACCACCGCAAAGCCGACAAACTGCTCAGCGAACTCGGCTGGACGCTGCGATCTCCACTGGTCTCACCGAAGGGCCCGCACTGGCGGCTGCTGTCCACCACGACGGAACTCGACCCCGTCTGGTTGCAGTACCTCGGCGAAGGCGCGGCCTGACCCGATCAGGTGTACTCGATCACCAGCGTCGCCCAAGTCGGCGACGCCAGCGCTTCGAAAATGTGCGGCCGATCGCCCGGATACGCGATGTAGTCGCCGGGGTGTAGCTCCACGGGCGCGTCGACCGGGCCGACCAGCGCGCGCCCTTCGGCGAGCAGCACGTGCTCGACCACGCCGGCGATATGCGGATCCGATCGCCGCGCATGCCCAGGTTCCGCCGTGATGCGGAACAGGTCACGGCGGGAATTCGCCGGCCCGGCTGCCAGCAGGGTCGCCCGGTACTCCGACTGCTCGGCCGCCACCACAGGGCCCTCACCGGCACGGATGACGTGCACGTTCGGGCGCGGCGGGTCGAGCAACCGGGAGAACGGCATGTCAAGGGCGACGCACAGCGCCCACAGCGTCTCCAGGCTCGGGTTCCCGGTACCCGATTCCAGTTGCGACAGTGTCGATTTCGCGACGCCCGCCCGGCCGGCGACCTCGCTCAACGACAACCCGGCCCGCGTGCGCTCGCGGCGCAGCGCGGCGGCGATCACCGCCTGGGGTGTTGTCGTCGCTTCCTGCCGCGTCATTTCAGCTCCGTGTTCGATTTGCAGCGCCTTCGGCGCTGCGTGTTCGCGGCCCCTTGGTGGCTCGCGTTCGAGCGACCACCGCTGGCGACTTCGTCGCGGACGCGGTGGTCGCTCGAACGCGAGCCGGGCCGCGAACGGCGGATGCTCGGTCTCGCTTCGCTCGAAACCTGGGGTCGAGGTCAGTGGTTGCGTTGTGTGGATTCGCTCCATCGATCGCTCGACGGGACCATCGACAGAAAACCATATTGACGTACCGCTGTGCCATGTTCACTATAGGAAACGTGCGTTCGATATGGCGAACACTGGATAGAGACACGCTGGCGGGGATCGGGGCGGTGTGCCTGGCCGTCGGCGTGATCGGGATTTCCTATGGTGCGACGGCGGTGAGCGCGGGCTTTCCGGTATGGCTTCCGGTCCTGCTCGGATGCGTGGTGCTCGCCGGGAGTTCGGAGTTCCTCTTCATCGGCATCGTCGCCGCGGGCGGCAGCCCGGTCGCGGCGGTGCTGGCGGGTTTGCTGGTGAACGCCCGGCATGTGCCGTACGGACTGTCGGTGCCCGACGCGGTGGGCACCGGTTGGCGCAGGCAGCTGGGCGTGCATTTGATGAACGACGAGTCCGTCGCCATGACCATCGCGCAGCCCGACGCGCGCCGCAGGCGAGCGGCCTATTGGCTGACGGGCGCGGGGGTGCTGTTCGCCTGGCCCGGTGGCGCGGCTGCCGGAGCGTTGATCGGATCGGTGGTCACCGATACCTCGGCGTTCGGACTCGACGCGGTCTTCCCCGCGGTCCTGCTCGCGCTGGTGGTGCCCGCCCTGCGGGATCGAACCACTCTCGCGGCGGTATGCGTGGGCGCCGCGATCGCGCTGATCAGCGCTCCGTTCCTGCCGACGGGCCTGCCGGTCCTGCTCGCCCTGTCCGGAGTACTGGTCGCGGCACGCGAGAAGCCGGAACCGGCGACCACATCCGGGCCGGCGTGATGCTGGCCGCCGGCATCGTCGCCCTCGCCGCGGGCACCTATGCGTTCCGCTGGGCTGGGCCCGCGCTGCGCGATCGAGTGCGCCCACCGGCACGCGTGGTGCGTCTGCTGGAAATCGGCGCCGTCGTGCTGCTGACCGCGCTGGTCGCCGTGACCACGTTGCCGCTGGGCACCGCGAGCATCGGATTCGCCGTGCCCGCAGGAGTTCTCGTCGGCGGAGTGCTGGCCTGGTTCCGGCGTCCCATCCTGGTGGTGATTCTCGCCTCCGCCGCGACCACGGCACTCCTGCGCCTGATCGGCGTCTCTTGACCGGCCGAAAAGACCTTCGCACCATGCTGCTTCGCGCACGAGGGCGGCGCCGTCCCCTCCTGCCGACGGCGCCGCCCATTTCATCGATCGCATCCCGGCCCGCATGCGCTACTCGAGAAAGGTATGTCCTTCGGCCGCCCGCACGGGCCGTGTCACGCAGCGGAGACGCACGCAGTGCCGAACGGTTGGCAATTGACGTTTCAAATACACTGTCCCGCCGCATATTTCGGTAAACTTTGATCCGGCGGCAACGATACCGAAGCAGGCCGACGGCAGCGCGACCACGCGATGACGTTCGTAAACTCCCCTACTCACGCGGCGCTGACGTCTGGAATACCACGGCAAGCACTACCAGATCCCACTGCCCGCCGGGGACACCGTCCTCGGCAAGCCGCTCGAGTTGATTCACACCGCAGGTGATCCCCTGTCGAGGCTCCGACGAGGCGATACACGCTCGTCCGGACAACCCGCGACTGGCGCCAGGCAACACCACACAGCCACCATGTGCCGGTACCTCACGTCGCGGCCCGGTTCACGCGAAGAAATTCGCCGACCCGGCGGCGGGCCGCGAAGCGGTGCTGGTGCCGGGCGAGGTGTCCGACACGCTGCCAAGCGCGACTCGGCCGACCTTTACGACCTCGGGGTGGAGGATCTTCCGGTAGACAACATGCCGCCGAATAGGTGGTCACCCGGGCGGGGCCGCGCGGACGGCGAGGTTCGCGGACCGTCCGGTAAGCGAGCGAGGGCCGCCCCAGGACCCGGCTACCACACCGGGTTCGGCGTACGGCGCGATCAGTGCGGCAGCAAAGGAATTCCGCCACCGAGGCGGCGAGCGACCGAACCGTAGCGGGCGTCGAGCCGCAACCACGTGCGGGTCGCGCGGACGCGCACGATCTCGGTGGGCGGGATGCGGCGCGGGTCGGCCTTCTCCCCGGAATGCGGAATGAAATCCATCGCGGTGAGCGCGAAGACGACCCGCATCGGCACCTGCACCTTGGTCCCCGCTCCGGACACGGTCAGCACCGCCTGATCCAGCAGCGAGGCGGGCGGACCGTGGCCGCTGCCGTGTTCCTTCGCCAGCTGCGCTCCCTGCTCGGCGAGTTCGACCAGGGTGCGCGCGGGCACGTCCTCGACGTGCGAGAAACCGTCCATGGGCGGCAACGCGCCGCGCCATGCGGAGTCCATCGAGTATCCGAGGTCGATCGGACTGCCGCTCGCCGATCCGGCCAGCACGATCTCGGCGCCGACGGTCACGTCGTCGACGCCGAGCTCCGCGACCACGGTGCGCATCGCCAGTGCCTCGAAGCCCGTCGCCACCCAGGCGGACACGTACTTCTCCCCGCGGCGGCGCAGCCGCACCACCGCCGCCGGGTCCAAGCGCACGGCCCTGGTCAGGAACGTGGCGAGATTTTCCCGTTCCGCCGGATCGGACACGTGCAGCACTCGCTGTCCCGATATCACGGCTGCTCCGCCGTCAGCATTCGACGAACACCGACGTGCGCTCGCTCACTCCATCCACTCGGACAGGTAATCACGCTCGGCGTCGGTGAGCCTGCGCAGCCGCTGTGCCCGCATGTCGAACGCGGCGATCTGCGTGGAGGCGACCACCGCCGCCGGCGAATCGGGAGCGGCGCCCGCCGCCCGTACCTCGTAGCCGATGGTGAAGTCGACCGCGCGCAGCTGCTCGATCCACATGGCGATATCCAGCGGCGTGTCCTCGTGCCGCAGTTGGCCGCGATAGCGGACGTGCAGGTCGGCGAGCACACAGCCCTCGCGCAGCGGGGCGGTCGGGCGGCCGTCCTCGAACAGCCACGGGATCCGCGCCTCCTCCAGCAGCGTCACCATCCGGGCATGGTTGACGTGCTGGAACACGTCCATGTCCGACCACCTGACGTCCACCTTCGCGTGGAAACGCCTGGGCAGCACGAGACTGCCCGTCGCCGTCCCGTTCCGGTTCACCGAACTCGTCAACGTGGTACCTCCGATTGAGCGCCCACCCCGCTCACCATGCTCCGCACTTGCCGCGCTGCAACCGACAACGTGGCGAGATCGTGGGTTCCGGACTCGAACAATTCCGACAGCGCCGCCCTGGCTCGGCCGAGGCGGGACTGATTCTTCGACTCCCAGTATGCAATCTTCTCATCCGCCGTCTCCTCGGGGTCGCCACCGGAGAGCACGTCGAGGGTGAGCGAGCGCAGCGACCCGTACATGTCGTCGCGCAGCGCCAGGCGCGCCAGCGCGTGCCAGCGATCGCCGCGCTCGAGGTGGCTGACCGCCTGCAACAACCAGTCGATCTTGAGGTGATCGTTGAGCGCGTAGTACAGCGATCCGACCTCGTCGCCGCCCCGGTCGGTGATGTCGGCGATGTCCACGATGTCCAGCAGCGGGAAGAGGTTGAGCAGACCGAAGACCTCGGTGGCCAGATCGGTCGGGGCGCCGCGGGCGATCAGCTCGGCGGACCGGTCGGTGAGGGTGGACACGTGATGCCCGCGCAGCCAGCCCGGCACCTTCGGGGCGAGTTCACGCACGTCGGCGCCGTACCGGCTGATCTCGGAGCCCACCGCGATCGGCTGCGGCCGGTTGCTCAGCAGCCACCGGGACGCCCGGTCCAGCGTGCGCTTGGTCTCCAGCTCGAGCAGGTCGCGCACCGACGTAGGCGCGTCGCACGCGCGAATTCGCGCCCACATCCGGTGCAGGTCGAAGATTCCGCTGGCCGCGGCGAAGGCGCGCACCGCATCGGTGGTGGTGGCCCCGACCTCCTCGTTCAACCGGTGCGCGTAGGTGATGCCGCCGTAGTCGACGATCTCGTTGGCCAGCATGGTGGTGACTATTTCCCGGCGCAGCCGGTGGCGCTTGATCGCCGCGCCGAAACGGTCGCGCAGCGGGGTCGGGAAGTAGTCCGGCAGTCGCGTGGCGAAGTACTGGCTGTCGGGCAGGTCGGAATCGAGCAGATCCGCCTTCAGCGACAGCTTCACGTGCGCCATCAAATTGGCCAGCTCCGGCGAAGCCAGCCCGGAGCCTTCTTCCAGCCTGTGCTTCATTTCCTGGTCCGAAGGCAGCGCCTCGAGTTCGCGGTCGAGGCCGCGGCGCTGTTCGAGATCCTCGACGAGCCGCATCTGCACACTCAGCATCTGCGGCGCCTCGGTGCGCGAGATGCCCATGAGGAAGTTCTGCGCCACGTTGTCCCGCAAGACCATCCGCGCGACCTCGTCGGTCATCGAGGCCAGCAGCGGATTGCGCTCGTCCGGCGGCAGCTGACCGCCGGACACGACGGCGTCGAGCAGGATCTTGATGTTGACCTCGTGATCGGAGCAGTCCACACCCGCGGAGTTGTCCAGCGCGTCGGTGTTCATCTTGCCGCCGTTGCGGCAGAACTCGATCCGGCCCAGCGCGGTCGCGCCCAGGTTGCCGCCCTCGCCGATCACCTTGACGCGCAACTGGTTTCCGTTGACGCGCACCGCGTCGTTGGACTTGTCGCCCACCTCGGCGTTGGTCTCGACGCTCGCCTTGATGTAGGTGCCGATGCCGCCGTTCCACAACAGATCCACCGGCGCGAGCAGGATCGCGCGCACCAGGTCCGGCGGCGACAGCGAGACGACGTCGTCCCCCAGGCCGAGGGCCGTTCTGGCCTGCGGGCTGATCGGCACCGCCTTGACGGTGCGGTCCCACACGCCACCGCCGGGGCTGATCAGGGATGTGTCGTAGTCCGCCCACGACGAGCGCGGCAACGCGAACATCCGCTGCCGCTCCCGGAAAGACACAGCCGCAACCGGATCAGGATCCAGGAAAATATGCCGGTGGTCGAACGCCGCCACCAAACGAATGTGCTCCGAAAGCAACATGCCGTTACCGAACACGTCACCGCTCATATCGCCGATGCCGACCACGGTGAAGTCCTGCGATTGCGTATCGACGTCCATCTCGCCGAAGTGGCGTTTCACGCTTTCCCACGCGCCTTTGGCGGTGATGCCCATCGCCTTGTGGTCATACCCGGCCGACCCACCCGAAGCGAACGCGTCACCGAGCCAGAAACCATAACTCTGCGCCACATCATTGGCGATATCGGAAAACGTCGCCGTCCCCTTGTCCGCCGCCACCACCAGATACGTGTCGTCACCATCGCGCCGTACGACCCGTGCAGGGGGCAAAACCTCGCCGGTCGCGCGATCCACGTTGTCGGTGACGTCCAGCAAGCCGGAGATGAACGTGCGGTAGCAGGCGACACCTTCCGCACCCAACGCCTGCCGGTCGGCGACCGGATCGCCGGTAGCGGCGGGCGCTTGTTTCACCACGAAACCGCCCTTGGCGCCCACCGGCACGATCACCGCGTTCTTCACCGCCTGCGCCTTCACCAAACCGAGAATCTCGGTACGGAAGTCCTCCAGCCGATCCGACCACCGCAAACCACCACGCGCCACCGAACCGAAGCGCAGGTGCACGCCCTCCACCCGCGGGGAGTACACGAAGATCTCGAACTGCGGCCGTGGCTTGGGCAGCTCGGCGATCGCGTGCGGTTCGACCTTCACCGAGACGAAGTCGCGCGGGCTGCCCTCGGCGTCGGTCACGTAGTAGTTGGTGCGCAGCGTCGCCGTGACCAAGCCGAGGATCGCGCGCAGGATACGGTCCGCGTCCAGGCTGACCACCTCGTCGATTCGCCCGCGCACCTTGGTCTCCAGCTCGGCGGCGTGCTCGGCGGAGACGGTGTCGGGGTCGAAACGCGCGGCGAACAGGTCGACGAACAGACGCGCGATATCCGGATAGGTGAGCAGCACACGGCAGATGTTCGCCTGGCTGTACGGAAACCCCGCCTGCTGCAGGTACTTCGCGTAGGTGCGCAGGATCGAGACGGCGCGCCACGGCAGCCGGGCGCGCAGCACCAGCTCGTTGAGTCCGTCCGCCTCCGCGCGGCCGTACCACATGGCCTCGAACGCTTCCACGAACCGCTCACGCAGCCCGCGCACCTCCGCCTCCAGCACGGCGGCGCGACTGGTGGACTCGAGCAGTTCCGCGTCGAGATCCCGGTCGAGCGAACTGCGCAACAATTCGGGACGGGCGAGCAGACCGAAGTCATAGATCCAGCGCTCCCCGCCTGCGCCACCGTCGGACGCGGCTTCCAGCTCGATCTGGTAGGGCCGCTCGTCCACCACCTCGACGCCGAGGCTCTGCAACAGCGGAAGCACCTGGCTCAACGAGATTCCGCCGCCGCCGATGTAGAGGGTGAAACGCCACGAACCCGGCGCCGAATCCGGCTTCCGGTAGAGGTACTGGTCGATGCCGCCCTCGCGGAGCCGCTCCAGGCGCACGATGTCCGTCAGCGCGCGGGCAGCGGCGAAATCCTGCTTGTAACCTTCCGGGAAGGCCTCCGCGTACCGCTGCACCACGGCCGGATCGAGCACTGTCGACGTGCTCACCTCGTCGTTCAGGCGGTCGTCCCAGGTGCGGCTCGCCTCCGCGAGCAGGTTCTGCAGACGCAGCCGGTTGGGCTCGGAGGTGTCGGCGGCCGGCGGCGTCCGGCGCGGGACACCGTGCTCGGCTTCCGGCATGCGCACCGTGAAATACACTCGCGCCAAATCGCTTTCGCCCACCCGCGCGGAGTAGTCGATGGACACCCCACCCAGTTCACGGACCAGGATCTCCTGCATCTCCAGCCGCGAACTGGTGGTGTAGCGGTCCCGCGGCAGATAGACCAGGCAGGCGACGTAGCGCCCGTAGGTGTCCGCGCGCAGGAACAACCGCACCTGACGCCGGAGGCTCACGCTCAGCACGGCGGTGGCGGTACGGCGCAGCGTCTCGGCGTCGGCGGAGAACAGTTCGGTGCGCGGGAAGGACTGGATGACCTCGAGCATCGCCTGTCCGGAGAACGAATCCAGGTCGAATCCGCTTTCCTCGATCGCCGAGCGAACCCGGCGTTCGATCACGGGGATGTCGAGGACGTTCTCGTGCACGGCGGTGACGGTGAAGACGCCGATGAACAGGTGTTCACCGATGATCGACCCGCGCGCGTCGAAGTCGGCGACGCTGACGAAGTACGGGTACACCGCCCGGTGCACCGTAGCGGGGACCAGCCCTTGGGTCAGCGTGAGCAGCGGCCGGTCGCCGCCGTTGACCGGCACGTGGAAGTCGGTGCCCACGTCCGGCCGCAGCACGCCCAGGCACGTCGCGGGCAGGACGGTGGACAGCTCGCGACCCTCGTCGCTGCTCAGCCGGTAGCGCGCGTAACCGAGGAGGGTGAAGTTCCCCCGCGCCAGCCAGCGCAGCAGCTTGGCGGTATCGGTCAGCTCGGCAGGCGCGAACGGAGCGGACTGGGATTGGGCGGCCGACTCCAGGTCATCGGCCAGTTTGCTTTGCACGTCCTCGATGGCTTCGGTGTCGCCGATCACCTGACGCACATCGTCCACCACGTCCGGGACCGCACTCTCGACCTTGGCCAGCAGCGCCGCGCTGGTCGACGGGTGCAGTTGCACGTGCATCCAGGATTCGCGCAGGCCGGCCGTGCCGGTGCCGTCCACCTCGTGCGCGGCGGCGTGCGTCAAGCGCCCGTCCGCGTCCCGCTCGACCTCGAAGATCGGATGGATGATCTCGCTCACGCTGACGCCGATCCGGCTCAGCGACGAACTGATCGACTCGACCAGCAGCGGCATGTCGTCGGTGACGACCTGCAGCGCCGCACCGACCCCCGAGGCGTCGTCCGGGTGGTACACCCGCACCAGCGCGCGGCCGGGGCGACGTGTCACGGCCAATTCCAGGTGCCTGCGGAAGATCTGGGTGATGCCGGTGATCGCACAGTCCACATCGCCCGCGTCGACGTGGCGGAAGTACGCCTCCTCGAGCGTCGCGAGCTCGCCGCGCAGTGACTGCGGCAAACCCGCGGCCCACGCCGCGCTGGACAATTCGGACGAGACGGTCATTTTCGCCAACTCCCTCGGATATCGGTTCCGTAACAAAGTGACGCCGGTCCGAGGGTAACTGTGCGCCGATGACGCGTGGGTGAATTCCCTTTTCACATCCGGGTATTCACCACGACCGCGGAGTTCGCCGCTCGTGTGCCGAGATCAGACGGGATGACCTCGGGCACAGCACAGAATCGGACCCGCGAACGTCAGGTGAGCGCTACAGGTCGTATCCGCGGCGGCAGCGGCGCCGCACCGGTACCTCGGGTCAGCTCGGCCACCGCGTCGGCGGTCGAAGCCACCGATTGCTCGAACTGCGCCTGCGCATTCACGACTCCACCCTAGTGGGCTACGCGCGGGTAGGTGTCACTCCTGTTTCGCGTTCTCGAGAAACCTCGTCGACCGCGCAACGCCGAGGCGCTTCTCCCCCGACTTCCCGTGGTTTCCGGCCTGATCACTCCGAGCCGACACCGATCGGGCAAACACCGGGCAGTGACCGAGGGCCGCCCCGGCTCCGAGCGCTCCTCCGCACCGGCCAGAGAGTCGCACACGATGAAATAGCGCCGCCGACATCAGGTCCGGAGGCTCGGACATACGCGAAATCCGGCCGATGCGACGAGCAGCCCCCCAGGCGGGTGGGTGCGGGCGGAACCGCGCACCCACCCAGCCGCGGCGAACTCAGCCGCGGGTCAGCTTGCGGTGCGTAACCCGATGCGGGCGGGCCGCTTCCGGGCCGAGCCGCTCCACCTTGTTGGCCTCGTACGCCTCGAAGTTGCCCTCGAACCAGAACCACTTGGCCTCGTTGTCCGAGTCGCCCTCCCACGCGAGGATGTGGGTGCAGGTCCGGTCCAGGAACCAGCGGTCGTGCGAGATCACCACGGCGCAGCCGGGGAACTGCTCGAGCGCGTTCTCCATCGAACCCAGGGTCTCCACGTCCAGGTCGTTGGTCGGCTCGTCGAGCAGGATCAGGTTGCCGCCCTGCTTGAGGGTCATCGCCAGGTTCAACCGGTTGCGCTCGCCGCCGGACAGCACGCCGGCCGGCTTCTGCTGATCAGGGCCCTTGAAGCCGAACGCGCTCACGTAAGCGCGCGACGGCATCTCCTGCTGGCCGACCTGGATGTAGTCCAGACCGTCGGAGACCACCTGCCAGACCGTCTTCTTCGGGTCGATGCCCGCCCGGTTCTGGTCGACGTAGCTCAGCTTGACCGTGTCGCCGACCTTCACCTCGCCGCTGTCCGGCTGCTCGAGCCCCACGATGGTCTTGAACAGCGTGGTCTTGCCGACGCCGTTGGGCCCGATCACACCGACGATGCCGTTGCGCGGCAGGGTGAACGACAGGTCCTTGATCAGCTGACGGTCGCCGAAGCCCTTGTCCAGGTGCTCGACCTCGACCACCACATTGCCCAGACGCGGGCCCGCCGGGATCTGGATCTCCTCGAAGTCCAACTTCCGCATCTTCTCGGCCTCGGCGGCCATCTCCTCGTACCGGCCGAGGCGGGCCTTGTTCTTGGCCTGCCTGGCCTTCGCGCCGGAACGCACCCAGGCGAGTTCTTCCTTGAGCCGCTTCTGCAGCTTCTGGTCCTTCTTGCCCTGCACCTCCAGCCGCTCGGCCTTCTTCTCCAGGTAGGTGGAGTAGTTGCCCTCGTACGGGTAGGCGCGGCCGCGGTCCAGCTCGAGGATCCACTGCGCGACGTTGTCCAGGAAGTACCGGTCGTGGGTGACCGCGAGCACGGCGCCCTGGTACTGCGCCAAGTGCTGCTCGAGCCAGTTCACGCTCTCCGCGTCGAGGTGGTTGGTCGGCTCGTCGAGCAGCAGCAGGTCGGGCTTGCTCAGCAGCAGCTTGCACAGCGCGACCCGGCGGCGCTCACCACCGGAGAGGGTGGTGACCGGCTCGTCCGGCGGCGGGCAGCGCAGCGCGTCCATCGCCTGCTCGAGCTGGGAGTCCAGGTCCCACGCGTCGGCGTGGTCCAGCTCCTCCTGCAGCTTGCCCATCTCCTCCATGAGCTCGTCGGAGTAGTCGGTGGCCATCAGCTCGGCGATCTCGTTGAAGCGATCCAGCTTCACCTTGATCTCGCCCAGGCCCTCCTCCACGTTGCCGCGGACGGTCTTCTCCTCGTTGAGCGGAGGTTCCTGCTGCAGGATGCCGACCGTGGCGCCCGCGGCGAGGAACGCGTCACCGTTGTTCGGCTGGTCCAGTCCGGCCATGATCTTCAGCACGCTGGATTTACCCGCGCCGTTCGGGCCGACGACGCCGATCTTGGCGCCGGGAAGGAAGTTCAAGGTGACATCGTCGAGCACGACTTTGTCGCCGTGCGCCTTGCGAACCTTCTTCATCTGGTAAATGAACTCAGCCATAAGTGTGAAGCCTATCGGTGCGGGAGATCGGGGACGAAGCAGAGCTACCCTGCCGCCGGGACGGAACCCGGTCGCGCGATCACGCGTCGACGGGCTCGGGCGCGCTGCCGCGAGGCGGTGCCGAACCGGTGACTGCGCCATTCTCCCCCGGCGCGTCGGCGACCGGCACCCGACCTTCAGCGCTCACGGTCCCGGAAGTATTCCGCGACGGCAAATCCGACAACCGGGTCAGCTGCGCGGCGCAGCGGGACAGGTCCGGTCCGACCACGCTGGCGCGCATCTCCAGGTCCCGCCGTTCCACGCCGTCCTTGCTGCGGTACTCGTGCGAGCGCAGCTGACCGTAGGCGATGATCGGATCACCCCGCCGCAACGACGCGTCCACACCCGCCACCAATCGGCGCCAGCAGCTCACGGTGAGGTACAGCGTGCCGTTGTCCACCCATTGTCCGGAGGCGTGATCCAACCTGCGGGAATTGCTCGCCAGCCGGAAGGTCACCACCTGCTCGCCGTTGGTCAGGTCGCGCTTGACCGGATGGGTGGCGATCGTGCCGATCACGGTCGCGTTGGCCTCGTACATGATTAACGCCCCTTCACGTCGGATCCGGGTCCGCCCGGATCTCCTCCCCCTCCAGGAGGCTCTTCCAGGGTGCGCCGGATCCGCGGGCGCCGGAAGGTCCGACCCGGGAATGTGCACAACCTGCCGAAGTGTGAAGATCGCGCCTTTCACGCACGCGGTCAGAACACCGCCACGTCGGTGTTGGCGCCACAGAGCACGATCACCGGGCGCTCGTCCGGCGCGGGCACGTAGGCGCCGCTGTGCACCGCGGCCAGCGCCGCGGCGCCGGCCAATTCGACCAGGATGCGGAATTCGCGCCACAGGTACTCTCGTGCCGCGCCGATCGCGTCGTCGCTGACCAGCAGCGATCGCACGCCGTGGCGGCGGGCGACGTCGAGGGCGATGTCACCGATCCGGGTGGGACCGAGCGTGTCGACGGTGACGCCGGATCCGAGGATGTCCACCGGACGCCGCGCGTCCAGCGCCGCCCGCAGGATCGCGGCGCCTTCCGGCTCCACCCCGATCACCTGCCGACGGCGCCCGAGGGCGGCCGCGATCCCGGCCACCAGTCCGCCGCCGCCCACTGCCGCCAGCACCGGCGGCCGCCCGCGCACCTGTTCTTCGAGTTCCAGCCCGACCACACCCACGCCGGCGACCACGGCGGGCTGGTCGTAGCCGTGCAGCAGCAGCGCGGCTCGTTCGGCGGCCAGCTCGGTGGCGTGCTGCAAAGCCTCGCCGTAGGTGGTGCCGTGCCAGAGCACTTCCGCGCCGTGCGACCACATCGCGGCGACCTTGGTGTGCGGCGCCGTCTCCGGGACGACGACAGTGCACGCCTTGCCCAGCCGCGCGGCTGCCAGCGCGGCCGCGATGCCCGCGTTGCCCGCGGAGGCGATCACCACGTGCTCGGTGCCGCCGCCCGACTCCAGCAGCGCGTTCAGACTGCCGCGTACCTTGAACGTCCCGCCGTGCTGGAGGTGCTCGAGCTTCATCGTCACCGGCACCGGGCCGGACGGGCTCGCGACGGAGGTGTGGAAGACCGGCGTCTTGCGGATCTGCCCGGCCAGCCGCTTGCGCGCGGCGCGCACGTCCGACCGTTCCACCCGCCCTACCGGTCTGTGTGCGGAGACCACGGTGGCGCGTTCACTCACTTACGCACTTCTCCATCTCGCTTGGCCAGTTCGGCGAACATCGCGTTGTGTGCGGCGAGTGCGGCGTCGTTGTCGCGTTCGGCGGCTCGGTCGGTGCGGCGCGCGAGCCGATGGTCGCTGCGGGACCATTGGATCAGCAGCGCCAGCATCACCAGCACGAGGGGGACCTCGCCACTCGCCCAGGCGAGGCTGCCTCCGGTGCGTTGGTCGCCGAGCAGATCGCCGTTCCAGTCGAGGCCGAGACCACGGTAGAACCAGCCGCCGAGCACGGTGTTCATGCTCATCAGCGCGACGCCGAAGAAGGCGTGGAACGGCAGCGAGCCGAACACCATGGCAAGCTTGGTCAGCGGCTGCACCTGCCGCGGCTTGGGATCGATGCCGATCACCACCCAGTAGAAGAGGTAGCCGCTGAGCAGGAAGTGCAGGTTCATCAGCAGATGGGCCGCGTGCGAGTCGGCGTAGGTGTCGAAGATGCCGCCCAGGTACAGCGCGTAGAACCCGGCGACGAAGATCGCCGAGGCCACGACCGGGTGGGTCAGGAAACGCGACACCGGATTGTGCACCGCGGCCAGGAGCCATTCGCGCGGCCCCGGCACGCCACCGCGGCCCGCGGGCGGCAGCGCGCGCAGCGCCAGCGTCACCACACCGCCCAGCGCGAACAGGATCGGCGCGAGCATGGACAGCGCCATGTGCGCTCCCATGTGCACGCTGAACATCGCGGGCGAGTACCGGCCGACGCCGGACGAGGTCGCGACCAGCAGCACCACGCAACCGGACAGCCAGGCGAGCGTACGCCCGGCCGGCCACGCGTCACCCCGGGCGCGCAATCGCCGCACGCCGAGCAGGTACAGCGCCGCCAGCACGAGCGACAGCGTTCCGAAGATCAGATCGAAGCGCCAGTCGAACAGCATCCTGGCCACGCTCGGCGGCCCGGCCAGCTCGTAGCCCAGTTCCACTTCGACGGGGGTCGGCACGGAATCCGGTGGTGGCGGCGGCGTCCGTCCGAGCCCGACCGCGAGGCCGATGGTCGCGGCGAAGATCAGCACCTCCACGCCGGCGTACCTGATCAGCGCCGTGCGGTCCCCCGGGTCGGCGGCCAGGGCGGGCAGCGCGGCACGGCGCTGGAGGTAGCCGAACACGCCCAGCAGCGCCAGCGCTGCGGCCTTGGCCAGCACCAGCCTGCCGTAGGTGCTGGTGAACAGCTCCTCCGGCGGCACGCGGACCCACGAGTTGATCACGCCGCTGACCGCCAGCACGACGAACGCGACCGTCGCGGCCAGCGAGAAGCGCCGCGTCGCCACGTCGGTGTGGGCGCCGCCGCGCAAGGCGTGGGCGAGCACGGCGAACAGGCCGCCGACCCAGATCGCCGACGCGATCAGATGCAGGATCAGGCTGTTGGTCGCCACGTCGTGCGACCCGCCCGAGGAGGAATGGCCGGTCAACGCCAGGGGCATCATGGCGGCGATCGCGGCGCCGAGCAGGACCGGAGTCCAGCCCCAGCGCAACGCCAGTCGTCCGCCCACGGCGACGATCAGGGCGAAGATGACGGTCGTGCGCCACGCCCCGGCCAGCTCGATCTGTCCGATCGCCCGCCACAGGCCCTCCGGCCGCAGCACCTCGGACACCGGCTGACCCGTTGTGTCCGAGACCGTGAGGGGCACCAGAAGCGCCGCGCAGCACGCCCACACCAGAGCGAAGTTCGACGCCCGGCGCACCGCGCGGTACCCGCCCACATCCAGCAGCCCGTTCGGCTGCGGCGGCACCAGGAACGCGGCGAAAAGCAGGAAACCCACGGTCAGCGCCGCCGCCAGATCGGCGATCGCCCGGACCGCGGGCAGACCATAGGTTGTCGGCGCGCCCGGATCGGGAATGCCGAGCAGACTGAGTGCCTGCGCCGCCGACAGACCGACCACCAGCGCCGCCACCACGGCTGTGATGGCGCCCGCCAGCGCGGTGACCGTCGCGAACGCCGCCCCGGACCGGGAGGTCTCGGCTTCGGGAGCGGCGGACGAGGTAGCGGCGGACGACATACGACTGAGCGTAGTTCGGCGGGTATTGCGTGGCCCGGTCGGGTTTGTACCGATATTGTGGGCCGCGCATCACACGGCACGTCACCTACTGTCTCGGGATGGCTGAAACGTTGCTAACGCTAAGAGTTCGGACACCTGGACGGTCGCTATAATCGACGCGCTGGACAGCACGGCCAATGTCGGCCATCGTGGAACCCGCTGCCTCCGTAGCTCAGTTGGATAGAGCAAGGGCCTTCTAATCCCTAGGTCGCAGGTTCGATTCCTGCCGGGGGCGCTGGTCAGGGACCGTTTCTACTGCGGTCCCTGACACTCCATCCATCGGATATCCATCGCTTATGAGGACAAGGCGTCTAGTACGTCAACCACTTCCTTGTGTATCCGCCCGCGGCCGAAATAAACATCCTGTGTCATCGAGACGTGTCGATGCCCCAGTTGATCAGCGCCGACACGGGCCGACAGTGCCGCGTCGTCGAGCAACGTCGCCAGTGCCTTGCGGAAACTGTGGCTCGACACGTCCGGCACGCCGAGTCGTTCGCGCACCTTGGCCCACTGCTGATTGAAGTTGTCCGGGTCACGTAGCGTCCCGGCCGAACTGGGGAAGATCACCCCGTCTTTGCTGGGATGCGGTTCGTTGCGGCGGCGCTTCAACATCTCCATGACGAACTTCGGCAGGATGATGTCACGGTTCCCTGCGTCGGTCTTCGCGAACTCCTCACGGATGAGCCCACCGCCGCGCTTGCGCACCACCTTTCCGCAGATGGACGCGACCGACGTTGCTTCGTCGATGTCGCACCACCGCAGACCGAGCAGTTCACCGCGGCGCATCCCCGTACCGATGAGCATCGTGATCGGGTCGGCAAGATCCGCCGTCCGGCAGTAGTCGGCAACCGTCCGTTTACCCCTCCACTGCACGGCGCTGGTCCGCAGATCCGCGAGCAGCTGCGCGAGCTGTTCGGCGGTGATCGACGGCGCGCCCTTCGGTGGCGCCTTGCGCTCGAGCCGCGACGTGCTGTCGATCGGGTTGACCGGTAGCACGTCGGCGACGACCGCGAGTTGCAGAGCACCGCGCAGCACCGTCCGGGCCTGCTTCGCGGTGGCGTAGCCGTGCCGGTCACAGATGGCTTGAATCGCCTTGTCCATCCGCCCGGCGGTTGCCTCGCGGGTGCGCACCGACCCGGCGCGCGGTTCGATCGCCTTCACCGCATCGCGGTAGGTGTCGATTGTGCGGGTTGCCCTCCCCTTGTTTACCAGGTTCTCAATGTGCTTGGCGCACAACGCCGATACGGGCGTCTCCCCTGTGATCTCGTCCTCTCCGGCGCCCGCTCGGCGTTCTTCCAGTGCGAGCAGGAGCACATCCTCGGCGAGCTGGCCGCGCTGGTCGTACTTCCCTTCGGGCGACTGGCGCTCCACGATCCTGGTTACGCCGTCGTCATCGCGGAAGCGGCAGCGCGCAACCCACACCCCGCCCCCGAGACTCGTTCGCTTGATCTTGCCGTGAGCGCCGATGCGCAGCGGCGGCCTACCCTTCGGCATCTGTGCTCGTCACCGTGAAGCCATCCCGGCGCATCTGTTCCTCGAGGTTGCGAACCTCTTCGAGCTTTCGGGTCGCGTCGGCTCGTGCGGCGGCCCGCGCCTCTTGCAGTTCCTTCTCGGTTCGCTGACGAGACCACGGGCCGTCTCCGTGAGTCATGGAGATGAACCTCAGTTCCAGTTCGAATTCCTCGCGGAGATCCTGGAGTTTTCGCGCTTGGAGGGTTCGGGACGTGTCCAGTGCTGGCAAGGATGCGGGCAACTGATCGGACTTCACTTCACCCGAGAACCACTGCGCTGCCTGGAGGCTTGTGCAGTAGATGTCCGGCAGCACCTCAACTGGGCCATCCGGCAACTCTGGATAGAGCAATTGAAGTGGTGGGACCCCGACGGCCGCCGCGATCTCGATCAGGTCCAAGACGTTGAAGCTCGACGTCCTCCCCTTCATGGCCTCTAGATTCTGAATTGCGTTGCGGGAGCTACCGATTCGTTCGGCAAGTTCCTGCTGTGACAGCCCCGCGCGCTTCCGCGCTTCGGCTACCGCTCCGCCGAACTGCTTCATCGCTTCCGCTCTCCACTCTTCGCGCGTCATGAGAACACACTCTCACAGCCTCTTGCGTCTTCTCAACACATCCTGTACACCTGTTTCTAGAACGCTTTTGCTCGTAATTTGCGTTCTATGAACACACTAAGGAAGGTTGCAGATGCACACCTCAGAGGACCACTGGCTGAGCCGCGAGGAAGTCGCCGGACGGCTCAAGTTGCCGGCCAAGACGCTCGCTGAATGGGCGAGCAAGGGGAAGGGCCCGCGGTTCGCCAAGATCGGCCGCTTCGCGCGCTATCGCCTCACCGATCTCGAGGCGTGGGAGAACGAGCAGTTCACCGGCGCCGCCTGATGTCCGACTCACCGCCCCAGAACGGGAGCGACCCGGGGGCTGCACCACCAGCCCGCCGGGTCATTGACTCCCACCCAACCCATGAGAGAGAGATTTCCGTGTCCAACCTTACCAACCCCGTCCAGTGGATCGACCTGGCCTGCTCCGTCTGCAACACGGTCATTGCCACCGTGTCCGCGCCGCTGCCGGACGTCCCGGTCAAGTGCTCGCAGTGCAGCCGGGCCGCCACCTGCGCGTCCTGGTGCCCGATCGGCGACCACACCGACGAGATGTTCGACGCCGATCGCACCTGCTGGGGGCCGGACGTCCTGATCCCCCTGACGCTGGAACGTCCGATCAATGCCCAGCAGATGCCTGCCGCCGAAATCTCGGCCCGGCGACAGTGGGGCGGCCCTGACAGCGTGTACCTGGCGGCCCCGGCTGGCGACTTGGACATGACGGTAGCCGAGGCCAGGCGAATTGCGGCCGTGCTGCTGGAAGTCGCGGAGCAGGTCGAGAACGAGGGGGTGCGACCGTGACCGACTCACCCCAAGTTCGAGCCTCCCTCGATGCCTGGAAGCAGGGCTACACCCCCGCCGAATGGGCTCAGCGTCACTTCCGCTCGAACTACCGATTGGAGCTGGAGGGTGCGCTGTCCCGGCTGATTTTGATGCTGGAAGGCGACGAGGACGAGTTGCGGATCCTGCCGTCCGTCCAGCGGTTCGCCGAGTATGTGAGCCGCCTGGATGCGCAGCTGCGCCGGGATCTGGCCGGGGATCGGTGGACGGACACCGGACGGGTCAATCACACCTACAAGACGGAAGGGGGCGCGGCCGCATGACCGCATTCGAAGGGCTCTCCAACCGCTTCCTGGTCCAGTACCGCGACGGAGAACCCTGCGGTGTCGTCGACGCGGACAAGGTGATCGGCCAGGCCAAGGCGTTGCTGTGCAAACTGGCCGACGCCGGGCGCGATCCGGCGGAGGTCAACCGCATCATCAGCGAAGTCCGTCAGTCCGTCGACGACGACGACACTGCGGCCGCATGGATCGTCGGTGTTGCGTTGCGGCTGAACGCAGCCGACGCGCGGCTGACGGCCGCGGAGGACGCTCTGCGCGCTCGGTTCCACGAGTTCCGTAGCGCGGCCCTCGCCAAGCGCGGAGGTGGCCGTTGACCGACACCAATCACGAACCCCGAGGCGCGGCCGATCCGGTCGCGCCTTCGGGCGTGGGAATACCTGAGCCCACTCCGCACTGCGAGCACCACGGGCATTACATGAGCTGGTGTGTGGACTGTGTGCGCCAGTACAGATCGCGGTATGGCGGCGATCCGACACCCAATGCGATGCCGCGGCACAGGACCCGTCACCGCAATGAAGAACGCCGGTCCGAGGGCCACGACGGGACGCGTCCCGGTATAGGTACCCGGACGCGTCCCGAATCAGAAAAGGCCAGGTCAACGGTAGTGACACCGATTCGCGCGTCCCGACCGCGTCCCGAGTCCGAGGCCAGTGATTCGGACATGTCCGGGACACGTCCGGGACATGTCCCGATGCCGCAGTACTTCGACGTGTCGGCCCTCCTGGCTGGCACCCTTCCCGAACCTCCGACGCCAACCGTCTGCCCGCGGACGGACGGAATAGGGCTGTTCTACTCCGAGCAGTACAACGTGGTGTTCGGCGACCCGGAGAGCGGTAAGACTCTGCTCACCGATCACGCCACCGTGGTCGAACTCGAGGACGGTGGCCGCGTGCTGCGAATCGACCTCGACCACAACGGGCCACAGTCGACCATCGGCCGTCTGCTCGCCATGGGCGCCAAGCCCGACGTTCTCTCCGACCCTGAGGCGTTCCTGTACATCGAACCGGAGGACGCGCGTGAGGTACGCGAGGTCTGTGCTCACATGGCGCAGTGGCGACCGACGCTGGTCATACTCGACAGCCTTGGCGAACTGCTGCCCATGTTCGGCAGCAACAGCAACAGCGCCGACGAGTTCACCACCTGTCACCGCGCGGTCATCAAACCGTTGGTGAAGACCGGAGCGTGCGTCGTCGGTATCGACCACCTGTCCAAGGGCGCGGACTCCCGCGCGTACGGCATGGGTGGAACCATCGCCAAGAAACGGGCCATCGGTGGCAGCTCGATCCGGGTGACAGTCGACCGCGCGTTCACACCAGGCAAGGGCGGCAGCGCATACCTGGCGATCAACAAGGACCGTCACGGTGGGTTGCGCGCGCACAGTCCATCAACCGGCGACAAGGAAGAACTCGCCGGAAAGTTCGTCCTCTGGCCCGAGCCGGACGGGCACGTCCGAGCCGAAGTCAAGGCGCCCGAGGCTGGCGAGCGCAACCCTGGTGAACTGCCGCCGGATGCCGATATCGCTGCCATTGCCGCACTGGACCCACCACCGACATCAGGCAACGAAGCAGCCGAGCGGTTGCCATGGCGAGCGACCCGAGCACGAGCAGCGTTCAAGGCATGGAAGAGCCAGGGTCGGAACAACGAAGAAAGCGCGAGCGCATGAGCCCCCTGGGGGGTGACCCCCGGGGCGGCTCGCCCGCCCCCCTTGGCATAGGCGGTGTTCTCTCCCCGACGTTTTTTTCCAAAGGCACCGCAGGTCAGGGCATCGAGCGGCTGCGGCCCCGACCCGCCCCGATCGAGTTGCCTGCCCGTTTTCCCTGGTCAGCGCGTCATAACGTAACGCGCCCGTTCGATGAGAGGACCGCGCCGTGAGCGCTGAGCAAGACATCAACGATGGACTACCCGAGTACCACCGTGCACCCCCCGACGTCGTACCGCGTCGCACGCTGCCCACCGACGACATCCCGGCCGGGGACGTCGAGGTCGTGCACTACGAGATGACCGAAGACGGCATCGAGCGCGTCACCGAACGTCTGTACGTCACCGCTCCCTACACCGGAAAGGACACCACCCCATGACCGACACCACCCCTGCTGACCCGATCGAACCCACCGAGCAGCAGCCCGGCGACGAACAGGCCACCGATACCGCGGTGGATGCGCCAGCGACCGAGACCGATTCGGGGGAGCAGCCGAACGGCAACCGGGAAGCGGCGAAGTACCGGCGGCAGCTGCGCGAGACCGAGACCGAGCGCGATGCTCTCCGTGAGCGCGTCACCGCGTACGAGCGCGCGGAGGTCGAACGCCTTGCCGCCGATCGGATGGCGGACCCTTCCGACCTCTGGACGGGCGGAACCGACCTCGAGACGTTGCGCGGCAAGGACGGCGCGATTGATCCGGCGAAGGTCGGCAAGGCGATCGAGGGCGTGCTGGAGTCGCATCCGCATTGGCAGCGCACCACGCGCACGCGGCCCGCGGTCGGGTCGCTGCGGTCCGGCGCTTCGGGTGCGAGCGTCGACGGACTCGCGACTGGGTGGGCGCAGGCGTTCGCCGACGCCAAGCGCGAGCAGTAATATGTCACGTGACGCGAGTCGTTACCGGCCAGGAGTCGGGGACTCGCGTCACGCTCGCCCCAGCGGGGCAACCGGACTGGCTTGCGGCCAGCCGGAGACCATTCCCCGCTACCGCAAAGGCGAGCAATCATGGCTCTCTACACGACGTCGTCGGGCGTCGGTGGTCTCCTCCCCGAGCAGATTCACCAGCTGATCGTCCAGCCCGTACAACGCGATTCCGTCGCCTTCCAGGTGACCACCCTCCTGTCGACCGACTCGACCTCTTCCAAGTTCCCCATCGTCACCGCGGACCCGGCGGCACAGTGGGTGCCCGAAGGCGCCGAGATCACCCCGGACGATTCCGAACACGATGAACTCGAGATCACTCACCGCAAGGTCGCCGGCCTGACGATCGTGTCCCGCGAACTGGCCGAGGACTCGAACCCGCAAGCGCTCGACATCGTCGGCGCCGGCCTGGTCCGCAGCATCGTCGCAAAGGTCGATACGGCGTTCTTCGCCGCGACCACCACCAACGGCCCGGACGGAATCGGCTCGACCACACACCAACTCGTCGACGTGGGTTCCGGCATCGCCAACACCGACCCGTTCGCCGAAGCCATCTCCAAGGCGGAGAACGTCGGCGCCCAGATCAGCAACTTCGTCGCGCACCCGGACACGGCGCTGGAGTTGGCGAAGCTGAAGGAGATCACCGGCAGCAACCGGCCGTTGCTCGGCCCGGACCCGTCGCGGCCCGGCGCGCGGACCGTTCTCGGTGTGCCCCTGCTGGTCTCGCCCTACGTCACCAACGGCGACATCTGGGGTATCCCGCGCGCTTTCGCGTTCACCACGTTGCGCAGGAACACAACGCTCACCATCTCCGAACACGCCTACTTCTCGAGCGATCGGGTCGGCGTGAAGGCGACGATGCGCGTTGCGTTCGGGTTCCCGCACCCGCAGGCAATCGTGCGAATCGGCCAGCCTGACGCGAGCTGACGACCATGTCGGCGCCCGCGTGGGACGGGCACGCTGAGGTCCGCCACATGGATGCCCTGCGCAAGCAGGAGCAAGACATGTGGCGGGATCAGCGTGCGACGGTCCGTTACTACGACAAGTGGATGAATGAGGTCGGCGAAGAAGGCCGCTACCTCAGTCTCACGTTCTCGCACGTGAAGAATGGCGCGGGCGGGCTGAAGATGACGCTTCCGCCGGACACCGTCCACTACGACCACCTACTCCGCAATCCCGATGGCGAAGACGCCACGATCCCTTTGACCGCCGAGACGCCGGGGCAACGCTGGGACGGGTTCGTAACCCGCGTCGCCGAGGTGGTCGACGACCGCGGTAACAAGACGATCGAAGTTGAAGCGATCCACTGTTGGCAGCACATCGCTACGACCGTCTGTTACGCCTCACCGTTCGCGCCGCTGTTCGCCCAGTGGCCGCGGCATTGGTTCATGTTCGGCGGGGTCCGCACCATCATCCACCTCACCCTGATCGCGAACCTTCTTCGCCGCCAAGCGTTTATGTCCGCCGACCAGTGGAACGGTGCCCCGGACTGGGCCGAGGTCGGGTCGATCGCGTGGCCGATCGCGGTAGGCGGCATCAACGTGCTGACGGATACCAGCCCGTTCGCGGCGGTGTCGGTGCGGTTCGAGCATGCCGACCAGGTGTTCGCACCGTTGTTGAAGGACAACGGCGTGTGCCTCACCGCGCAGTTCTTCCTGCCGGACATGGACGACGAGCAGCCGGACCCGGACTGGTTCTACCTGGACCGTCCAACCGTCTACGTCACCACGGTCGACAAATCCAACGTCGTCGGCGCGACGGGCACGCTATTGGACGGGATCACGCGGTTTTTCGAGGACTTCTTCGACGATGGCGTGACCCCGATCCGGTACCCGGACTATTCCACCGGTGGGGATTACGAGCAGGCGTACGCCAACACCCCACTCGGGAATCGTCGCTACTTCCCGTGGATCTGGTATCTGGAAGGCGAGTACTCCGGTCTCGGCGCGTCGGAAATCGCCATCCACAAGCCCCTGGCTACCCATGTGATCGTCGGCGGCAAGTCGCCGGGCTGGGTCAATGCGTCGATTGAGTTCGCGCTCAAGAACGCCCTGGCATGGCTCGGCCTGCTAATCGGACTGCCAGGACTCGACGCTCTGTATCAGGGCCAGCTCGACGACGTGTTCCTCGCGTTTGCGGAGTACACCGACCAAGGACGAGTACAGCGCGCGGGGCCGTACGCCTTCCAAGAGCACTGCGTCACGAACTCATCGAAGGCCTACACCCTCGACGGGTTGATGACCGGCCGCCACGGCTTGCACGACACTCGCGGTTACACCTCCCACAAGGTGACGGTGCAGGACGGCGCTCCCTACATCCTCGGCCCCAACGCCGATTTCTGGATCGGGGATCAGATCGGGTTCAAGGTCGGCGACGCGATCTTCGTGGACTACGTGACGGAAGCGACGTACGTCGATGACCGCACCACCGCCGGCCATTGGGAGATCACCATCGGCGACGGCGCCGACGAAGAGGACTCGCTCGTCAAGGCATGGTCACGCATGGGGCAGATCTCGGCCGCGATCAAAGAGCTGTTCACCGACGTCGGGGCCGACTTGGATCTGCTCGGCATCCTCTAGGAACGAGAGAACCGGGGTACTCGATGGTGAGTACCCCGGTTCTTCCGCTCCCTGCGGCCCCGGTTGTCGTCACGTGACGTAACCGGTTGCTCAGCCTACCTCGTGCTTGCTGCTGCTCCGCCTCCGCTGCCCGTGCCACGCTCCCGGAGATACCGCTCGGCGACAAGCTTCCGCGGGCAGGGAGGTTCACAGCTCGCGTGCAACTTCGTCAGTCCTTGCGCGTGCTGCTCGTCGGCGGGCATGTTCCCGTCCTCGCAGTAGTCCTCGATCCACGAACGCCGAGTCGTCACCGCTTGTCCTCGCTTTCGATGCGGTCCATGACCTCACGGAACGGCACCCGCTCGTCCGGATCGCCACCGAACTCGAGTAGCCACGGCAGCACCCAGAACAGCAGGATCAGCAGACCGCCGACAGCGGCCATGACGATGAGGACGGTTGCGAGCTCTGCGGGCAAGGCTGTACCCCTCGGCATTGTGGTGTGGTTGGTGACACCCGGCGCCGAGGATTCGGGGGTTCACCCGGCGCCGAGTGCTACAGAAAGTGTGTTGTGCCAGCATCCTTCGCTGAACAGGCTTACCGTTTACTGGTGTTCACCGATTCGGGGGTAACAGGCGAACTGCTGCGCGAACTGCGCACGATCGCCGGTATCGGACTGCGCCGCATGGCCGGCCGCACCTGCTTCACACCCAGCTATCTATCGCTGATCGAGACCGGGCAACGGCCAGTCACAGCCGCAGTACTCGACGCATACCGGTCGGTGCTCTCGGACCCCGTTCTGGGGCTGGAATCCGTCGACCTCGAACGGCTCGGCGCGACCGTGGGCGACCCGTCCACCGCAGGCCGCGCAGGACTGGAAGACCTCTCCGCAATCCTCGACCGCACGCGGCACCTAGAGGACGTTGTGGGTGCTGCGTCCGTCGTGCAGCTGGTCCGCGGCATGGACTCGACCGCGCGCACTCTGGCGCGTCACCGTGCGGGCGGCCCAGCTTCGGCCAGCCTCGCGTCCGAGGTCGCGCGCTACCGGGGTTGGCTGGAACATGCCACCCACCGCGGGCATCTCGCAGACCGGGTTCTGGGGGACGCCGCGAAGCTCGCCGAGGACGGTGACGACCCATCACAGCTCGCGCACGCGCACAGCTTCCGCGCCTACACCGCGCGCCACAACGGCGACCTGCAGCGCGCTGTCGACCTCACCGAGTCGGCTATAGCCGTCACCCGGGCACACCCGATTCTCGGCGTGTACGACCGATACCAGCGGGCCGAACTTCTCGCACTCCAGGGTGACCGGCGCCGGGCCGCGCGGGCACTGCATCACGCCGACACGGCAGCGGCAGCCGCGGAGGGAATCGATCTGCCCTCGTTCGGCTACTGGTACACGCCGGGGTTCTGGGGCCTGGAGCGCGGCATCGTGCTGGCCGCGATGGGCCGCACTCCGGACGCCGTGCGGGAAGCCGAGGAAGGATACGCGGCTCTGCCGGATGGGCACAAGGGCGCCGACTGGGCGCGCTCGATGCTCACCCAGATCGACCCGGAGCTGTGCGTCTGAGCCCATCGTTTACTCACCGAATATGTGAGAGAGCCGACCGGAACCGCCGAGAATCTATAGGCATTACGAAACCGCCAAACCCGTTGCGTAACAGCATGTTCGCGAATCGTTCGGAACCGATCGGATGCGACATCTTCTAATCCCTAGGTCGCAGGTTCGATTCCTGCCGGGGGCGCAGCACACTGGAGACCTGCAGCTATGCGGGTCTCCAGTGCTATTACCCGCGGTGTGTGACGCTCAAACACGGAAATACTCGACCGGTGCGGCGCCTCGGCGGGGGTGGCGTCGGCGATCGCAGCCGGAGTGTTCCCGAACTTGCGAGCCGGTTGCAGGACCGGCAGCCCACCCAGCCCGCTCCTGACCCGCCGCCACCCGAGCAGCGGTGCGATCGTCGCCGACCGCGCGAGACGGAGGCCCGGATCGTCGCTCGGGCCACGGCCCCACAGCACCGCGGACAACAACCCCACACCATCGCGACCACAGCGTCAGAGCATCGCGAGCCACAGCCCTAGATCATCGCGAGCCACGGCGATGTCGGCGGCCGCCGGTCGACGTGCTCTGCGGGCGGGCCACCGGCGCCCAGGCGCTCTCGGTGATCGGCGCCCAGGTGTTCTGGATGCTGGCGGCCGGGATCATCGGGCGCGTGCCACTGGTGGTCTGCCGGCGCAGGCTGGAGGTGCAGGGTGGTTCTGAGCGCCTTCATGGTGGGCCTGGTCGAACTGGCCGAAGTTTGGCTGATCTTCCGCACCGCACGCGTTCTCGGCGGCATCGACTTGGACGCGGCGCTGCTGCTGTTCGGGCTGAGCCACTCGAGTTCTGCCCTTGCCCAGGTGATTTTCGGACACCTCGACACACTGCCGGTACTGATCCGGATGGGGCAGCTCGACGCCTATCACCTACGGCCGCAACCGCTGCTGCTGCAACTGATCACCAGCGACATCTCGCTGCGCAGGTTCGCTCGCGCTTCGGTCTCGATCGTCGCGCTCGGGGTCGGTTTGGCGCGCAACGACATCGCGTGGAATTCGGCCACCGCCGCGCTGCTGGCGTTCACGCTGGTCGGCGGCATCGCGTTGTTCGGTGGCGTGTTCGTCTGCGCCGCCGGTTTGCAGTTCTATCTGATCGACGGCTCCGAACTCACCAACAGCTTCACCTACGGCGGCTCGTTCGCGGCGACCCGGCCCGCGTCGCTCTTCCCCGCCCCGATGCGGCCGCTGTTCGGGTTCGCCATCCCGGTCTCGTTCACGGCCTACCTGCCCACTCTCGCGCTGCTGGGACTGCCCGGCCCGCCGCTGCTGCCCGCCTGGCCGGCGTGGCTCACGCCGGTCGCGGCGTTGCGGGTCTGGCTGCCGGCGCTGCGTCTGTGGCGATCGGGCACACGGGGACGGCACCCGCTGGCGAAGGCGGCGGGAGACGCTCACCGCCGTCGACCGGATGACCGTCCGGATAGAGCGGGGCTCCGCTGTCGGCTATATCGGCGCCAACAGCGCGGGCAAGTCCACCACCTTCGAGATGCTCACCTGGCCGCCGTGTCCGACCGCGCCGAAGTCCGAAACCTGTCGATCGAAGAGCCCGAGATCGAGGACGTGGTCCGGCGCATCTACGAATCCGCCCGCTGACGTGGCGGGCGGATTCGGCGCGGTCGTCGAAGCCGGCTTCAGTCGGACTCGCGGGCGCCCTGGTCGAGACGGAAAGGCGGGTATTCGTCCCGCATCAGACCGGCGTAAGCCTGCACACGGATCATCCAGCGATTGAGACCCATCACGAAGTCGTAGACGCCCTGGGGGTAGCGCGCCGTGAACAGCAACGCGACCAGCGCGACGAGCAGCAGGATGCTGAGCAACGAGATGGAGGCGCCGCTCCAGTCGTCACCGCCCCCGGCCATGATGCCGCCGCTCACCACCGCCCCGATGATCAGGTAGTGCGGAATGGCCAGCAACCACCACTTCACAAGCACCAACCCGCGGTGCAGCGTTTCCGGATAGTCGATCTCCAGGTCGGCGGGGTAGTCCGCGTCCGACCGCAGGCTGAACGGGGGGTACTTGTCGGTGCCGAGCACCGAGAGCGCATAAAAGGTCACCCGCACCCCCAGCGCATGACGCCGACGTTGAAGTCGAACAGCCCCCGCGGATACTTGCCGGTGATCAGGATCGCGAAGAAGGCGACGATCGTGAGCACCACGTACGCGACGTGTAGGAAGAACAACACGACGTAGTGCGGTATGGCCAGCAGCCACTTCACCAGCCACATCCATCGCGACAGCGCCGGGTCCAGGTCACCCCGGACGCGGATCGGGTCGGGCGGCACGACGGACTTCTCGAGTTCCATGATCGACACTCCTCACGATTACTGTGACCCAAGCCACAGTTCAATGTCTTGATTGTCGCTTATCCGGCCGACCGGAAACGGCACCATCCGATACCGACATGCCAACGAATAGGCGTGGCCGGCGAGCAGCTGGGACAAACCCGATTCACCGTGCGGAGCAGCCGATTTCGAGCCAGACCCAGCATGCGGCCGGACCTGGCACAGTCGGGCTGAACGTAAATCCCCGGCTGACCCGGGCGGTCGAAAAACTCTGTGCCGCAACAGTCGGTCGCCGTACCGGGACCAGCCCCGTCCGCGTCCAGCCCGGAGATGATCCGATTACGATCCGCCTGTCGGAACCACGCCGCCGATCGTCGATGTGCGGAGAGTCGGTGCGGCGATACCGTTTCCGCGCCACCTGAACGTCTCTACCGCGCGTCCGGACAACGGATCGGTTACGGCCGTCGCGGCACCATCCGGCGTCCCGCTCGCGAACCCGGCCATCGGGCGAGGCACCACGCCCGGCAGGCGGACCATCGCACCGGCCCGGCAGCGCGACGGGGACGGAACGGTTCGCCCTCGCCTGGCCGCGACGGCCCCGGTCGTAGCCGAACCATGCCCAGGCCCGGTCAGCTCAGGCCGGTCCGTTCGCCTGCGCCGAATACAGGCTGACCTCGCCGTCCTCACTGAGAAACGCGTTGACCAGCATGGTGCGGGTGGCCCGCAACTCCTCCGGGTCCGGCGCGGCGGTGGTGATCGAAATCTGGGGGATGACCGCCCAGTTGACCACGTAACGCTCCGGCGGGCCGTCGTCGTCGGACAGCCGGGCGAGCCGGAAGACGGAGACGGTTTTGCGGACGATGAGATTGCGCACGACCTCCGCGATTCGCTCGGGATCTTCCAGCGCGAACATGAAGCCGAATGTCAACTCCGGCGATGACACGTAGGCGGGCACGAACACCGAGGTTAGCGGATCGGGCGACGGCGCGCAGCGGTCGCATCGAATCGGTTGCCCGTCGTGCGCTCGATAATTCGCGCGCGTGCTCCGCGCAGGAGCGACCGGGGTGACCGATCCGTAACGGAACATAACGATTTCCCGGCAGCTTTCGGATTCGCACGGCAGAGTATTGCGCCGATTCCGCTACCGCGCTTTCCTGAAAGTGTCCCGATATCTCGGACCGTCTTCTCTCGCATCGTCGCGGATTTCCCGGTTTCTCTGCCGTGCTGATGGACCGTGGGATGGCGTCCGAGTGCGGGACTGCGCCGGAGCCGAGGGGCGCTCCTCCCCGAAATCCCCCTCGGCCCTGGCGTACCCAGGATTCATCGTGCCGCAGAGGTCTGCCAATGCCCACCGAATACGCTCAGCGCGGTTTCGGAGCCCAGGAGCTGCCACCGCCCGCCGCCCTGCTTCGGGCGATCCGCGAACCCGGCGAGGACGAGCACCGGCACAGCGTGCTGCACGCCGCCCGGAAACTCGTCGAGTGCCACGAGCGGCGGCAGCGGGCGCTCGAGCGCGCACACGAGCCGGGGGCCTCCAGCACGCACATCGCGGAGTGCAGTCAGCAGGTGGAGGACATCGACGGCTGCCGGATCGAATGGATCGGCCGGATCGACGCGTGGGTCGCCGCGAACGTGCAGCACCGGGAGGGCGCCTCCCTGCACACCGAGACGCTCGGGGCGGTCATCGATCGAATCGCCGCGAAATGGGTTGCGGCTCGACACACTTTGGGCGACGAGGTCACGACTCGACCGCATCCGATGCAGGCGGGCGGTGAAGCCCACCTGCAGTGGACCAGGCTGGCCGAGCTGATCGACGGCTATCAGGATCTGATCGCCGACGTCGTCGCCCACCGGCGCAGGCTGCCGGTGTGGTGATCAGCGCGGCTCGTCGACTCCGGGCTCGACGACCTCGGCGTCGAGGAACCCTTCCGGCTCGCCGACCGGCGGCTCGGTGACCGGCGCCTCGGTCTTCGCACCGAGGTCACCATCGAGATCCTGCCGCGCCGCCGCGTCCCGCCGCGCCGCGGCCGCCGCCTCGTTCATCTCGATCGCGTCGGTGATCCACTCACCGATCTCCCTGGTGACCTCGGCGACGGTGCCGGTGATGATGTTGGCGATATTGCCGACGTGCCGGGCGCCGGAGGACGTCAATTCCTGAATGAGATCTTTGTTGCTCTCGAATTTCCCGATCATTCACACGCCCGCTTCGCTCGCCTTCGGCTGACGCATCACGATAACACCGGGCGACGGCTCGCTCCGGACCCAGCTCGGCGGCAGGGCCAGCTTGAAGATTTTCTTCCACACCGAGCCGATCTGCTTACCGAGCGGGCCGGTGTTGTACGGCAAACCGTACTTTTCACACAGTGCGCGCACGGTCGGCGCCATCTCCGGATAACGGCTGGCGGGCAGGTCCGGAAACAGGTGGTGTTCGATCTGGTGCGACAAATTGCCGGACATGATGTGGAACAGTTTGCTTCCGGTGATGTTCGCCGAGCCGAGCATCTGCCGGATGTACCACTCGCCGCGGGTCTCGTCCGCGGTCTCCTCCTCGGTGAACGTCTGTACGCCGGTCGGGAAGTGGCCGCAGAAGATGATGGCGAAGGCCCACACGTTGCGCACCAGGTTGGCGGTGACGTTCCCCGCGAGGGTGTGGAAGAACAGCGGACCGGTGAGCGCCGGGAACACCAGGTAATCCTTGAGCACCTGCTTGCCCGCCTTGCGCCACTGACCGAGGATCAGCTGCTTGACCTCGGGCCACTTCTTCTTGCCCGCGAGGATGTTCTCGACCTCGAGGTCGTGACCCATCACGCCCCACTCGAACAGCATCATGAGCACGAACGCGTAGAGCGGCTGCCCGAGCCGCAGCACGTTCCACTCCTGGGCCTCGTCCATCCGCAGGATGGAGTAGCCGATGTCGCGGTCCTTGTTGTGGATGTTGGTGTAGGTGTGGTGCAGGTAGTTGTGCGAGTGCTTCCACTGGTCGGCCGGGCAGACCGTGTCCCACTCGAACACCCGGGAATTCAGGCCGGGCTCGCGCATCCAGTCGTACTGGCCGTGCATCACGTTGTGGCCGATCTCCATGTTGTCGAGAATCTTCGACACACTCAGCGCCGCCACCGCGGCCAGCCAGAACGGCGGAAGGAAGCCGAGATACATGAGGCCGCGCCCGGCGATCTCGAAGCCGCGCTGCGCCTTGATGATCGAGTACAGGTATTCCCGGTCGCGCTCGCCGAGGTCGGCGACGATCGCGGCGCGCAGCTCGTCGAGTTCGCGGCCGAGCTCCTCGATCTGGTCCGGGCTCAGGACCAGCGGTCCGTTGTCGGTTTCGGTGAGGATGGTCATGATGTGCTCCCCTTCGTGATCAGATATCGATGTCGACGTCGCCGACCGGCGCGCTGATGCACAGCTGGATCGGCTGGTCGGGATCGCTGTCGGTCTCGCCGGTGCGCAGATTGCGCGTGCAGCCGGAACGGCGCACCGCGGTGCAGGAGAAGCAGATCCCCATGCGGCAGCCGTACTCGGGACTCAGCCCGGCGGACTCGGCCTGTTCCAGCAGCGTGGCGCCGTCGTTGGGCGCGCTCACCCCGCTGGCCGAGAAGTTCACCGTGCCGTGCGCGTCGGCGGCGTCGGCCGGCGCGAGCGCGATCGTGAACTCCTCGGTGTGCAGCCGGTCTTCCAGCTGCTCGGCTTGATAGATCGTGCGCACCGCGTCCATCAGCGACTGCGGGCCGCAGACATAGGTCTGCGCGTCGGCGAACCAGGGGGCGACGCGCTCGAGTTCGTCGTAGTCGAAGTATCCGCTGCCTTTGACCGGGGCCAGGTCCACCCACGGCGCGCCGGGATCGACCCGCGGCGCCACCTCCCGCGCGCCGTGCGGATACCGCAGTTCGATGCGGAAGTTGGGGTGCTGTCGCGCGATCGCGTCCAGCTCGGCTCGGTGCGGCAGCAGCGCCGGCGACTTCGCGTAGTGCAGGAACACGACCTCGCCCGGATGATCCTCCGCGGCGAGCGTGCGCAGCATGGACAGCACCGGCGTGATGCCGCTGCCGCCGCTGATCAGCAGCACGCGCTCCGGTCGCGGGCGCGGCAGCCGGAACACGCCGTCGGCGGGTGTCAGGTCGACCACCATGCCGGGGGCGGCGTTGCGGTAGAGATACTGCGACACCAGGCCGTCGGGATGCGCTTTGACGGTCAGCTGGATTCGGCGATTCCGCCCGCTTTCCGGGTTCACCGGCGAATAGCACCGCGTGTGGCGTACACCGTCGATCACCACGCCGATCTGGACGTACTGTCCGGCGACATGGCCTGTCCACTGCCGGGTCGGGCGCAGGGTGAGCGTCACCGAACCCGGCGCGCAGCGGCGCACGTCCGTGATTTCGGCCCGCATGTCCCGCACCGTGAGGGTGGGGCGTACCAGTTCCAGGTAGCGGTCCAGCGGGTGGGGCGAGGTCAGGGTCTGCACCAGGTTGATGAGATCCACCATTAGTTCTCCGTGCCTCTTGTCGGGCTGACGACGTGCGCCTAATTTCAGTGCACGTCTGTACACTCAACTAGTGTGCAGGATGACCGGGGTTGAGTGTCAACCGGCGAAACGTGTGACTCGAACTACATCTATGGATAGGTCGAATGGTGAACGGATGTATGCTCACCGGGATGAGTGAGCAGGCAGCTACCCGAGGCGAACGCAAGGAGCGGACCAGGCAGGCGCTCCTGGACGGCACCCTCGCGCTGGCTGCCGACCGCGGATTCGCCGCGCTCAGCCTGCGCGAGATCGCCCGTTCGGCGGGCATCGTGCCGACCGCGTTCTACCGGCACTTCGCGTCGCTGGAGGACCTCGGCGCGACCTTGGTCGACGACGGCGTCACCGCGCTGCGGCTGGCGCTGCGCGAAGTCCGGCGCAATGCCGACGCCGGCCTGTCGGACACCGTGCGCTTCGTGTTCACGCAGGTGGGCCCGAAGCGGGAGCTGTTCGGCTTTCTCACGCGGGAGCGTCATGGCGGGTCCGCGGCGCTGCGCACGGCCATCGCGCGGGAAATCCAATTGATCGTGCGCGAGCTCGTCGCCGATCTGTCCCGGATCAGGGCACTGGACTCCTGGACGCCGCGCGACCTCGAGATCGCCGCCGACCTGATGGTCACCACGGTGACCGACGGCATCGCCGCCTACGTGTCGGCCACTCCGCGCGACGAGCAGGCGATCATCGACCGCACCGTGCAGCAGATGCGGTTGATCGCGCTCGGCATGGGCGGCTGGCGGCCGCCGAAGCGCCGCTGACCCGGCGCCCGGCCACCGGCCGCGAGCTCACCCGGCGGATCGGGACTGCTCGGCGTCACCGTCGATCGCCGCGACCGGATCCGGCGGACGAACCGGCAGCAGCACCGCCAGTCCCATCGCGAGCACCACCAGCAGACCCGCGATGCCCGCGCGGTCCGCGCCGAACAGCCAGACGAACAGGGCGAACGACGTCGGCGCGAGGAAGGACACCGCCCGTCCGGTGGTCGTGTACAAGCCGAAGAGCTGACCCTCACGCCCCGGCGGCGCGAGGCGGGCCAGGAACGAGCGCGCCGCCGCTTGGGCGGGACCGACGAAAACCGTGAGCAGCAAGCCGAAGATCCAGAACATCAGCGGGCCGGACACCACGAGCAGCGCCGAGCCGCACACCAGCATGGCGGCCAAGGACCAGACGATGATGATCTTCGGCCCCACCCGGTCGTCCAAACGTCCGGCGAGGATCGCGCCCAGTGCCGCGACCACATTGGCCGCGATGCCGAACAGCAGCACGTCGGAGTCGGCTATGCCGTAGACGCGCACGGCGAGCACCGCCCCGAAGGTGAACACCCCGGCCAGCCCGTCCCGGAATACGGCGCTGGCCACCAGGAAGACGACCGTGCGCCGGTCGGTGCGCCACAGTTCACGCAGGTCGCGCCACAGCACTCGGTACGAGCCGAGGAATCCCGCGTTCGCCGCGCCGGGATCGGCACCGGTGCGCGGCAATTCGGGCACCGCGAACAGCACCGGCAACGCGAAAGCGGCGAACCAGACGGCGGCCAGCACGGCGACCAGGCGGATATTGATCCCGTCGTCGGTGGGCACGCCGAGCAGGCCGCGGTTGTCGCCCTCGCCGGCGATGAAACCGAAGTAGCAGATCAGCAGCAGCACGATGCCGCCGAAATAGCCCATAGCCCAGCCGAATCCGGAGATCCGGCCCACCGTCGCCGGGGTGGACACCTGCCGCAGCATCGCGTTGTACGGCACGTTCGCCAGCTCGAAGCAGGCCGACGCGAAGGCCAGCAGCACCAGACCGAGCCACAGGTCGCGATAGTCGTCGTGCACGAAGAACATCAGAGTCATCGCCGCGACCGTGAGCGCGGTCAGCACCCCCAGGGAGCGTTTGCGTTTCGCCGACGCGTCGAAGCGCTGGCCGCTGATCGGCGCGGTCAAGGCCACGATCAATCCCGCGATGCCCAGCGACCAGCCCAGCCAGGCGCTGGCGGAGACACCGCCGGGCAGGTCGTCGCCGACCTTGTCGGTGAGATACACCGAGAACACGAATGTGAGGATCACGGCGTTGAATGCCGAAGACCCCCAGTCCCACAGACCCCACGCCACCACTTGCCCGCGCCCGGCAGCCTGCCCGACCGTCGCCCGGGGGTTCACCTCGGTCATGGGCGCAGCTTAATGCGCGGAACCGGGGTGGTCCGGCCGAAACCGCATCGGATGCCATGCTTATGCACCCAGTTGCATAGTACCCGGTGTCACGGCTATCCTCACCGCATGGCCCTCGAGCATGCGCTGCTGGTATCGCTGTCGGAGCGCGCCGGATCGGGATACGAGCTGGCGCGCCGCTTCGACAAGTCCATCGGGTACTTCTGGAGCGCGACCCACCAGCAGATCTACCGCGTCCTCAAACGCATGGAGGAGTCCGGCTGGGTCGACGGCGAGACGGTGACGCAGGAGGGCAGGCCGGACAAGAAGGTGTACTCGGTGAGCGAGGCGGGGCGGGCCGAACTCGCGCGCTGGATCGCCGAACCGAGCGACTCCGACATCCCGCGCAACGAGCTCGGGGTGAAGATCCGCGCCGCCGCCTACGGCGACATCACCGCACTGCGCGCCGAGGTGGCCCGCCACCGCGATCAGCACGCGCAGCGGCTCGAGCTGTTCCGGCACATCGAGAAACGCGACTTCCCCGCCCCGGACCGGCTCTCGGGCACGGCCCTGCACCAGTACCTCGTCCTGCGCGCGGGCGTCCGCGTGGAGTCGGGGTTCGTCGAATGGTGCGACGAAGTTCTGCAAGCACTGCACCCGCGCGCGACAGCCCCGCACGCGGACTGACGGAGAAAGGCGACCTCACCGATGAGCTCCTTCCCCCATTTGTTCGAGCCGCTCGACCTCGGCTTCACCACCTTGCGCAACCGAGTGGTGATGGGATCGATGCACACCGGCCTGGAGGACCGCGCCTGGGACACCAACAAGCTGGCCGCCTACTTCGCCGAACGCGCACGCGGCGGCGCCGGTCTGATCATCACCGGCGGCTACGCGCCCAACCGCGCGGGCTGGCTGCTGCCCTTCGGCGCCAAGCTGACCAGCAAAACCGAGGCCTACCGGCACCGGACGATCACCAAGGCGGTGCACGCGGAGGGCGGCAAGATCGCCATCCAGATCCTGCACGCGGGCCGCTACTCTTATATGCCGGGCAGTGTGTCGGCGTCATCGATCAAGGCGCCGATCAACCCGTTCCGGCCGCGCGCACTGTCGGCCAAAGGCATCGAACGGACCATCGAGGACTACGCCCGTTGCGCGCAGCTCGCCCAGTTCGCCGGGTACGACGGCTGCGAGATCATGGGCGGCGAAGGCTATTTCATCAACCAGTTCCTCGCACCGCGCACCAACAAGCGCACCGACGCGTGGGGCGGCTCACCGCGCAACCGCCGCAGGATCGCGGTGGAGATCGTGCGCCGCACCCGCGCCGCGGTCGGCCCCGATTTCCTCATCGTGTTCCGGCTGTCCATGGCCGAGCTGGTGGAGCAGGGGCAGACCTTCGACGAGATCGTCGCGCTGGCACAGGAACTCGAAGCCGCCGGGGTGAACATCCTGAACACCGATATCGGCTGGCACGAGGCACGGGTGCCCACCATCGTGACCTCGGTGCCCCGCGCGGCCTTCGTCGAGTTCACCGCGAAGATCACCGCGCGGGTGCGCATCCCGGTGTGCGCGTCCAACCGGATCAACATGCCCGAGGTGGCCGAGGAGATCCTGACCCGGGGCGACGCGCAGCTCGTCTCGCTGGCCCGCCCCTTCCTCGCCGACCCGGAGTGGGTGAACAAGGCCGCGCAGGATCGCGCCGACGAGATCAACACCTGCATCGCGTGCAACCAGGCCTGCCTGGACCACGCCTTCCGGCACAAGACCGTCTCCTGCCTGCTCAACCCGCGCGCCGGGCACGAAACCGAGCTGACGTTGCTGCCGACCCGCCGCACCAAGCGCATCGCCGTGGTGGGCGCGGGACCGGCCGGGCTCTCGGCGGCGGTGAACCTCGCCGAACGCGGCCACCGCGTCGAGCTGTTCGAGGCCGACGACAAGATCGGCGGCCAGTTCGACATCGCCCGCCGCATCCCGGGCAAGGAGGAGTTCAGCGAGTCGATCCGCTACTACAACCGGATGCTCGAGCTGACCGGCGTCACGGTGCACCTGAACAAGCGGGTGGGCGCCGACGAACTGATCGCGGGGGGCTACGACGAGGTGGTGCTCGCCACCGGCGTGCAGCCGCGCATTCCCGACATCCCCGGTATCGACCACCCCATGGTGGTGTCGTACGCCGAACTGGTGCGGGAGCAGAAGCCGGTGGGCAAGCGCGTCGCCGTGATCGGCGCGGGCGGCATCGGCTACGACGTCAGCGAATTCCTCACCGTCGAAGGGCATCCCACGCTGAAGCTGGACGAGTGGAAGGAGGAGTGGGGGGTGGACTCCGACGACGAACAGGTCCCCGGACAACTCGCCGCCCCGAGACCTTCGCCCGCCGCCCGGGAAGTCGTGCTGCTGCAACGCAAGTCCACCCCGTTCGGCAAGGACCTGGGCAAGACCACCGGTTGGGTGCACCGCGCCGCGTTGAAGGCCAAGGGCGTCGAGCAGATCGGCGGAGTGAACTACGAGCGCATCGACGACAGCGGCCTGCACATCAGCTTCGGCGCGAAACGGCAGCGCCCGCAGCTCATTCCGGTCGACAACGTCGTCGTCTGCGCGGGGCAGGAATCCGTGCGCGACCTGGAGGCCCCGCTGCGCGCCGCCGGTGTCAGCCTGCACCTGATCGGCGGCGCCGAACTCGCCGCCGAACTGGACGCCAAACGAGCCATCGACCAGGGCACCAGGCTGGCCGCACGGCTCTGATCGAGCGCGGCGGCCGGGCTCGATGCCCGGCCGCCGTCGCCGCATCGCCTAGGCTGCACCGGGTGAGCCTGCCCTCCCCCACTTCCGAGAACCGCGCGGTCGTCACCGGCGCCTCCTCCGGCATCGGCACCGCGCTCGCCGCCGAGCTCGCCGCCCGCGGCTACTCGCTGATCCTGGTCGCCCGCCGTGACGAGCTGCTCACCGAGCTCGCGCAGCGGCTGACCCTCGCCCACGGCATCACCGCCGAGGTGCGCCCTGTCGACCTGGCCGACCGCGACCAGCGCGGTGCGCTGGTGGAGGAACTGACCGCCCGCGACATCGCCATCCTGTGCAACAACGCGGGCATCGCGACCTTCGGCGCCGTCGCCGAGCTCGACCCGGCCTACGAGCGCGCGCAAATGGAACTCAATGCCGTCGCCGTGCACGATCTGACCCTGGCCGTGCTGCCCGGCATGCTCGCGCGGGGCGGCGGCGGCATCCTGATCAGCGGTTCGGCCGCGGGCAACATGCCGATCCCGAACAACGCCACCTACGCGGCGAGCAAAGCGTTCGCCAACACCTTCTCCGAATCGCTGCGCGGCGAACTGAAGGGCTCCGGCGTGCACGTCACGCTGCTGGCGCCCGGCCCGGTGCGCACCGACACGCCGGACCCGGCCGAAGCGTCGATCGTCGACCGGATGGTGCCCGACTTCATGTGGGTCTCCTCCGAGTACACCGCCAAGGTGTCCATCGACGCGCTCGCCCGCAACAAGATGCGCGTGGTTCCCGGCCTGATCAGCAAGGGAATGAGCGTGGCGGGGCAGTACGGCCCCCGGGCGGTCACCGCCCCCATCGCGGGCGCGTTCTACAAGAAGCTCGGCAACTGAGCGGCCGGTAGACGTAGCGGACTCGCGGCGCTCAGCGACGCCTGGTCCCGAACAAGCTGCGGGTGACCTGGCGGCCGGCCGCGGCGGCCGCCGAACGCAGGAAGCCGCGCACCGCGGGGTTGTTCATGATCCGTTCGGCGGCGGATTCCTCTTGCGCGCGAGTCGCGGGACGGCCGGGAACGGGCGTGGACTCCGGCTCCCGCGCCGCCGCGGCGAGTTTCGCGGTGAGGATTTCGTAGGCCGACTCCCGGTCGATGGCTCGTCCGTATTTCGAGGCCAGCGGACTGGACAGTGCCCGAGAGCCGATCGCGTCCGCGCCGATGGTGTCCATCAGCGATCGGGGCGGCCGCATTCTGGTCCAGGCCACCGGTGTCGGCGCACCCCGCTCGGAGAGCACCGTCACGATCGCCTCACCGGTCCCGAGCGAGGTCAGCGCCTGCTCCAGGTCGTAGACGGCGGTCCGGGGATAGGTGCGGACGGTCTTCGACAGCGCTTTCTGGTCATCCGGGGTGAACGCGCGCAGCGCGTGCTGGATCCGCGCGCCGAGCTGAGAGAGCACCTGATTCGGAATATCGGTGGGCAGCTGTGTGCAGAAGAACACACCCACGCCCTTGGACCGGATCAGCTTGACGGTCTGCTCCACCTGGTCCAGGAAAGCCTTCGAGGCGTCGGAGAACAGAAGATGGGCCTCGTCGAAGAGGAAGACCAGTTCGGGCCTGTCCACATCGCCGACTTCGGGCAGCGTCTGGAACAGATCGGCGAGCACCCACATGAGGAAGGTGGAGAACAGCACCGGCCGCGCCGCCTGGGCGCCCAGCTCGAACAGCGTGATCACACCTTTCCCGTCCACGATCCGCACCAGGTCGGCCGGGTCGAGTTCGGGCTCGCCGAAGAACGTGTCGCCGCCGTCGGCCTCCAGATTCACCAGCGCGCGCAGGATCACTCCCGCGGTGGACGCGGAGACGCCGCCGATGCCCTTCAGGTCCTGCTTGCCTTCGGGGCTGGTGAGATGCGTGATCACGGCCCGCAGATCCTTCAGGTCCAGCAGCGCGAGACCGTTGCGGTCGGCCCAGTGGAAGATCAGGCCGAGGGTGGATTCCTGCGTCTCGTTCAACCCGAGCACCTTGCTCAGCAGCACCGGGCCGAAAGAGCTGATCGTCGCGCGGATCGGCAGTCCGGGCCCGGTGGCGCCCAGCGCGACGAACTCGGTGGGGAAGCCGGTCGGCACCCAGTCCGCGGCGCCGGTCTGCGCGGCGCGCGCGGCGAGTTCCTCGCTCGGCTGCCCCGGCTCGGCCAATCCGGACAGGTCGCCTTTGATGTCGGCGAGCACCACCGGAACCCCGGCGCTCGACAACTGCTCCGCGATGCCCTGCAAGGTCTTGGTCTTTCCCGTACCGGTCGCCCCCGCGACCAAACCGTGCCGGTTCATCATTCGTATCGGGATACGGACGCGCGCCGTGCGGTCCACTGTGCCGTCGATCACGACGGCGCCCAGCTCCAGCGCACTGCCTACGAAGGCGTAGCCCGCGGCGATCTCCTGTGCGGCGGGCACGCCTTTCTCCTCGGTGACCGGCTCGGCTCGCGCCGCTGTCGTCGTGTGCTCGGCCAGTTCGCGTTCCGCGGCTTCCGCGGCCGCGGCCGCCTCCGCCGCGATCCGCGCCGCCTCGTCGGCGGCCTTGCGCGCCGCGTCCGCCTTCTCCTGCGGGGTGGTCATCGCGCGTCCTCCGTCCTGGCTCGACTCGAACTGCGTTACGCAGTATTTGCTGTCGCACCGAAAACGCCGAGTGCCGATCTGAGAGAACTGTATCGCCGCCGCTGGGGGTTGGGGGCCGCATCAGTGGCTGAGCGGTTGCCGTGCCGTACCGCGAGCACCTGGCCTCGGCCCGGCTAATGTTGCACGAGTGTCCGACAAATACATGGTGTGGATGGATTGTGAGATGACCGGCTTGCGCTTGGACAGCGACAAGCTGATCGAGGTGGCCGCACTGGTCACCGACAGTGATCTCAACATCCTCGGCGAGGGCGTGGACATCGTCATCCACGCCGACGACGCCGCGCTCGCCGCGATGCCCGCGGTGGTCGCCGAGATGCACGCGCGCTCCGGGCTGACCGACGAGGTCCGCCGCTCCACCGTCACCCTCGAAGAGGCCGAGCAGCGCGTACTCGACTACATCCGCCAGTACATCCCCGCCCCGCGCACCGTGCCGCTGGCCGGTAACTCGATCGCGACCGATCGCGGTTTCATCGCCAGGGACATGCCCCTGCTGGACGCGCACCTGCACTATCGGATGGTCGACGTGAGTTCGATCAAGGAGCTGTGCAGGCGCTGGTACCCGCGCATCTACTTCGGGCAGCCGGAAAAGGGGCTGAGCCACCGCGCGCTGGCCGACATCCAGGAGTCGATCCGGGAATTGGAGTACTACCGGCGAACCGCGTTCGTCGCCCCGCCCGGCCCCTCCACCACCGAGATCGCCGCCATCGCCGCCGAGGTCTCCGACATCGCGGAAGAGCGGACCGAATCGGCCCAGGTCAACGGCTCGCCAGAAACCGATTAGGGCGTGGGCGGGTTGACACGCTAATATCTAGCCCGCCGGTTGTTACCGGCGATGGTGAGCGTAGTTCAGTTGGTAGAGCACCAGGTTGTGATCCTGGCTGTCGCGGGTTCGAGTCCCGTCGCTCACCCCACAGGCCCGGGTGGCTCCGAGAAATCGGCGCCACCCGGGTTTTTTCATCGCCCCGCACGAGATGCGGATCCTGCCCGAACGCCGAACGGGCCACCGGATTCGCTCCGATGGCCCGTTCGGCGTTCGATCTCGCTCAGCGATTGTCGTCGGCGTTGCCCGCTTTCCAGACCGGCCACGGGATGTTCCAGTCGCCCAGACCGTCCACGCCGGAGAGGGTGCCGCCCACGGTGTTCTTCACGATCGTGATGTCACCGCGCTTGGCGTTCTGGTAGACCCACTGCGCGTTCGCCGGGCTGAGGTTCAGGCAGCCGTGACTGGTGTTGCTGTAGCCCTGCGCGCCCAACGACCACGGCGCCGAGTGGAAGAAGATGCCGCTGTAGGACAGCCGCGTCGCGAAGTCCACCGGCGTCTTGTAGCCGTCCGGGGAGTTGACCGCCACGCCATAGGTGGAGGAATCCATGATGATCTTCTCGTGCCGGTCGGCGACGATGTAGATGCCGTTGTCGGTGGGTGTGCTGTCCTTGCCCATCGAGGTCGGCATGGTGCGGATCACCTGGCCGTTCTGCTCGACGGTCACCTGCTTGGTGTCGTCGTCGGCGGTGAAGATCACCGCGTCGCCGATGGTGAAGAAGGAGTGGATGTTCTCTTGGCCGTACAGACCGTTGCCGAGATCACGTCCATAGACGTTCACGTCGATCGTGACCTTCGTCCCCGGCGCCCAGAAATGTTCCGGCCGCCAGCGCACCTCACGGTTGTTCACCCAGTAGAACGCGCCTTCGACGGCGGGTTCGGTGGTGATCTTTATCGCATCCTGTGCGGCCTTGCGGTCGGGGATGTTCTCGTCGAACTGGATGGCCACAGGCTGGCCGATCCCCACGACCTCTCCTTCACCCGGGTTCAGGTAGGGCTTGGTCTGGTTGCCGGGCGAGCTGGTGGTGAAGCTGAGCGTCGCGGAGTTCGCGCCGCCGAGGCCGATCGCGTCCGCCTTCAATCGGTAGGTCTTGCCGTAACCGAGCACCTCGGTGGTCTCCCACGACCTTCCGTCGGCGGCGAGCTTGCCGTTCACGGACTTCCCCTGGGGACTGACCAAGCTCACGTTCGTGAACTTGCCGTCCTCCACCTTGAACGTCATGGGAACGCCCGGCGAGACGCCCACCTCGCCGTCCTTCACCGGTGACAGCAGCTTGGGCTTGATCAGTTCCGTGATGGGGTTGCGATCGATGGCCGCCTGCGCCGCCTCCGTGGCGTCGGACGCCGAACACCCGGTCAACGCCAATGCGGCGACGACGAAGACGGCTACCGGTCCCGCGACAGCGCGTAACGACCACCGTGCGGCCGACTCGCGCCGACCTTGACCACCACTCATGTTCAACCCCGTTTCCAGTCTCGGTGCTCCAGGACACACCGATGGCTTCGCCGGCCGACCGCCACGCCGCTCACCCCGCCGTGTACGCGGGCGGTCGACACCACAATCGGACATTCTGCCAGCGCATCACGCCCGCGCCAATGTGAACACCACGTCCGTCACTGCAGCGTTACCACCTGTAGATCAACTCGGCGAGGCCCGGTGTTACCGGCGTGGGGGCACATCACATCAGCGCCGGTCAGGACGCGATTTCACTTCTGTGGCCCCGGCCTGTTAAGGTTTGTCCCGCACCGGAACACGGAGCGCGCGCCATTAGCTCAATTGGCAGAGCAGCTGACTCTTAATCAGCGGGTTCGGGGTTCGAGTCCCTGATGGCGCACAATCGACAACCGTGCCCTTGCCAGTCATCGGCTGGCAAGGGCACGGTTTTCTGGTCTCCGAATCAGCTCCAGCTTCCGTGATATCTCCGTGACCTGCGGCGTTTCCCAGAGACACCAGACGTCTCAATTCGGACACCGATACGCCCACCTGGGCGCCGAATGCCAGTAATGCAGCCGAAAACTTCTGTGATGTACAGCACAAGAGGTTTAGCAGCAAACTCCCAGCTTAGATAACGATTCGGCAACCTCGTCCTGGGCTTTCCAAGATCGCCAGCACCTGCCATTCAGAATCCGTTCACCCTCCGTTAACCAAGCGTGACCATTCTGCAATCAGGTCACAAAGCGACCTGAAGTTTGGTCAGCCCGAGGAGTTGTAGACACCGATTCGGTAACGATCACACGGCAGGCAAGCCGGCCACGTGATCGGCGGAGCGGAATCCGGCAACGGACCCGCACTCCCATACTTCCGCCCGTCTCTTCGCATCGAGGATGCGAAGTCCCGCGCGACACCGCGGCCGAGCCCACCGAGGGCGATCCGGCGCCGCACGCACGAATGTCGCGTTCCGGGGACACCAGCGTCCCCCACAACAAAACCACACAACAGCACATGGCCGTTTTCGACGAACGCTCCCAGCGTACGCCGCAGGATCCGTGCTGCCCGACCGCGGCCGGATCGAGTAAGTCCCCGAACAAGGAACCGATTCGCAATGCCTGACAGACGCCTTTCCACCCTTCGCCGCCCCTCGCTGCGCGAGACCATCACCGTCGCCGCCGCGGCCGCGGGTGTCGTTGCCGTGGCCGCCTGCTCCGCGTCGTCCGTTGCCGACGACAGCGTCCCGTCTCGCATCGCCATGGTGGCCGAGCAGCAGCCCGCCGCGCCCGCACCGGTCGCCGCACCGGTCGCGGAAGCCATCCCCGCGCCGCTGCCCGCTCCCGCTCCCGCTCCGGCGCCCGCTCCCGCGCCCGAGCCCGCGCCGGCCCCGATGCCCCCGCCCGCCCCGGTGTACGAGAACAACCTGGACGGCTGGATCCGTCAGGCCCTCGACATCATGCGGGCCAACAACATCCCCGGCACCTACGAGGGCATCCACCGCAACATCATGCGTGAGTCGACCGGCAACCCCCAGGCCATCAACCTGTGGGACTCCAACGCCGCCATGGGCATCCCGTCCAAGGGCCTGCTGCAGGTGATCGACCCGACCTTCGCCGCCTACCACGTCCCTGGCACGCCCTTCGACGTCTGGGATCCGGTCGCCAATATCGTCGCCGCGTGCAACTACGCCGCGCACCGCTACGGCTCGATGGACAACGTCAACGGCGCGTACTGAGTCCACGCGTCCGCAGCCTCCTCATCCACGGATGGGGAGGCTGCGGCGTTTCCCGCCACGCCTCGCATCCTGGCCGTCAGCGGGCATCGACGGATGACGTACGACCGCGTCCATTAGGGTCGATGCACCAGCGACCCCGTGGACAGGCGATGACCGACTACGCACACAGCGACACGGCGGCCAAGAGCCGCGCCGAGAAAGCGCGGCGGCTGGCGAGCTACCTCTGGCAGCGCGCCATCACCGAAGCCGAGGTGCACGCGATGCCCGCGCCGGTGCGGCGCAAAGTGGCCAAAGCCGCCGGGGCGAATCCGCCGAGTACCGAGGAGACTTGGACGACGGTGGCGCGGTTGCTGGCGGAGAAGGACAGCTGGGCCGCGCGCCATCCGGAGCATCCCGCGGCACGGCGCGCGCACACCGACGAGAAGCTGCTGTGGGTCAAGCCGCCGATCCGGCCGTGGAGCTGAGCTGTTCGCGGATGAGCTGCGGCGCAACGTCTCCCATGTCTACTACAGGCTTCCGTAGACTGGAGTCATGCACCCGCCGACACCGCCGTCGCGATGACCGAGCGCAAGCCGCCGAAGGAGACCTTCGAATCGTGGATCGACAAGCAGATCCGCGAGGCGGCCGAGCGTGGCGAGTTCGACAATCTGTCCGGCGCGGGTAAGCCGATCCCCGGAGCAGGCACGGCTTACGACGAGGACTGGTGGCTGCGCGGATATCTGCGACGCGAGGGGGTCAGCGGCGATGCCCTGTTACCGCCGTCGCTCGTCCTGCGGCGCGATATCGAACACCTTCCCGAGGCAGTGCGTGACTCGACGACCGAACGGGAAGTGCGCGCGACGGTGAGCGAACTCAACAAACGCATCGTGGAGTGGCTGCGGATGCCGGAAGGGCCGTACGTGCCGATCGCCCCCGTGAACGCGGACGAGATCGTCGCGCAATGGCGAATCGCGCGGGAGACGGTGCAGCCGGCGCGCCCGCCTCTCGGCGGCCGGAGCACACCGACTGCCCGGGCGTCCGCCGAGGTCACAGCGCGCCCACGTCGCCGGTGGTGGCGCCGATGGTGGAGATCCGGAACGGGTTGACGTCCGTCCGCGGAACGAGCGCCCCCGTCAAGCGCCGAGTTCGGTCACTTGCTCGACCTCGGCGACCACCTTGTCCGCCAGCGCGCGCAGGACCCGCGCCTCGTGCGCGGTCATCGGTTCGACGAAGACGCGGCGGACCAGATCGACGTGGTTCGGCGCGGCCCGCTCCAGGGCCACGCGCCCTTCCGGCGTGAGCTGGACGATGATGCCGCGGGCATCCTCCTCCGCCGGCCTGCGCTCGACCAGTCCGCGGGCGTCCATCCTGGCCAAGTGCTTGGACAACCTGCTCTTCTCCCAGCACACCTCGGCGGCCAGCTCCTTGGCGCGCAGACAACCGTTCGGGGCCGCGGACAACGCCACCATCAGCTCGTAATCCGCCAGCGACAGACCGTCCTCGGCCAGTCCGGCGGAAATCGCCCCATCCAAACGCTGGCGCAGCCGCACGTAGGCCTGCCAGGTCGCCTGCTCGTCGTCACTCAACCACCGGACCATGGGAATGAAGTGTAGTCACGGTTGGTTGACATGGACACCAACTCCCGAGGAGGTCCCGATGCCCGCCGTCACCGTTCCCGACATCATGGTCCTGCCGCGCCTCCCCCGCCCCGACGCCACCCTGCGCCGGCGACCGGTCCGCAGCGTGGTCACCGCCCACAAACAGCGCGAGGGCGCGGGATTCGAGGTGCGCAGGCCGTTCCCGAGCATGGATCTGCGCACGGCCGATCCCTTCATCCTGCTCGACCAGATGGGTCCGGTCGCCTACGAACCACACGAGGCGAAGGGCGCGCCCTGGCATCCGCACCGCGGCTTCGAGACGGTCACCTACATGCTCGACGGCACCATGGTGCACCACGACTCACAGGGCGGCGGCGGCGTCATCGGCGAGGGCGACACCCAGTGGATGACCGCGGGTTCCGGCATCCTGCACGACGAGGTCCCGCCGGAGCAGATGGTCGCCTCGGGCGGCCTGTTCCACGGCATTCAACTCTGGGTCAACCTGCCGCGGGCACTCAAGTTCGCGAAGCCGCGCTACCAGGATCTACGCGCCCGCGAATTGACCCTGGTGAGCTCGCACGACGGCGGCGCGCTGGTCCGGCTGATCGCCGGGGAGGTAGGCGGATTCACCGGTCCCGGCTCCACCTACACCCCCATCGCCTACGCGCACGCGTCGATCACTCCCGGCGGGATTCTCGAAACCCCCTGGCCGCAGGACTTTACGGCGATGGCGTACGTGCTTTCCGGCAGCGGCACGGCCGGTGCCGAGCGCAAGCCGCTGAGCGAAGGACAGCTGGCGGTCTTCGGCCGCGGAGACGCGATCACCGTGACAGCCGATGCGCGCCAGGACAATCGGACCGGAACGCTCGAGATATTGCTGCTCGGCGGGCAACCGATCCGGGAACCCGTGGTGCAGTACGGGCCGTTCGTGATGAACACCCGCGCGGAGATCATCGAGGCGATGGCGGACTACCAGGCCGGACGCATGGGAAACATCCCGGCGCAGCACATCGGCGGCGCCGGGGCGACCGCGTGATCCGCTCAGCGGGCGCAATCCCCTAATGCCCTAGTTCCGTCCCCCCGAGGTTGACAACAGAGCGGCCCGTCACAACAGTGGATGCGGCGTCCGGTCGGACGCCCATCCACCGCAGCAACCACATAGAGGAATACATGAACGTTCGCCGGCTCTCCGTCAGCGCGGCCGTCGCGGGACTGACCTTTCTCGCGGCTCCCGCCGCCCTAGCCGCCCCTCCGTCCGGTTCCGCCGGAACCGGCTCCTCGGCCGTCGACACCGGCTCCGCCGCGACCGGCTCGGCCGGTCTGTCGCAGACCGGTTCGGCCGGTGGCGCCTTCGCCAACTGCGACGACGCGCGCAACGCCGGACGGGCGCCGCTGTTCCGCGGGGAACCGGGCTTCGGCCCGCACCTGGATCCCGACGGTGACGGCTTCGCCTGCCCGACGGTCTGAACCGAACGTGGAAAAACGACGACACCCGGTAGGCAGCGCCTACCGGGTGTCGTCGTTTTTCCAGCTCAGCGGAAGATCTTTAGCAGCACCAGCCCGACGAACAGGGCGGCGGCGCCGATCAGGCTGTACTTCACCTTCGGCTCGTTCAGCTTCGCGACGACGATGTGCTTGGTGTCGTCCGCGATGCGATGCGGGTCCGCGCGTACCGCGAGTTCGTCGAGCGTGCTCGCCAGCCGATTGCGGGCGGCCTCGATCTCCTGCTCGATCCGCTCGGTATCCCTTGCCACGTTCCACCCTCCTGTTGTCGATTGCCGCACCCGGGTGCGTGAATCACGCCGTACGCTCGGCCGTTCGTGGAGCGCCCGGGGCTCGCGGACGAGTCTAGCCCCCGGTCCGCGCCATCCGGCCGCGCGAGGAACTCCGGTCGGATCGTTCGGATACCGTGCTGGAGGTGACCACCAACCAACGACTCGCCCCCGGCGACACCGCCCCCGACTTCACCCTCCCCGACGCCGACGGCAAGAACGTCTCGCTGTCGGACTACCGCGGACGCAAGGTGATCGTGTACTTCTACCCCGCCGCGAGCACCCCCGGTTGCACCAAACAAGCCTGTGACTTCCGCGACAACCTGGCCGACCTGGACGGCGCGGGCATCGACGTGGTCGGCATCTCCCCGGACAAGCCCGCCAAGCTGGCCAAATTCCGGGACGCCGAGCAGCTGACCTTCCCGCTGCTGTCGGACCCCGACCGCGCCGTACTCACCGCGTGGGGCGCGTACGGCGAGAAGACGATGTACGGCAAGACGGTCGTCGGCGTCATCCGCTCCACCTTCCTGGTGGACGAGGCGGGCAAGATCGCCGTCGCGCAGTACAACGTGCGCGCCACCGGCCACGTCGCCAAGCTGCGCCGCGACCTGTCGGTGTAGCCCCCGGGCAGCGAAAAGCCCGGCGCCGCAGCGGCGCCGGGCCGAGTCGGAGCGCCCGCTCGGACCGCTCAGGTCGGCAATACCTGCTGGGCGGCCCATTGCGCCATCAAGCGCAGGTGTTCGTCCCACCAATCCGCGGCTTCCGGGGTGAACATGGCCGGCGGCGGGGCCTCACCGGGGAAGAGCAGCGCGCTGTCGGGCGCGCCCACCTTGCGGTCGGCCGGGACGCCGGTGCCCGGCACCAGCGGCGCGGGGATGCTCGTCTCCGCCTCGTTCGCCGTCTCGTTCGCCGCGTCGACGGGCACCAGCGGCAGCGGACGATGCCGCGGGGCGGCGCCCCAGCCTTGCTCCGGGAACTGTGCTCCGGCGTCGACGCCGGAGCCGAGTGGCCCGCCTGACGCGCCGAATGCCTCGGCATCCACGGACTGGACCGGCGCACCCGGATGAGTCGCACCGGCGCTCTCGATCCGGCCGTCCGCCATGACGACGGTCGGCACCGGCGAGGAATCGTTGCCGAGCAGGTAGCTCCCACCGACGACCATTCCGCTGGCCAGCACACCGGCCGCGGCGAACACCGCGACCCCGCCGCGCGCCCGGTGCGGCTCGCTCACCAGCTCCGCGTAGCCGTCCTGCTCGAGGCGCGCGCTCAAGGCCGCACCCGCGGCGGAAGCGAATGCGCCGATCGTGCACGGGATCACCGGCGCCCCGAAGTCCTCCAACGCCTTCAGCACCGCCGCCCCGGCGCCCGCCGAGCCGATCAGCGCCACCGCGTCGGGCCGGGCAGCCGCCGCCTCCAGCTGGTCCCACGCCGCCGCGACGCCCATGCCGAGCGACCGCGGCGTCGCCCGCCCCGGCTGGCCCACCGCCGCGAGCACCCGGCGGCGGCCGCGATCGACCAGGGTGAACGCCTGGTACCCGGGCACCACCTCGCAGATCAGCAAGTTGTCGTAGGCGTCGAGCCACGTCATCATGCTCGCCGCGCTCAGGTGGGCCGACTTCACCGAGACCATCGAAGCGCTGTGCCACCGGCCGGTCGCCAGCCGGGTCACGATCGCGCGCCGCTGCGCGGCGTCCCGATAGGCGACCGCGACCCCGCCGATCTCCCGATCCGGCGCGAGGCCCGCGGCCAAGGCGTCCAGCGCGTTCTCGACCGCCGCGGCCACCTCCGCCTTGTCACCGTCCGTTCGTGCTACTCGGCGCAGCACCACGCGGTCGGCCAGCTTCCTGCCGTCGGCGAGCGCCACCGCGTGCACGGCACCGCGTTCGGTGGAAACGCCGAGAGTCACCACAGATTCAGCTACCACTGATCACGCCTTCCCTCTGCGCATTGACCGAGCTCACGGACCTGCCGAAAACCATGAGCCCCATGGATTCCCCTGCTCGGAACACACGTCGCGATGCACGCGCGCTCGGTATAGGTTCGACACCACATCGGTTACGGATGGGTAGCGGAAATCCAGCCGCCTGGACGGGAACGGCGGATGCGCGTATCGCACGCGTGCCCCTACCGTTAGCCTGGATGCGTGGAAGTACGCGCGGAGGCCAGGGCGAAGCACCGTCTGGACCCTGCGTTGGAGCTGCAGGACGACCCACAGGAGCTCATGCCGCGACGCCGGCCGACGCAGGAACGCAGCAAACGAAAGTTCGACGCCTTGCTGCAGGCATCCAGGGAACTGCTCGTCGAGGTCGGGTTCGAGTCGTTCACCTGTGAGGAAGTGGCGGCCAGGGCGGAGGTGCCGATCGGCACGCTGTATCAGTTCTTCGCCAACAAGTACGTCATCGTCTGCGAGTTGAATCGTCAAGACCTGGTTGCCGTTTCCCAGGAGCTGGCCGACTTCCACGGCGAGATCCCGTCGCTGGACTGGCTGCGGCACATGAACCAGTTCGTCGACCACCTCGCCAACCTCTGGATGACCGACCCGTCGCGGCGGGAAGTGTGGCTCGCCATGCAGTCCACCCCGTCCACCCGGGCCACCGGCGCGATCCACGAGAAGCAGTTCGCCGAGGTCGTGTCGCAGATGTTGCGGCCGCTCACCCCGCGCACCCCGCGGGCACGGCGCACCATGATGGCCGAAGTGCTGGTGCACGTGGTCTATTCGATGCTGAATTTCTCGGTGCAGGACGAGCAGAGCAGCGCCGAAGCGGTCGCCGAACTCAAGCGACTGATGGTCGCCTACCTGCTCGTCGCGGAGAAGGAATCGCGCACCGGCAACGAACGATAAGGGGTGGTCCCGGCGGGAACCGGGACCACCGCGTCGCTCAGCCCGCGCTGTCGCGGCCTTCGATCAGGTCGGCCAGCTCGCCCGGGTCCTCGAGCACCACCATCGCGGCGGCGGTGTCGCCGTCGTGCGTCAGCGACAGGTGCACCCGGACCCGGGGCAGGAACTCGGCGGCCAGGCCGTGCAGCTTGATGCTCGGCCTGCCCCATGCGTCGTTGACCACCTCGATCAGCGGGTACGGGTTGTCCCCGATCTGCGGGCGGCGGGCGAACCGCGACGACGCCCAGGCTTTGAGCACCGCCTCCTTCGCCGCCCACCGCGCCGCGTAACTGCGCGCCGGATCGGTTCCCTTGCTCTGGCAGTAGCGCCGCTCTCCCGCGGTGAAACTTTCCCGGAGCATGGTGGTTCCGGCACGTTCGAGCTGTTCGGCGAACTCGGAGATGGTCACCAAGTCCAAGCCGATACCGAGGATCGTCATAGGCGGGCAGCCTACGACGTACTCGGCGAGCCCGTGCGCGAACCCGGCGCGACGAGTTGCCCCGTCGCGCTTCCGGTTACGCGCATCCCATGCCGTTCGCCCGGTAGGCGCCGTCCTGCGCCAGGCGCGCCTCTTGCGAGAGCAGCATGTCGGCCTCCAGCTGACGAGCCCGCCCGGACGGCGTGCCCTCCCCGCCGAGCCTGCGGTCGGCGGGACGCTCGTACAGCGGCGCACCGCCGCACATGGCCTCCACGAACCGCTGGCGGCCGCTGAGCTGACGCTCCTGCGCCCTGCGCTGGTACTCGTCGCGCTGCCCCGGCTCGATGGCCTGGATGAACGCCTGCGGGTGCACGACCGCCAGCAGACCGTTCACATGGCCGAAGCCGAGCGAGGTGACCAGGCCGGCCTTCAGCGGGAGCCGGTCGCCCAGCCGCAGCGCTTCCCGCACCCACACCAGGTGCGGGTAGGGGCGCATCTTCTCGTCCACGCAGTCGAGGCTGCGGTTGGGCGGGATGACGCCCTGCTCCAGCACCTGGCACAGGCCGATGAGCTGGAAGGCCGCCGCACCGCCCTTCGCGTGCCCGGTGAGGGTCTTCTGCGAGACGACGAACAGCGGAGCGCCGTCCGAGCGTCCGATGGCCGTGGCGAGGCGCTCGTGCAGCTCGGACTCGTTCGGGTCGTTGGCGGCCGTCGAAGTGTCGTGCTTGGACACCACCGCGATCTCGTCCGGGGTCACGCCGAGCTTGCGGAGCTCGGTCGCCAGCCGGGACTCGGTCCCGCCACGACCGGCGCCCAGCGCGCCCAGGCCCGGAGCCGGGATGGAGGTGTGCACGCCGTCCGCGAAGGACTCGGCGTAGGCCACCACACCGAGCACCGGCAGGCCCATCTCCAGCGCGACGCTGCCGCGCGCCAGCAGCACCGTGCCACCACCCTGCGACTCGACGAACCCGCCGCGACGGCGGTCGTTGGCGCGGGAGAAGTACCGGTCGCTGATGCCCTTGGCGCTCATGGCCGCCGAGTCCGCGGTCGCCGACATGTCGCCGAAGCCCACGATGCCCTCGATGCCGAGGTCGTCGTAGCCGCCGGCCACGACCAGGTCGGCCTTGCCGAGCCGGATCTTGTCGACGCCCTCCTCGACCGAAACCGCGGCGGTGGCGCAGGCCGCCACCGGATGCACCATCGCGCCGTAGCTGCCGACGTAGGACTGCACCACGTGCGCCAGCGCCACGTTCGGCAGCGCCTCCTGCAGGATGTCGTTCGGGCGCGGCTCGCCGAGCAGGTTGTCGACGTACAGCGAGCGCATCGAGGACATGCCGCCCATGCCGGTGCCCTGGGTGTTGGCGACCAGCGAGGGGTGCACCCAGCTCATCAGCTCCGCGGGACTGAAGCCGGAACCGATGAACGCGTCCACGGTGCACACGATGTTCCACAGCGCGACCCGGTCCACCGAGGCGGCCATATCCGGCGAGATGCCCCAGATGGTCGGGTCCCAGCCGGTCGGGATCTGGCCGCCGACGGTGCGCGAGAGCTTGGCCCGGCGCGGCACGCGGATCTCGGTGCCCGCCTTGCGGGTCACGGTCCAGTCACCCGAATCGGCGACCGGCGTGATGACCGTGTGCTCCGGATCGGCGGCGTGGAAGGCGCGGGCCTCGGCCTCGCCGCCCACCGTGAACGACAGATCCTGGTCCAGGAAGACCGAGGTCATCAAGGGCGCCGAGTTGTCGGTCATGGCGCCGTCGTCCTCGTAACGACGCACACCGCAGCGGGCGACCACCGCGTCGTGGTAGCGCTCGGCCAGCTCGTGCTCCGGCACGTAGTCGCCGGATTCGGCGTCGTACCAGCCCGGCTTCGGGTCGTTCTCCCAGGTGACCATGCCGGTGGTCCAGGCCAGCTCCAGCACGCCCGCCGCCGACAGCTCGTCGGAGACCTCCATCTCGAAGCGGGTGCGGGCCGAGCCGTAGGGCCCGAGCTCGCCCGCGCCGACGATGACCACCATGTCGGCCGGGTCCGCGGTCACCTCGCCCCATTCGGGCACCGGCAGCGCGGAGGTCACGGTCGGCGGCGCGGGCAGCGCGGCGATCGTGCGACCCGTCTCGGCGTCGGTCTGCGTCTCCGCCTGCTCCGCGGCCTGCTTCGCCAGTTCGGGCAGGTTCAGCTTGGCCCTGGCGAGGCCGCCGGTCAGGTCGATCTGCTGCGGGCCGCTCGCGGTCACCTGGCGGGCCCGCGAGGTGCACCACTTGAGCAGCTCGGCGGCCATCTCGGCGGTGGACCAGGTCTGCACGCCCGCCTTCTCGACCGCCTCGACCATCGGGTCGTTGTGGCCCATCAGGCCGGTGCCGCGCACCCAGCCGATCAGCGCGTGCACCAGGGTGACCCGGGCCGACCACGACTTCTCGGCCCGCCACTTGGTCACCACCGCGTCCAGCGCCGCCTTCGACTCGCCGTAGGCGCCGTCGCCGCCGAACAGGCCGCGGTTGGGCGAGCCCGGAAGCACCACGTGCAGTTTCGCGTCCACGTCGTGGTCGGCGCCCAGCTTGGACAGCCCGCCGATCAGCCGTTCGACCGACCAGAGCAGCACGCGCATTTCCATTTCGGCGCGAGCGCCCGCGTCGGCGAGGTCACCGGCCACCCGCGGCGCCGCGAACGGCAGCAGCAGCGTCGGCGTCATCGCATCCTTGACCTTGATCTTCGCGCCGCCCGCGCTGTCGACCTGCTCGGTGCCGATCCAGTCGATCAACGCGTCGATGTCCTGGTAGGACGCCATGTTGGCGGGCACGACCCACAGGGCCGCGCCATGGCGGGCATTGTCCCGGTAGAGCTTCCGGTAGAAGCGGAGGCGTTCGTCGTTCAGCGCGGAGGTGGTCACCACCACGGTCGCGCCGCCGCCGAGCAGCTTGCCGGTCACCGCCGCGGCGATGGATCCCTTGCTGGCGCCGGTGATCACCGCGATGTCCGAGGACCACAGCCCGGGCTCCTCGGTGCTCAGCGCCGCCTCGGCGATCCGCTCGTACAGCCCCGCGAGCACCGAGCGAGCCTCGTGCATCGCCCGCTGCCGCCACCAGTTCGCCTGCGCGGCAACCGCTTCGCCCGCACCGAGGAAACCGGTGACCGGCCCGTTCGCGCTGCCCGCGTCGTCGGCCAGCCACAGCCGGGCCAGGTCTTCGCGCGCCGTGGCCCACCGGTCGTCCAGCAGCACCGCCTTGCGCGCGTCGAACGCGGGCGCGACCAGGCGCGGCCAGTCCGAACCGAGTTCGGCCGACACCAGGTCGACCAGGGAGTCGTCGGTCGCCTCCGGTGCGGAGACCCGCTCGGACAGCCCGAGCTGCTCGAGCACCACGCGCGCGGCCGTGGCCAGCACGCCGTCGCGTCCGGTGATCTGCTCGGTGAACTCGCCCAGCGCGGCGGCGTCGACGGTCGCGCCGCCACCGCCACCCGCCGAGGGCAGCGACACCGCGACACCGCGACGGGCGGCGACGGCCTGCACGGCGGCGTCGATGGCCGCGTCGACCGATGCGGCGTCGCTCAGGGCGCCGGAGACCAGCCCGCCCAGGTCGCCACCGCGCACGCTGGTGCCTTCCCTGGTGCCCAGGGACACCTCGGCCGTCACGTGGCTGGCCCACCCGTCCCCGAGCTCCCAGACCTTCTTCACCCGATCGGCGATCGCGGCGGGACGCTTACCGGAGGGGCCGAACACCTTGCGCAGATGATCGCCGATGGCATCGGTGAGCACCGTGCCGAAGGGACGGTAGGTGCGGGCGAGCCGCTCCACCGTCGCCGACAGCGCGCCCATGTCGGCGTCGGCCGCGCCGTCGATCGCGCCGAGCGACAGCTCGGAACCGAGGTCGACCAGCAGCTGGTTACGCCGGGAGGACACACCGTCGCACAGGCCCTCGATGGTGTCGACCGGACCGATCTGGTCCAGCCGCAGCTTCGTCCACAGCGCGATCAGCACGCGGGTGGCGTCGGCGGCGGTGAACGCGATGTCGTCCGGACGCGGACCGCCCGAACTCGGGGCCGGCGCGGCGACCGGGGCGGCGGCGACGGCCGCGGCCGGAGCCGCGATGGCCGCCTGCTCCTCCACGGGCTCGTCGACGGGTGCGGGGTCGGTGTCGGTGGCGTAGACGATCGCGGCCTCGCGCTCGATGTTGAGCACCTCGACCGTGGCGCCGCCGAACCCGGGCAGTTTCAGCGTCTGGGAGGCCAGGTTGGCCACGGTGGGCGTCGCGCCGAGGCCGATCTCGACGAACCGCTCGATCCCGAGGCCGCCGTGCGCGGTGTCGGTGAACAGCAGGTCCTGCGTCTCGATCCAGCGCACCGGGCTGGCGAACTGCCAGGCGAGCAGCTCGATCAGCACCACGCGGCACAGCTCGGTCGGCCGGGCGGCCCAGCTGTCGAAGTCTGCAAGCACCTGCGCGAGCGGTTCGGACGGCACCAGGTCCGCGATCTCCTGGACGAACGCCCGCTCGAGCGAGAACAGCCTGGGCACCAGGTTCGGGATGTAACGGCCGACCAGCACCTCCGGGCGCAGGTCCACCGGCAGCAGCTGTTCGAGCTTCTGCCGGAACTCCGGAACGCCCTTGCGCAGCACCGTCGAGTGGAACGGCACATCGATGCCGGGGACCAGGATGAACGCCCGCTTGCCGCCGAACTCGGCACGGCGGCGGTCGATCTCCTCCTCCAGCGCCTCGAGCCCGGCCACCGTGCCCGCGATCGCGTACTGCGAACCGCGCAGGTTCAGGTTGACCACCTCGAGGAACTCCCCGACCCGATCACCGACCTCCTTGACGAAGTCGACGACCTCGCTGTCGGGCAGCCCGATCTGCGAGGGGCGGATCGCGGCCATCCGATAGTCGCTGCGGCCCTGCGCGTCCCGCGGCACCAGCTCGTGCATCGCGGAACCGCGCTGGAACACGACCTCGAGCACCGCCTCCAGCGGAAGTACACCGGCCACGGCGGCGAGGGCGTTGTACTCGCCCACCGAGTGGCCCGCCAGCAGCGCACCCTCGACCATGGCACCGGCCTCGCGCAGTTCCGCCACCTGGGCGACGCCGAGGGTGGCCATGGCGACCTGGGTGAACTGGGTCAGGTGCAGCACGCCGTCGGGGTGCCGGTGCTCGACGCCCCGCGCCTTGAGGTAGGTCGGGTTGTCCCGCACCACCGCCAGGATCGAGAAGCCGAGCGCGGCGCGGGTGTGCTTGTCGGCGCGCTCCCAGATCTCCTTGGCCGCCTTCGACCGGGCGCGGGCGTCCAGCCCCATCCCCTTGCGCTGGATGCCCTGTCCGGGGAAGGCGTACACGGTCTTCGGCGCCGCGGTGCGACCGGTCGCGGTCATCACCAGTTCGCCTTCGGTCCGGCAGGAGACCTCGACGATCTCGCTGCCCGCGTCGACCGCGACGCGCTCGACGCGCACATCGATCTCCGCGCCGGGGCGGACCATGCCGAGGAACCGGGTGGTCCACGCGGTCAGCGTCCGGGCGGGCACCGAAGCGGCCGGATCGACCGCCGAGACGACGTGCTGCGCGGCGGCCGACAGCCACATGCCGTGCACGATCGGGCTGCCGAGCCCCGCCAGCTTCGCGGCGGAATCGCTGGTGTGGATGGGGTTGTGGTCACCGGAGACGGCGGCGAAGGCGTGCATGGTGCGCGGAGCCACGATCGTGACGTCGCGGCGACGCCTGCGCGGAGTGTCGGTGGCCGCGTCGGACACCGTGCCCGCCGCGCGCGGCGGATCGGTGAGTTCGCCCGTGCCGGTGCGCCCGCGGATCGCGAACCGTTCGGTGAGCGTGGCCAGCACCGGCATCGACATCCCGGTCTCGGGCTTGTCCAGCATGGCGGTGATCCGCACGTGCACCTCGACCACGCGGCCGAGGTCGGTGTCGAGGGTCTCCCCCGCCTCCGCGCGGACCGCGAGCACGCTGGTCTCGGCAGGCAGGTCGGCGGCCAGATGCACCTGATGATCCAGGTGGACCAGGTCGAGCATGCCCTCGATGACGCTCTCGTCCTCGGCGGTGCGGGTCGCGCCGAGCACCGCGAACACGGCGGGCCAGCAGGCACCGACCAGCACGTCGGGCACGGTCCGGCCGAGCGTGCTCAGCGTGGCGGGCAGCCCGGAGCCGGTGACGCCCGCGTGATCGGCGATCAGGTCCGGCGTCCAGGCCAGGTTCACGTGCGCGACCTTGCCCTTGACCTCCGGAAGATCCTGGCCGGCCGCGACCGCGAGCAGCGCGGACATGGCCTCGTCCGCGTCGGCCTCGGTGACCACCGGGGCGCCGCCGTTGTGCACCGAGGTGGGCACGGTGATCCGGATCCGCACCGCGTTGTCCCCCAGCAGCGGGACGGTCAGCTCCAGGTAGGCGTGCTCCGGCTCGGGGCCGGTGGTCTCCACCAGCGTCGCGCCGCTGGGCGGATGGACGGCGCCCTTGCCGTCGACGACCCATTCGGACAGATCGCCGAGCCGGTGCACCGGGCTGATCGCGGTGCGGCCGGCCCACTGCACGTCCGGCGCGGCGAGCACGGCGTCGATCGGTCCGCTGGTGACGCCCGCCGTACGGCGCGCGTCCACCGCGGCGGGCACCACGCCCGCGCGCACCAGCGAGTAGGCGGTGTCCTGTTCGAAGCGGTCGAGCAGTTCACCGACCGGCTCGTCGACCCGCGTGATGCCCGCGACCGAGACGGTGCCGGGGATGACGCAGACCTGATCGGCCGAGTAGCGCGGGTCGTGCGCCTGCCACAGCGAGTCCGAGCGCCACCAGCGGCGCACGTCGGCGTCCACGACCGGCACGAAGTTCACCGG
>NZ_BAFS01000071.1 GCF_000308415.1 Nocardia asiatica NBRC 100129 | reverse complement strand
CTGGTGGCCAGGGATGGTCAGCCCGGGTGCGGCCTCGAGCAGCTCGGCGATCATCGCCGCGACCGCGCCGAGCAGGTGTTCGCAGTTGTCCAGTACCAGGATCGCGCGCTCGACGGATCGGTCGCCGCTGGTGAAGGTGCGCACGAGCGCGGCGCGGGTCGGCGGCGCGCTGGGGTCGGTGCGCACGGCCGACTGCATCACGTCCTGCGCGGTGGCGGCGCTATCGGCTTCCAGCCCGGCCAGTCGCGCCCAGTACACCGGCCTGCGCCGGTCGGGCGCGCCGCGGCGCAGCGCCTCCGCGGCTAATCGCGTCTTACCGATCCCGCCCGGGCCGACCAGGGTGATCAGGCGGGCGCCGCCGTCCAGCAGCGCGCCCAGCCGGTCCAATTCCGTTTCCCGGCCGATGAATTCACTGGTGGATGCAGGCAGCACGTCGCCACGTGCCTGAACCAGGGACATAAAACGAAAGTTAGCCGACGACGCGGCAACGCGCTCGACAATCAGAGGTTACAACGAGGTCAAGCCCCTGCTTTTGCGGGCAGTCCGCCCGGTTTCCCGCGCTGTTCCTACCCGGCGGAGGCCATTTGCTGGTAATGCATCTGGACGACCGCGCTGTCGAAGGTCATCACGTCGACCAGTTGCAGCCCCGACACGACCGCCGGCGTCGGGAACAACGGGATCCCGCCGCCGAGCAGGATCGGGTGCACGAACAACCGGTACTCATCGATCAGATCGTGCTTCATGAAGGCCGACGCCGTCTCGGCGCCGCCGAACAGCACCATGTCGCAGTCCGGCCGCGCGCGCAACGCCGTGATCTCCTCGACGAGACCGTCGCTGACCACTCGGGTGTTCCAGGCCGCGGTGGCCAGCGTCCGCGAGAAGACCAGCTTGGGCGTCTGTTTCCAGCACCGCGCGAAATCGACGTAGAACTCCGAGATCGCGGGGTCCACGTCGGCGGTCGGCCAGAACGACGCCATGATCTCGTAGGTCTTGCGACCGTAGAGGAACAGGTCGGCCGAGCGTAATTCGTCCAGGAACGACTCGCACAGTTCCTCGTCCACCACCGGCCAGTGGACTTCCTGATCCGGCCCCTCCGCGAAGCCGTCGAGCGACATCTGCATCCACAGTGTCACGGTTCCCATGTGCCCACACCCATCTGCTGCCCTTGTGCGACAGTCAGATTGTCGGGGGGAGCGACACTTCGGCGCATCGGTAGGTGGCCGCGAGGCATACTTAGGTAGACGACCGTAGGTAATTTCGCTGAACGGCGAACGCACACGGAACGCTGTTCAATATACCGCTGATCAACGGCACGTTACTGTCCCGTATCGCCAACCATGGGAATCTGAAACAGAGGTACTCCGGTCAGCGTGGCGGGCCGGCGCGGCCGATCAGGTCTGCGGCAAGGTCTCCGAAAGCTCGACGTCCTGCCCGAGATACTTTGCGACCAGCTGGTTTACCATGGCACCCGCGATGTCCGCCGGGATCGCCCTGGTCTCCTCCAACCGCTGCGCGAGCTCGGCCGCCCGCGCCGGACCTCGATCGGAATCCTGGTACGACGCCCAGACGGTCCGCCGGAACAGGTCCACGTAGCGGCGAGCGATCCGATCCGCGTCCGCGCGCAACTTCTCCAGTTCGCCCAGCGCCTCGTCGGCCGGAATGCCCGCGGCCGCCATGCGATCGAGGCTGTACGCCAGCCTGCGATCGTTGATCCGATAGGTCGCCGCGTCGACGGGTTCGTACAGACCCGCGGTGACGACTCGCGCCAGACCGTTGGGCACGTCGCGGTAGCGCTCGGCGAGTTCGGTCGCCGCGATCACGTCACCGGCGTCGGCGACGACCGTCTCGTCCGCCTCCGGCTCGACGACACCGAGAATGTCCCCGAGGTCGTCGCCGCGGTCCCAGGCGTTGAGCAATTCCTTGATGCCGTTGAGCTTGATCCCACGATCGAGCAATCTGCTGATGGTGCGCACCCGGTTGAGGTGGTCGGCGCCGTAGAAGCCGGTACGCCCCTTGACCTGCGGGGGCGGCAGCACACCGCGTTCGTGGTAAACGCGCAGGCTGCGCACGGTCGTACCGGCCTCCCGCGCCAGCTCGTCGATCGTGTACTCCACACCCGCAGTCATATCTCAAGGAAACCACATCGCAACACGGGGCACCCGCCGGTGCGCGGCCATTGTCGGGGCGACCGACCGGTCTCCGGCAACAAACTGGCTAACATGCTCGACGCCGGGTCGATCCGCCTGCGAAGACGCTCCCGGACGGCCCTTCCCGCCGCTGGAAATCCACCCGGCGCCCGGCTCCGGCCGCTACGCCTATCCTTCCGGCATGGGTGAATCAGCGGGCCTCCCGGCCAGTCTCGCCGACCGCGAGCGCGCGATGCGCGAGCTGACCCACCATCTGGGGACGGGCCGGCTGAGCCTGACCGAGTTCGACGAACTCAGTGCGGCCGTCGCCGCCGCGACCACCCGCAGTCAGCTGGCCGAGTTGTTCGCCGACCTCCCTGGCGCCACACCGCCCGCGGCCGAGGTCGTCCCGGTCAACCCCCTGCCCCGCTTGGCCGTGCTGGCCGGGGCGACCGTGGTCTTCTCGGTGGTGCTCGCGGTGACCACCGGCAGCTGGCTGTGGCTGCTGGTGATCCTGGCCGCTCCCGCGCTTTTCATGCTCACCGCGCGCGCCACCTGAGACCGGTCACCACCTCGACTTCGGCCGCACGTAATTGGCCAGGTCGACCAGGCGATAACGGTGCAGCCGATGCGGGGCGATCCGCGCGAGCGCCCGCAGGCTGGACTCGAGCCCGCGCTGCAACCCCATGGTGGTGAACGGGAAGCCGAGCAGCGTCGCCTCCGGATCGGCCGCCTGACCGCCCGCACGGACCCACTCCAGCGCCGCGCCCACCACGATGACCTGCAGTTGCAGCGCCCGCGGTTCGTCCGGCGCGGCGTCCAGCCGAGCCGCCGCCTCGAGCAGATCGGCCTCGGTGGTCTCCGCGATCGGTTGCGAGACCAGCAGCAGGCACCCCGTCATCCGGGCCACGCTCTGATACCGCGACGCCTCCGGCACCTGATCCAGGACCTCGACGGCCTCCAGCAACCCGCCGTCGGCGGCCAGTCTGCGGGCCAGTCCGAAGGCCGCGCTCACCACGCCGTGGTTGGTCCGCCACACCGTGCGGTAGTACTCCTCGGCGAGCCGGTGCCACTGCTCGCCCGCGGCCTCCCCGAGATGCTGCAGGGTGAGTTCCGCGGTGGCCGCCAGGGCCAGCGCCGGGGCGATCTCGCCGGGCAGCATGCCGTGCACCAGGTCGAAGTATTCGTAGGCGCGTTCGTACTGTCCGTCCAGCAGGGCGGCGACGGCGGAGTACCACTCGAGGCGCCAGTCCGTGCCGTAGTCGGGCCGCAGATCGGCGAGCCGATCGCAGGCGGGCACCACTTCGCCGAGGTCCAGGTGCGCGCGCACCGCGGTCAGCGTGCCTTCCAGTTCGAACGTCTCCGGCTCCGGAATGGTCCCCGAGACGATGCGGTCGGCGGTGCGGCGCAGCGCGTCCAGCGCGTGCCTGGGATCACCGTGCAGCAGCGTGGACAACAGGTCGGCGCTGGGGTCTTCGCCGTCGATCAGCGGGACCGGCAGGGCCGCGACCACGCTGGGCGCGTCCAGGGCGGGCAGGCGATGGCGCCCGTCGGTCATGCCGTCGGTCTGCCCGATCAACGTCTCGATGCCGAAATCGCCGCGCATGGCGCCGAACTCGAGCGAGGACTGCGGATGCTCCTTGCCGGTGTCGTAGGCGAGCACCATGCGCAGGACGCCGGCGAGCTGGCCGTACATCGCGTAGGCGGTCGGGAAGCGGCGCCGCGGGTCGGGGTCGGTCGCGCGGCGCAGCAGCCGGTGCAACGCGGGATAGTCCCGCAGCAGCGGCTGGTCCTCCGGCGACGGGATCCCGGGCAACTGGTGCCCTTCGGCGTTCTTGGGCATGTCCAGCACCAAGGCGGCCAGCGTCCGTCCGACGGTGTAGATGTCCGAGGCGACCGTCGGGCCGGTCTCGGTGATCTCCGGCGCTTGGTAGCCCGGGGTGCCGTAGATGCTGCCGTAGGACTCCATGGCGGCGACCGCGCCGAGGTCGATCAGCTTGACCTCGTCCTCGCTGACCATGATGTTGTCGGGCTTGAGATCGTTGTAGGCCAGGCCGAAGGAGTGCAGATAGTCCAGCGCGGGCAGGATCTCCATCATGAAGGCGATCGCCTCGGACACCGGAATGCGTTCCGGCGCACGCAGATCCAGCATCTTCTTCAGCGAGCGGCCACCGACGTACTCCATGACGATGTAGCCGTCGGCCACGTCGCGCCCGGAGCGGTGCTTGACGAAGTTGTGGATCTTGACGATGCCGGGATAGGCCACTTCGGAGAGGAACTGGCGTTCGGCGAGCGCGACCACGTGCGCCTCGAAGTCGAGCGGGTTCTGCAAACCCTTCAGCACCACCCAGCGGTCGCTCACATTGCGGTCGACAGCCAGGTAGATCCAGCCGAGCCCGCCGTGGGCCAGGCAGCCCTGGACTTCGTACTGGTCGGCGACCATCTCCCCCGGTTGGAGGGAGGGCCGGAAGTTGAACGGCGAGGCGCATCGGCCGCACTCGCCCTCCACGGCGCCGGGCCCAGCGTCGGTGGTGCGGCCGACCGCCTGTTGACATTTCCAGCAGAACCGTTTGTGCTCCGGCACTTCCGGATTCGGCATGACCGCGGTGCGCGGATCGAGCGGGCTCACCTTGGGCATGGACACCAGACCGCCGCCCAGTCTTCGCACGCTCGGCCGCGAACGCGCGCTGCGCCCGGAACCGGGCTCGGACTCGAGTGCGCCGAGCAGCAGCTCGGCCGTGCCGATGGTGTGCTCACCGGCGCTGTCCGAACCGGTCGCCGGGTCGACGGCGCTCGGAGCCGGGTCGACGGCCACGGCACGTGGTTTCTCCACGTACCGCGGCGTCGACCACGGATTGGGTGGTAGTCGCGGGGGCACCTCGGTCTTGAGCAGGTGTCGTGTCGCCCATGGGTGGGAAGTTCGCCGGGGCACGTCGGTGCCGCGCATTCGCCGATTCGCCCATGGGTGCGCAAGTGGACGGTCGGATGCGCTGGGGTGCTCCGGCATACGAACCTCTCAGACCCGCCGTGGAATCGCGGTTTCATTCTGGTCCGCCGCCTGTCGATGCGCGCGAGTATTGTTCCCGGGATTGGGAATAGATCCGCCCCGGACGAACGGTCCGGGGCGGATACTGCTTCACTCTTCGTCGGGCTTGTCGAGGATCACCACCGGGTCGCTGCCCTGTGCGCGCAGCGGCCGCTCGGCCAGGACCGGGAACTGCCCGGTGATGCCCTGGCGGATCTCCGCGATCTGCAGCACCCGCTTGCGGGCCAGGAACCAGCCGCCCACCAGCGCGGGAACCATGATGACGAGCATCGCGATCACCGCACCGCGCTGCACGTGGTCGTCGCTGAAGGCCATCAGCCCGACCACGGCCACCAGGAACACCAGCGTGGCGAAGCTCGTGTACGGCGCGCCGATCAACCGGAACGACGGCCGTTCCACGCGGCCGGCACGTGACCAGCGCCACAGCTGCAGCTGGCAGATCACGATCGCGGCCCACGCGAAGATGGTGCCCAGTGCCGACATGTTCAGCACGATCTCGAAGGCCTGCTCCGGCACCACCGCGTTCAGGCCGACGCCGATCAGCGCGACCGCGCCGGTGGCGAGGATGCCCACGTAGGGCACGCCGCCGCGGGACATCCGCGCGGCGATGGTGGGCGCGCTGCCGTTCATCGACATCGAGCGCAGGATGCGGCCGGTCGAGTAGAGGCCGGCGTTCAGGCTGGAGAACGCCGCGGTCAGCACGACGAGGTTCATCACCGAGCCGGCGCCGTCCACACCGAGCCGCGAGAAGAAGGTGACGAAGGGGCTCTCACCGTTCTTGAACGCGGTGTAGGGCAGCAGCAGCGCGAGCAGGACCAGCGAACCCACGTAGAACAGCGCGATCCGGGCGATCACGGAGTTGATCGCGCGCGGCATGATCTTCTCCGGGTTCTCCGCCTCACCGGCCGCCGTGCCGACCAGTTCCACCGCGGCGTACGCGAACACGACACCGGTGGTGACCAGGACCAGCGGGAGCAACCCGGTCGGGAAGAGCCCGCCGTTGTCGGTGATGACGCTCGGGCCGGTGACCTGACCGTCGACCTTGAAGCGGCCCGCCAGGAACACCGTGCCGACGATCAGGAAGGTGACCAGCGCGATGACCTTGATCAGCGCCGCCCAGAACTCGAGCTCACCGAACCACTTCACCGACACGAGGTTGATGCTCACCACGACCGCGAGGGAGACCAGCGCGATCAGCCACTGCGGTACCGCCTCGAACGCTCCCCAGTAATGGACATATGTCGCGATGGCGGTGATGTCTACGATCCCGGTCATGCACCAGTGGAAGAAGTACATCCACCCGACGGCGAATGCCAGCTTCTCGCCGTAGAACTCGCGGGCGTAGGAGACGAACGATCCCGAGGAGGGGCGATGCAGCACCAGCTCACCCAGCGCCCGCAGGATGAAGAACACGAACACGCCGCAGATGGCGTATACGAGGAAGAGCCCGGGTCCCGCACTGGCCAGCCGGCCACCCGCACCGAGGAACAACCCGGTGCCGATCGCCCCACCGATCGCGATCATCTGCAGCTGACGCGGGCGCAGCGACTTGTGGTAGCCCGAATCCTCGTCTTCGAGCGCGGCGGACTGCGCGGGCGCCTCCGCGGATGGTCGAACTGTGGTCATGGCGATGGCCTTTCAGGTGACGGCGATCATAACTTCGCTCAATGTACCGTTATACAGCGGCACGTTCAATAGCGATCCACAGCTTTGTAACATGCTGGACATCAACGGCTTTGACAAAAGGCCCCCGAACAGGGGTGATAGCGGAGTGATTCGTTGAACGTACCACCAGTTATCGGTACGCTCGATGAGATAAGACAGATGAGGGAGCGCAGATGGCCTGGTTCGAGCGGGAGTTCGTCGCGGTTCCGGAGGACCGCAAGAATCAGCTGGTCTACAAGTGGCCGGATGTCAACATTCGCCGCTACACCCGTGCGATGGTCAACGCCGACCAGATCGCCCTCTTCGTCAAGTCCGGGCAAGTGGTCGGCGCGATGGGCCCGGGACGCCACCGCATCGACGCCGACGAACTCCCGGTGCTCGGCGCGCTCGTCGACACCCTCACCGGCGGCAACTACTACCGCGCCGAACTGTATTTCGTCTCCACGCGAGAGTTCCCGGGGATCCGCTTCGGCGGACGGCTGGACGACATCCTCGACCCGGTCAGCGAGCAGGTGGTGACGCTGCGCGTCTTCGGCGAGTTCGCGCTGTCGGTTCGCGATCCGGCCGAGCTGCTCACCGCGCTCGCGGGCACCGCCGATCTCACCGACCAGGAACGGGTGCAGAGCTGGTGCGCCGACCTGCTGCTCAAATCCATGAAGATGGCGGTGACCCAAGGCGTCGCGCGCCGCGACTGGCCGGTGCTCGGACTCTCGGCGCAATTGCAGCCGATCGAGCAGGCGGTGCTGCGCCAGACCAACACGGCGCTCTACGAATACGGGCTGCGTATCCCGCGCATGGGTAACTTCGACATCAGTTTGGCGCCGGAGGACGCCGACCGGCTGAAGCGGCTCGCCAAGGACGTCAAGTACATCAGCCTCACCGGCGATTTCCAGCGCTACGCCGCGGGCGAACTCGCGCTCGGCGCGAGCCAGGGGTTCGCGCGCGGACATCACGGCGTGGAAGGCGGATTCCTCGGCGCGGCATTGAGTTTGAACGCCATCGGCCACCAGGTCGGCACCCCCTCCCCCGCGCCGCAGCTGCCCGCCGCGGCGCCGGAGACGGCCCAGACGTCGTGCGCCGCCTGCCAGGCCGCCAATCCGGCGAGCGCGAAGTTCTGCATGCACTGCGGAGCGCGCCTGGCGCCGCAGCCGCGGCACTGCCCGAACTGTGGCGCGGAATCGAGTCCGGGCGCCAAATTCTGCGGCGCCTGCGGAACGCCGATGCCCGGAGGCTGACGCCGAGCGCGCCTGCCTCCGGGCATCGTGCGGTCGATCAGCCCGCGACCGTCGGCGCCACGGCCGTCGACTCGCTGCCGCTCACCATGCTGCGGATCTGCCGTGCCGCCACCGACAGTGCGGCGAGATCGTGCGTCTCGGCGGCGAAGATCTGCGCCAGCGACGCACCCGCCCGGGCCAGCCGCGACCGGTTGGTCGACTCCCAGTACGCGATCTTCTCGGCCGTGCTGTCCTGCGGTTCGGTCGCGGTGAGCACGTCGAGGGTCAGCGACCGCAGCGAATCGTAGAGATCCTCGCGAACCGCCAGGCGCGCCAGCGCCCGCCAGCGTCCGCCGCGCTCGAGCTTGCCCACCGCGGTCAGCAGCCGCTCGATCTGGAAGTGCTCGTTGAGCGCGTAGTACAGCACCGCGACCTCCGCGGGATCGCGCTCGGCGATGTCGGCCAGGTCGATCACGTCCAGCAGCGGGAAGCGGTGGATCAGGCCGAACACCTCCTCGGCCAGCTCCCGCGGCGCGCCACGGGAGATCGACCGCCGCGAACGCTCGGCGAGATCTTCGGTGAGGTAGCCGGTCAGCCAGGCGGGCACCTGGCCGGACAGGGCCCGCACGCCCGCGCGGTACCTGGCGATGTCCGCGCCGATCGCGATCGGCTGCGGCCGGTTGGACAGCAGCCAGCGAGCCGCCCGGTCGAGGGTGCGCTTGGTCTCCAGCTCCAATTCGTTGCGCGCCGCCGTGGACATCGGCGTCTGCCTGATCAGCTGCCAGAGGGCGTGCAGATCGAAGATCTCCACCGCCGCCTGGTACGCGCGCACCGCGTCGTCGGTGGTCGCCCCGGCCTCTTCCGCGAGCCGGAAGGCGTAGGTGATGCCGCCGTAGTCGACCATCTCGTTGACCACGACGGTGGCCACGATCTCGCGCCGCAGCGGGTGCCTGCCGATCGCCGAGGCGAACCGTTCGCGCAGCGGCGCCGGGAAGTAGCCGGGCAGCACCGAGGCGAACGCCGCGCTGTCGAGCAGGTCGCCGGCGAGCAGGTCGGCCTTGAGCGACAGCTTCACGTGCGCCATGAGATTCGCCAGTTCCGGCGAAGTGAGTCCGGTGCCTTCGGCCGCGCGGCGGGCCAGTTCCGCCTCGGTGGGCAGCGCCTCCAGCTCGCGGTCCAGACCGCGGCGCTGCTCGAGGTCGTTGATCATCCTGCCGTGCACGCCGGACATGCCCGCCGCGTCGGCCCGCGACATCCCCAGCCGGAAGTTCTGCGAGATGTTGTCCCGCAGCACCAGATCGGAGACCTCGTCGGTCATCGAGGCCAGCAGCGGATTGCGCTCGTCGAGCGCGAGTTCGCCGCTGGAGACGACGGCGTCGAGCAGGATCTTGATGTTGACCTCGTGATCGGAGCAGTCCACGCCCGCGGAGTTGTCCAGCGCGTCGGTGTTCATCCGCCCGCCGTTGCGGCAGAACTCGATCCGGCCCAGCGCGGTCGCGCCCAGGTTGCCGCCCTCGCCGATCACCTTCACCCGCAGCTGGTCGGCGTTCACCCGCACCGCGTCGTTGGACTTGTCGCCCACATCGGCGTTGGTCTCGGCGCTCGCCTTGATATAGGTGCCGATGCCGCCGTTCCACAGCAGATCCACCGGGGCGGAGAGAATCGCCTTGATCATCTCCGGCGGGGACAGCGTGGTCACGTCGGCGGGGAGGTCCAGTGCCGCGCGCACCTCCGGAGTGACCGGGATCGCCTTGGCGGAACGGTCGTAGATGCCGCCGCCGGGGCTGATCAGGGACGTGTCGTAGTCCGCCCACGACGAGCGCGGCAACGCGAACATCCGCTGCCGCTCCCGGAAAGACACAGCCGCAACCGGATCGGGATCCAGGAAAATATGCCGGTGGTCGAACGCCGCCACCAAACGAATGTGCTCCGAAAGCAACATGCCGTTACCGAACACGTCACCGCTCATGTCACCCACACCCACGACCGTGAAGTCCTGGGTCTGGGTGTCGATTTCCATCTCACGGAAGTGACGCTTGACGCTTTCCCACGCGCCTTTGGCGGTGATACCCATCGCCTTGTGGTCATACCCGGCCGACCCACCCGAAGCGAACGCGTCACCGAGCCAGAAACCATAACTCTGCGCCACATCATTGGCGATATCGGAAAACGTCGCCGTCCCCTTGTCCGCCGCCACGACGAGATACGTGTCGTCGCCGTCCCGGCGCACCACCTGCGCGGGCGGAAGCACTTCACCGGTCGCCCGGTCGACATTGTCGGTGATATCCAGCAAGCCGGAAATGAACGTGCGATAGCACGCGACGCCTTCCGCACCCAACGCCTGCCGGTCGGCGACCGGATCGCCGGTGGCGGCGGGCGCTTGTTTCACCACGAAACCGCCCTTGGCGCCCACCGGCACGATCACCGCGTTCTTCACCGCCTGCGCCTTCACCAAACCGAGAATCTCGGTGCGGAAGTCCTCCAGCCGATCCGACCACCGCAAACCACCACGCGCCACCGAACCGAAGCGCAGGTGCACACCTTCCACCCGCGGGGAGTACACGAAGATCTCGAACTGCGGCCGTGGCTTGGGCAGCTCGGTGATCGCGTGCGGATTCAGCTTGACCGACAAGTAGTCCAGTGCGTCACCCGATGCGTCGCGCCGGTAGTAATTGGTGCGCAGCGTCGCCTCGATCAAGCCGAACAGCGCCCGCAGGATGCGGTCGGTGTCCAGGCTGACCACCGCGTCGATTTCGGCCTGCACCCGCTCGGCGATCGCCGCGGCCCGGTCGGCGGCTTCCGCGCCGGCGTCGTCCGGGTCGAAGTAGGCGGCGAACAGGTCGATGCACGACCGCGCCGTCGCCGGATGGTTCAGCAGGACGCGGGTGATGTTGCCCAAGGTGTAGGCGAATCCGGCCTGCTGCAGGTACTTCGCGTAAGCCCGGAGCAGGGCCACTTCGCGCCAGTGCAAGCCGGCGCGCAACACCAGTTCGTTCAGGCCGTCGACTTCCGCGCGGCCGAACCACATCGCGTTGACCGCGTCCGGGAAACGCCGCCGCACGCTGGTTTCCGGCAGTGACGCGGCGTCCACGGCGTGCCCGGTCTGCGCGGGCGGCTCGCTGTCCAGCGCGTCCCGCAGGGGTACGGAGGGCACCCGCAGCCCGAAGTCGTAGATCCAGCGATCCGGCCGGTCCGCCAGCGCGATGCGATAGGGCCGCTCGTCGACCACCTCCACACCGAGACTGTGCAGAACCGGCAGCACGCGGCTCAAGGAGACGCCTTCGCCCGCGACGTAGAGCGTGAAGCGCCACTCCGCGGAGCCGGGCTCGCCCTGGCGGTAGAGATCGGTGTCGATCGCGCCGTCGGACAGCCGCTCGAGGCGCCGCAGGTCGGTGAGCGCGTGCGCGGGATCGTGCT
>NZ_BAFS01000072.1 GCF_000308415.1 Nocardia asiatica NBRC 100129 | reverse complement strand
GCCCCGCCGCGCCGCCGCCCACGATCACCACGTCATATGTTTCGCTCATTCGCGATCACCTCCACCGACAGAGTGCCGACCGCCAGGCGAGTTCAGCAACGAATATTGCCAAAAACGGGAAAACGCGATGCACTGGTGACATGTCCACCCCACCGGCCATCACACAGGCTCTCGCCGACATCGGCCCACGACTCAAGGCGCTGCGCACCCGCCGCGACGTAACGCTCACCGCGCTGGCGGAGAGCACCGGCATCTCCAAGAGCACGCTCTCGCGACTGGAGTCCGGTCAGCGCAAGGCCAGCCTGGAGTTGCTGCTGCCGATCGCGATGGCCCATCAGGTGCCGCTGGACGAGCTGGTCGCCGCGCCCAAGATCGCCGATCCGCGAGTGCACACCACGGCGCGAAAGATGAACGGGTTCACCATCGTTCCGCTCACCAGGCAGCCGGGGCCGCTGCAGGCGTTCAAGATCGTCATCCCGCCCGACCGCGGCGAACCCGACCCGAAGGTGCACGAGGGTTTCGAGTGGCTCTACGTGTTGTCCGGACGGCTCCGGCTGGTGCTCGGCGAGCACGACCTCGTGCTCGGACCGGGCGAGGCAGCGGAATTCGACACCCGGCAACCGCATTGGTTCGGCAGCGCGGGCCGGGGCCCGGTGGAAATCCTGAGCCTTTTCGGGTCCCAGGGCGAACGAATGCATCTTCGCGCTCGATCGGCGGGCCGAAAACGCGAGTAACGCGCCATTGTCCGAAATGTCCGATATTGCCCGAAACGGGCAACCTGAGGACCCTGGGGAGGATGGAAACGACAGGCGCGCCCCCTCCGCTGAATTCTCCGGCGAAACCAGGGTTTTCCCGGTTGCCGAACTCGCGTTCGTTGCGGACGCTGGGAGAGGTGAACCCCCCGCTCGAAGCCGGGCCCGCCGCCGCCCCGGAACCCCGGCTGCCGATCCTGGTCCCCGACACGCTGCACGATCTGCGCGGTCACGCCATCGAGGAGATCCGGTATCCGGTCACGGCCGCGCTGATCGTCGCAGGCGTCCCCGGTGCGGGCAAGAGCACCGCGCTGCGCAAGTTCTTCGGCGCCGACTCGGCGGCCAGCGCGCCGTCGCGCAGCGACACCGGGGTGCTGGTGCTCGACTCGATGCAGGCGCGCAACCGCTGGCGACCCCGGCTGTGGTGGCTGCCCTACCTGCTGTGGCGTCCGCTGGTGCACGCCGCGCACTTTCTGGCGATCCGCACCGCGTTGCGCGAGGTCACCGGACCGGTGGTCATCCACGACTGCGCCACGTTCGGCTGGGCGCGGGCACTGATCGCGCGCTGGGCGGCGGACCGCGAACTGCACCTGCTCATGCTCGACGTGCCCGCCGCGGTGGCCCGCGCGGGCCAGCACAGCCGCGGCAGGCGGATCAATCACGTCGCCTTCCGCTTGCACGTGCGGCGCTGGCGGCAGCTCATGCGCGCGGTGGTGACCGAGCACCGGTCGCCGGCCGGTGCGTCACGATCGGTCGTCATCGTCGACCGCGCGGCCGTGGACCGGCTGCGCTGCGTGACGTTCGCCTGACCGGTACGCGCCCCGCCGTGGCGGTCAGGGCACCAGGACGGTCAGCGCGGCGGGTACCGCGCGGATGGTGATCGGCAGCGTGCCCGCCGGTTCGCCGTCCGCGGTCGCGGGCGCGCCCGCCGCGCTGAGCGTGACGGCCGCGGCGCGAAACTGCTTGACCTCCGGATGATCCTGACGTTTGCCCGCCGACAGCGCGGGCAGCAGGCGCAGCATCTTCACGCGCGACAGCGCGCCGACCACGGTAAGGTCCAGCAGTCCGTCGTCCATGACCGCGTCCGGGCAGATCAGCATGCCGCCGCCATAGGTACGGGTATTGCCGACCGCGACCATCACCGCCTCGGTCTCCAGCAGCGAGCCCGCACCGGGATTGGTCAGTCCCTCGGTCACCGCGCCGGCCAACTCGACCCGATAGGGCACGGTGAAGCGCCCGGAGATCTCCGCCAGCGCGGCGACGGTGTAACGCAGCCTGCCCTTAGGCCAGCGCATCGCGTTGGCGCGCAGGGTGACTCGCGCGTCGAATCCGGTGCCGGTCACCGTGGCGAACCACATCGGCGGCCCCGAAGACTCGATCCGCCCGAGATCGATCGTCTTGGTCTGCCCGCGCAACACCAGCGCGGCGGCGGCGATCGGGTCGTCGGTCGGCACACCGAGTTCCCTGGCCAGATCGTTGCCGGTGCCCGCGGGAACCATGCCGAGCGGGACGCCGGTCTCGGCGACGGCGGGCAGCGTCACGTTGATCAGGCCGTCGCCGCCGACACACACCACGGCATCCGGTGTCGCCGCTGTGACCGAATCCCGCACCTGGCGAACCGTTTCGGCGGCCGAGGGGGCACACACTTCGGTGATCTCGGCGCCGCCCGCACGCAGGCGGGCGATCGCGACGCTCGCCGCGTCGCCTCCCCTGCCGTGCGGATTGGTCACCACGGTGATCCTGCGCACCGGCGAATACTCGGTCACGGCACCAGCTTTCCGGGATTCAGGATGCCCGCGGGGTCGAGTTCGGCCTTCACCGCGCGCAGCACGCGCACACCGAGGTCGCCCACCTCGTCCGGCACCCAGGGACGGTGGTCGGTGCCCACCGCGTGGTGATGGGTGATGGTGCCGCCCGCCGCGACGATGGCGTCGCCCGCGGCGCGCTTGGCGGCCCGCCACTGGGGCAGCGGGTCGTCGAGTTGCTTGGCGACGACGGTGAAGTACAGCGACGCGCCGGTCGGGTAGGTGTGCGAGATGTGGCACATGACCAGGGGCGGGGTTCCCTGCGCGCCGAGCGCGTCGGTCAGCGCCGCGGTCACCTTCGCTTTCAGGGCGCTCAGATCGCGCCAGCTGGTGGCGGTTTCCAGCGTTTCGCAGAGCACGCCGACATCCAGCAGCGCGTCGCGCAGGTACGGCGCGGCGAAACGTCCGTGTTCCCACTCCCGGGCCGGTGTCTCACCGAGAGGGCGACCGCCCGCCGCGGCCAGCAGAGCGGCAGCCTCGGCGCTACGCGCGGCGACATGCGCCGCACTGCCTTCGAACGTGGTGACGGCCAGGCATCCGGCGACCGGGTTGCCGCCGATATCGCCGGAGCGAGCGAGGTTGATCCCGGTCTCCGCCTCGTCGGAGAGCCGGAGCACGGTCGGCGCCGCGCCCGCCTGCACCACCGAGCGCAAGGCGGCGGCGCCGGTCGCGAAGTCGGGGAACGACCACGCCTGGTACGCGACGGTTTCCGGGATCGGGTGCACCCGCACGGTGACCTCGGTGATCACACCGAGCGTGCCTTCCGAACCGACGAACAACTCGCGCAGGTCCGGGCCCGCCGCCGAGGCGGGGGCGCGGCCGAGGTGCAGCGTGCCGGTGGGCGTGGCGATCCGCACCCGCTGCACCATGTCGTCGAACCGGCCGTAACCCGCCGATGCCTGGCCGGACGACCTGGTCGCGGCGAAGCCGCCGATGGTGGCGAACTCGAAACTCTGCGGGAAGTGGCCGAGGGAAAGGCCGTGCCCGCCCAGCAGTTCCTCCGCGCGCGGACCGGTGAGTCCCGCGCCGAGCGTGACGGTGCCGCTGACCGGATCGATGTCGGTGACGCCGTCGAGCCTGCGCAGGTCCAGCGCTATCACGGCGTCGAAGCGACCGCGCACGGGATCGACACCGCCGACCACGCTGGTGCCGCCGCCGAACGGGACCACCGCCACGGCGTGCTCCGCGCAGTAGGCCAGCACGGCGAGAACCTGATCGTGATCGGCGGGGAAGACGACCGCGTCCGGTGCGTCCTGCGGGCTGTTCGCCCGGCGGCGCAGCAGATCCGGCGTACTCTTCCCCCCGGCGTGCCGCAACCTATCGCGGTGCTCGGCCGACACGTTGCCGGCGCCGACCACCTCGATCAACCCGGCTCGCCGCGCCTGTGGCAGCGCCGATTCACGCAGCGGCACGTCGCCCTCATCGCGGCGCGCCACCGGGTTGCCGGACACTCCGAAGACCTGCGTCAGCAGACCGCGGATTCGTTCCGGAAGTGCCTGGTGCCCAGCCGGGACACCCCAGGCGTCCCAGACCATATCCGCCGTCGATCCGCTGTCGCCGGTCCCCACCGGGACCGCCGGACCGCCACCGGTGTGCTGTTGCGTCTCCACCATGCGTTACAGTTTGACATAGAATGTCAATCAGTAACAAGCATTGCACCCGTTTCTCCTGGTCGGCGGCCCGCCGACCCATCGACCCCCGGTGGTGACACCTTGAGCGCTCCTGACGACTCCGCCGAGACCACGCTCTCCGCGATCGACCTGGCGATCCTCGACGCGGCCCGCGCCTGCGTGCAGGAGTTCGGCGTGCGCCGCACCACGCTCACCGAGGTGGCGCGCCGTGCGGGCGTCAGCAGGCCGACCGTCTACCGCCGCTGGCCCGACACCGGCGCGCTGGTGGCCGAGCTGCTGGTCCGCGAGCTGCGCGGCATCGTGGCCGCGACCATGCCGACCGTAGGCGACGCGCGCACCAGGCTGGTCGAGGGCGTGGTCGCGGGAGCGGCGACGATCCGGTCCAATCCGTTGTTCGACAAGATCTTCCGCACCGACACCGACCTGATGCTCACCTATGTCTTCGGCCGGCTCGGGCGCAACCAGCGCACTCTGATCGAGCTGTTCGCGGCGGGCATCCGGGAAGGCCAGCGGGACGGCTCCATTCGCGACGGCGATCCGGAGCGGATGGCCACGATGCTGCTGCTGATCGCCCAGTCGGCAGTGCAGTCGGCGGGCACCGTCGCGGCGTTGCTGTCCGGCGCGCACCTCGACGCCGAACTCCGCCGCGCGATCGACGGCTACCTCGGCGATCACGCGGCCGCAGACGGCGACGGACCGCGATGAGCGCGCGCTGGAACGCTTCCCGCTCGATCGGAAAGGCATTGTGATGGACAAGATTTCGAGCCACACCGGAGACTCCGCGTTGAACGCCGCCCGCCGGGCCGAGGACCTGGCCCGGCTCGGCGACGGGGCCGAGATCGACGTGCTGGTGATCGGCGGCGGCGTCACCGGCGCGGGCGCCGCCCTGGACGCCGCCGCCCGCGGGCTGCGAACCGTGCTGGTGGAGCGCCGGGATCTGGCCTTCGGCACCAGCCGCTGGAGTTCCAAACTGGTGCACGGCGGCCTGCGCTACCTGGCCGGCGGGCGCGTCGGCATCGCCCACGAGAGCGCGGTGGAACGCGGCATCCTGATGCGCACCACGGCGCCGCATCTGGTGCGCCCGCTGCCGCAGCTGGTGCCACTGCTGCCGGGTGTCGGCGGCGCGCAAGCCGCCCTGGTGCGGGCCGGTTTCCTGGCGGGCGACCTGCTGCGGCGCGGCGCGGGCACCCCGGCTGCCATCCTGCCCCGGTCCCGGCGCGTCACCGCCGCCGAGGCGGTGCGGCTGGCGCCGACCGTGCGCCGCGCGGACCTGCGCGGCGGGCTACAGGCGTGGGACGGGCAATTGGTGGACGACGCGCGCCTGGTAGTCGCGCTGGCGCGCACCGCGGCCGCGCACGGCGCGCGGGTGCTCACCCGGGTCGAAGCGCTGTCGGTGTCCGGGAATTCGGCGACCCTGCGCGACACTCGCACCGGCGAGACCCTCGCGGTGCGACCGCGCACCGTGGTGAATGCCACCGGCGTCTGGGCCGACCAGGTGGATCCGAGCATCCGGCTGCGGCCGAGCCGCGGCACGCACCTGGTGTTCTCCGCGGAGTCCTTCGGGGGCCTCACCGCCGCGCTGACCGTGCCGGTGCCCGGCAGCATCGGCCGCTTCGTCTTCGCCTTCCCCGCCGCGCACGGCCGGGTGTACCTGGGATTGACCGACGAGGACGCGCCGGGACCGGTGCCCGACGAGCCGAAGCCCACCGACGGCGAGATCGATTTCCTGCTCGACACCATCAACCCCGCCTTGCGTGAACCACTGACCCGCGACGATATGCGCGGCTCGTACGCCGGATTGCGTCCACTGTTGCAGACCGCCGACGACAGCACGTCCGACATCTCCCGGGAGCACGCGGTGCTGCGCGCGCCGACCGGGATCGTCACCGTCGTCGGCGGCAAGCTCACCACCTACCGGAAGATGGCCGAGGACGTGATCGACGCCGCGGTCGCGCACGGCGGTCTCGCCGCGGGGCCGTGCCGCACCCGGCGGCTCCCTTTGGTCGGGGCGGTCTCCGGCGCGGCGCGCGACCGCGTCGACGCCCCGCCCGTGCTGATCGAACGCTACGGCAGCGAGGCCGCCGCAGTGCTGGCCGCGGCACGCCGTGACCCGGCCCTGGCCGAACCGGTCGCGCCCGGAATCGACGTGCTCGGCGCCGAATTCGCGTTCGCGGTCTCCCACGAAGGCGCGCTCGACGCCGAGGATCTGCTGGATCGGCGCACGCGCATCGGCTTGGTTCCGGAAGACCGGGCCGCCGCGGCCGCCGCGGCCGCGCGCGCACTCACCTAGCGTGGCGCGGCTGGGTCCATCGACCAATCGGACAGTTCCGCGCGCATGCACGCACGCGGCCAGCGGTCGAGGCCATGGTCACGTTCAGCGGCCCGCAGGGCGGCCAGCCCAGGCGTCTCCTCCTCCGTGGAGAGGTACCGGAAGCCGAGGCGCTGGTAATACGGGCCGTTCCAAGGGACTTCGGTGAACGTGGTCAACGTCATCGCGGGCAGGCCCTCGGCAGCCGCCCAGCGGGCGGCCCGGTCGATCAGGCGCTTGCCGATCCGGCGCCCGGCGCCGTCGGGGTGCACCGAGACCTGCTCGATATGAGCGTTCCCGTCGACCACCCCCAGCAGCAGATACGCGATCGGCACGTCGTCGTCGGTCCACACCCATGCGCGCCCGGCTCGCTGGAACTCGCGCAGCGTTGCGAGCGACGGAGGTTCGTCGTCGGCCACGGCCGTCATGCCGATCTCCGCGAACGGCTTGCCCGCCGCGCGTTCGATGTCTCGCAGCACGGGGAGGTCTTCGGTCGTCGCCGGACGGATCACCGGATTATTCTGCGTCGGCGGCAGTTGCGTGGACCAGCGAATTTCACTCCGCCCGGGTGGCGAGGATGCCGTTGAGCAGCACCCGCGTCGCCCAGGCGGCGCGCGCGTCGCCGTCGCCGGTCAGCAGAGCCTCCCGCATGGCCACGACCGTCGGATAGCGGTCGGCGGGCAGCTCGGCGAAGCGCCGCCGCATCGCGGCGAGGTACTCCTGCTCGGTGCCGCCGCCGACGTTGTGCGCGCTCTGCTCGGCCGCCGACGCGGTGATGTGCAGGAAGAGCAGGTCCACCGCCCACGCCGCGGTGCGATCGTCCAGTCCCGCCTCGATGAGGGAGCCGAGCATGAATTCCACCAGCCGCAACGCGTTCGGGCTGCTCGGAACGGTTCCGAGCGCGACGAGCGCCAGCCCTTCGTGCCTGCTCATCGCCGCGACCATGGCATCGGCAAGCGCGGTGAGCCGCTGCCGCCAATCCGCTCCGGCGGGTTCCGGGACGCCGCCGAGGACATGGTCGAGCATGGCGGCCAGCAGATCGTCGCGATTGGCGAGGTAGACGTACAGAGAGGCGGCGCCGGTGTCCAGTTCCTGCGCCACCCGGCGCATCGTCAGCGCCGCCGCCCCGTCCCGGTCCAGGATGCGCAGGCCGGTCTCGATGATCGCCGCACGACTGAGCGGGGCTTTGGCCGGACGGGACCGGCGGCTGACGGCTGCGCACATGGGCCGAGCATAACCAGGACGAACGCCGTTCGGGTGAGGTCGCGGGCCCGTGCTCGCGCAGTGCGCGCTGAGCGAGCCGAGTAGTCGCAAACGGACATACGACTTCAGCGGGAGCGCAGGCTGCCTGGCGGTGGTCGGCAACGAAACCGATACTCGAAATTCCCGCCCTGTGGCCGTCGACACAGCGGCACATGACATGCATGGCTACCTGTTGCTGCGGAAAAGACCACAATCCCCAGCTCACAGCCGTCGCCCAGGCGGGCAGCGGCCCTCGCGAGAACGCGCGCGGCAGCGCGTGATTCGAGGACCGGACCGCGCATTCGAGCGTCCCCCGACTCGGATTCGCGATGGCGCGAGACCCCGGTTCGGTCGCTACCGACGCTCTATGCTGGCTTCGGTATGCCGGTAGTGCGCCGGGAAGGAGGGCGCGGGTGCGCAAGAAACCGTCCACCGTTGGTGTCGCACCGGGCGACGGGCTGGTCGCCCGCTTCGGTGCGGTCGTCGCTTATCTCGGTGCCGAAACCACCTCCACCGACCGCATACTCGGCACCATCGAAGCCGTCGCCGAGGGCGAGCACCCCGGCGCCGCGCTGGCGCAGCGCCTCGCCGCGGTGATCTTCGGCAGCACGGTCCAGCCGCCGCCGTTCGGCGTCGTCGCCCCTACCGGCGACGGCATGCTGATCCTCCTGCGCGGACCCGTGATCGCGGAGATCCACGGCGCGGAGGGCACTCGCCGCCTCGACGGCGGCCGTGCGTTCACCTGGGTGGACGAGATCGTGCGCGAACCCGTGCGCCGCATCACGATCGGCGCGGGCGCCGGCGCGCCACCGGCCGCGCTGCCCCGCACCGACCTGCGCGCCGGCGTGGTCCCCGGCGGCGGCTTCGTCCTGCACGCCGCCGTGCGAAGCGCCGGGAAGACCGTCGAGCCCCGGGCGTCCGAGGCTTCCGCACCGGGCGAGCCGGAGCCGACGGCCGCGGCCGGCTTCGCCGCGATGCCCGAACCGACCGGCGCGTCGGAGGCGGTCGTGCCCCCGGCGCCGCCCGTCCGGCCGACCGAGTCGGCGCGTCCCCTCGCCAAACCGCGTCCGCCCCGGCCCGCCACGGACCGGCCGCTCGCGTGGTCCCAAGTGCAGCCCGCGCACGAGCCGATCGCGCTGCGCAAAGCACCGGGAAACGGTGGGACGCGGGTGACGCACCCGCCTGGAGACGCCGCTGTCGGCGCCCTGGTCACCGAAGACGGCGCCGCCTACCCGTTGAACCGCGCCTATGTCATCGGGCGGGGGCCGCAGGTGGACGAATCGGTCCGTGCCGCCACCGCCGCCCCGATCGTCATCCAGCGCGACCGCCACGTCTCCCGCGTGCACGCCTACGTGTCGGTCGACGGCGGCAAGGTGTACGTCCGGGACGCCGCGGCCACCTCGGGCACCTTCATCGCCGCGCCCGGCACCGATCAGTGGACCCGGATCAGCGCGTCCCCGACCGAACTGCCGCCGGGCTGGCGCGTCCGCGTCAGCGAGCGAGTGCTCACCTACCGCGGCGACGACCAGCGCACAGGCATGGCCGACAGCGCGGGCGCGCGCCGTCGTTCCTGACATCCGGCGGGTGCCGACCCGTGCGGAAGCTGTCGCCCGAGTCGGACCCGTCCGACGTGCGCAGCCACCCGGATTCGACCTGCCCGACTTGCGCAGCCACCCGGATTCGACCCGCCCGACATGCGCAGCCACCTGGATTCGACCCCGACTTGCGCAGCCACCCGAGTTCGACCCACCCGACGTGCGACGGGCGCAGTCGAATTCCGCGGGGACGTGCGGCGGCTGCGGTCGAGACGGCAGGTAGCCGGTCCACCGCCGCTCCCGGCGACGTGGGGAGGACAATGGCGGCATGCACCGAAACGGACCGAGCCGGGACGTCGACGAGTCCGAGCTGACCGTGACCCCACCCGAGAAGCAGGCCGCGGGCGTCACCGCGGTGGGGGTGGCGCTGAAGCGCTCGGTCGAGGAGATGGGCGTCATCCGGACCGCCCGAACGTTGGCGCGGGTGAATCAGGTGCACGGCTTCGACTGCCCCGGCTGCGCTTGGCCGGAGCCGACCGGTCACCGCAGGCCTGCGGAGTTCTGCGAGAACGGCGCGAAGGCGGTCGCCGAGGAAGCCACGCTGCGGACGGTCACGCCGGAGTTCTTCGCCGCGCACTCGATCGCCGAACTGAGCGAGAAGTCCGGCTACTGGCTGGGGCAGCAGGGGCGGCTGACCCACCCCATGGTGCTGCGGCCCGGTGACACCCACTACTCCCCCATCGCGTGGGACGAGGCCTACCGGTTGATCGCGGACACTCTGCGCGGTCTGGACTCGCCCGACGAGGCGGTGTTCTACACCTCCGGCCGCACCAGCAACGAGACCGCGTTCCTGTATCAACTGCTGGTGCGCAGCTACGGCACCAACAACCTGCCCGACTGCTCCAACATGTGCCACGAGTCCTCCGGCGCCGCACTGCTCGGTTCGATCGGGATCGGCAAGGGCTCGGTCTCCATCGATGACTTCGCCGAGGCCGACCTGATCGTCGTCGCGGGCCAGAACCCGGGCACCAACCATCCGCGGATGCTCAGCGCGCTGGCCGCCGCCAAAGCCAGGGGCGCCCGCGTCATCGCCGTCAATCCGCTGCCGGAGACCGGCCTGCTCGCCTTCCGCGATCCGCAGACGGTCAAAGGCGTCACCACCGGCGTGCAGATCGCCGACGACTTCTTGCAGATCCGCCTCGGCGGCGATCTGGCCCTGTTCCAGGCGCTGGGCCGCCTACTGCTGGAAGCCGAGGATCGCGCGCCGGGCACAGTCGTCGACCGGGCGTTCGTCGATGCCCACTGCGCGGGCTACGCCGAATACGAAAAGCACGCGCGCGCAGTCGATCTCGACACCGTACTGGAAGCGACGGGCCTCAGCACGGCCGAACTCGAGCACACCGCCGAGGTGTTCGCCCGGTCGCGCAACATCATCCTGTGCTGGGCGATGGGCCTCACCCAGCAAGCCCATGCCGTGGCCACCATCGAGGAGGCCACCAACCTGCTGCTGTTGCGCGGCATGATCGGCAAGCCGGGCGCCGGCGTGTGCCCGGTGCGCGGCCATTCCAACGTCCAGGGCGACCGCACCATGGGCATCTGGGAGAAGATGCCCGAGGCTTTCCTCGGCGCTCTCGATCGCGAGTTCGGCATCACCAGCCCGCGCGCGCACGGCCTCGACACCGTCGCGGCCATCCGCGCCATGCGCGACGGACGCGCGAAAGTCTTCTTCGGCATGGGCGGCAACTTCGTCTCCGCCACCCCCGACACCGCCGTGACCGAGGCCGCGCTGCGCGGCTGCGCGCTCACCGTGCAGGTCTCCACCAAACTCAACCGCAGCCACGTCGTGCACGGCCGCACCGCGCTCATCCTGCCCACGCTCGGGCGCACCGACCTCGACCTCGCCCCCGACGGCGCCAAACATCAGGTGTCGGTGGAGGACTCGATGTCGATGGTGCACCTGTCCACCGGGCGGCTGAAACCGGTCAGCGACCAGCTGCGCAGCGAAGTCGCCATCGTCTGCGAACTCGCCCGAGCGCTCTTCGCGCCCGAGCACCCCGTGCCGTGGGCGCGTTTCGCCCGCGACTACGACCACATCCGCGACGCCATCGCCCGCGTCGTCCCCGGCTGCGCCGACTACAACACCAAAGTTCGCGCCCGCAACGGATTCCAGCTCCCCCACCCGCCCCGCGACGCCCGCGAATTCCGCACCGCCACCGGCAAAGCCAACTTCGCGGTCAACGAACTGACCTGGCTGCCGGTCCCCGACGGCAAGCTGATCCTGCAAACCCTGCGCAGTCACGACCAGTACAACACCACCATCTACGGCCTCGACGACCGCTACCGCGGCATCCACAACGGCCGCAAAGTCGTCCTGGTGCACCCCGACGACATCACCGCACTCGGCTTCGCCGACGGCGACCTGGTCGACGTCGTCTCCGAATGGATCGACGGCACCGAACGCCGCGTCGAAGGCTTCCGCCTCGTGCCCTACCCCACCCCACGAGGCAACGCCGCGGCCTACTACCCCGAGACCAACCCGCTGGTGCCGCTGGAGCACGTCGCGAAACGGTCGAACACTCCGGTCTCCAAGGCGGTGACCGTTCGGTTCGAGGCCGCGGGCGAGGGCAGAGCATGAGTCGCGTCACCGCCCGCCGCCGAACGCGCCGGATCTCGCCCACCGGGGAGATCCTGCGTCCGGACACCCTCGCCGTCGAGGAACCACTCGAGATCCGCGTCGACGGGCGATCGCTGACGGTCACCATGCGCACCCCCGGCGACGACATCGATCTGGTGCACGGATTCATGCTCGGCGAAGGCATGATCGGCTCCGCCGAGGACATCGTCGCGGCCCGCTACTGCGCCGGTACCGACGACCAGGGCCGCAACACCTACAACGTCCTCGACGTCACCCTGCGCGCGCCCGTCCCGGTCCCGACCCGGGCCTTCCTGACCACCGGAGCCTGTGGCTTGTGCGGCAAGACGGCCCTGGACGAGGTGCGCACCCGCACCCGATTCCCGCTGCCGGCCGACGGCCCCGTGGTGGACACCCGCGCCATGGCCGCCATGCCCGGCATGCTGCGCGATCGCCAATCGGTGTTCGACGTCACCGGCGGCTTGCACGCCGCGGGCCTGTTCACCGCCGAGGGCGAAGCGCTGGCGGTCCGCGAGGACATCGGCAGGCACAACGCGGTGGACAAGGTGATCGGCTGGGCACTGCGCGAAACCCGCGTTCCCGCCCATGATCTGGTGCTCGTCGTGAGCGGGCGCGCCTCGTTCGAGCTGGTGCAGAAGGCCGTCATGGCCGGGATTCCCCTGCTCGGCGCGGTTTCGGCGCCGAGTTCGCTGGCGGTGGATCTCGCCGCCGAGGCCGGGCTGACCCTGGTCGGTTTCCTGCGCGGCGACACCATGAACGTCTACAGCACCCCCGAGCGGATCCGCGCCGATCCCGGCGCGAGTTCCCGGTTGGCCTGACTCACTATTGCCCGCGCCGGGCACGCGTTTTACCGTGACTGCACGGAGCCGAAACGGATTCGGCGGGAACGGAGCGGCCGATGCGGATCTCGGTGCAGGGCAACTCCGAGGGCCTGCGGGTACGAATGCGGTTCGAGCAGTACCGCCGCCTGCTGCTCACGCGGATCGTGCTGGCCGTCTTGGCGGTGCAGGGCGCCGTCATCGGCCTGTGGGCCACGCTGGCGCCGCGTTCCTGGTACACCAGCTTTCCGGGGTTCGGCGCCCGGTGGGTGGCGGCGGACGGCCCCTACAACCATCATCTGGCAGCCGACGTCGGAGCCTTCTTCTTGGCGCTGACCGCGGTAACGATCGCCGCGCTCGTCGTCGACGGCACGACGGCGGCCCGGATAGCGGGCGTGGGCTGGCTGACCTTCGGTGTCCCCCACTTCCTCTACCACGTCCTGCACAAGCCCGCCGGAATGGGCGGGGCGAGCTTCGCCGCCAGCCTGATCGCGGCGCTGCTGCTCGTGGTCGGCGGAGCGATCTGCGTCCTGGTACCGCCGCGCGGGAATCTGCCCCTGTCGGATCCGCAGCCGATCACGGTGCGTTTTCCCCGCCGCCGTCCCCGCGCGTCCCGCTGATCGGCGATCCGCTCCGGCGAGTCCGGGACGCCCGTGGGCGATCACCACGGGCGTGATCCGGTGCGTCCATGACGGCGAGGCCCGCCGGTCAGTCCTTCAGCGCATCCAGCAGCGCCGCGCGCTGCCGCGCGCCGAGACCGCCGATGCGCCGGTCCTCGGGGATCTCGGCCTGGTCCATCAGCTTCGCGGCCTTCACCGGGCCGACACCGGGCAGGGCCTTGATCACCGCGGCCACCTTGGTCTTCTTGACCAGCTCGTCGGAGTCGGCTTTCTTCAGCAGGTCCGCGACCGAGACCTTGCCCGCCTTCACCTTGCCGATCAGTTCGGAGCGTGCCTTGCGGACCGCAGCCGCCTTGGCCAGGGCCTCGGTGCGCTGCTCTGCGGTCATGGTAGGCAGTGCCATGTCTCCTCCGCTTCCACTCGTCACTCGAACATCTGGTTGACCGGACCGAGTAAACAGCACGGCACCGGGAGCGCAAGCTCGACACACCGGGCACGAGCAGCGGAAATAGCGAGGAATTTCCTCGATTGACGCCGTCGGAACCAGCGAACGGCCGACCCCGGACGGGCGAAAAGGACGAAAGGAACCGCCGCGCCACCGCGTGCGCCGAGCACCCCGGCAGGCCGCGCAGCGGCGCGTGCACCGGGGCGGTAACACCTGACGCGCCGTCCGCGACAGAGTCAGCAGATACCGAGCGCGGGTCATGGTTCAACGGCGAACCAGGGGGGATCAACGGCGATCCCCCGTATCCGGCGCAGTCGGCCCGTACCGAGTGGCGCCGCTACTCGCGTAGCACAACAGAGGCCGTCGCGGTTCACCCGGCCGTGACAGCATGACGGCATGGACCCGAGCACTTTGCCCGCGGCGCTGTGGCTGTGGGCTGGGCAAGCGATCTATCGCGGGCCGTCGCTGCGCCTGGGGGCGCATTCGACCGCGGTCGACTGCCTCGCCGTCGGGGTCGACGCCCCGTTCACGCTCGAGGCCGATGAGAGAGCGCACACCGTTCGCAGCGCGCTGATCCCACCGCGCCGGGTACACCGCGTGGTCGCGGGCGGCGATCACATGATGTTCTGCTACCTGGACCCCGGATCGCGCAATGCTCGGGCATGCCGTGACCTGATGACCCAGTGGGACAACGAATTCGGACTCGCCCACCGCGCGGAGACCGCGCTCGGCGCGGCCGCGCGAAACGGGTGTCCCGATCCGTGCGCACTGGCACGACTCGTCGGGGCGGCGCCGGTCCCCGCACTGGACGACCGCGTGGCCGCGGCGATGGCGAGCCTCCTGGCCCATCCCGCGCACGAGCTTCCCGCCGACCGGTTCGCCGCGGCGGCGCACCTGTCCGAGTCACGATTCCTGCACCTGTTCGCGGCCCAGGCGGGCACCTCGTTCCGGAGGTACCGGCTGTGGGCCAGGATGCTCGGCGCCGGGCGCGCGATCGCCGAAGGCGCGAACCTCACCGTCGCGTCGGCCGCCGCGGGCTTCGCCAGCCCGTCCCATTTCAGCGACGCTTTCCGCGCGCTGTTCGGGCTGTCGCCCACCGCTCTGCTGGCCACCGGAGTCCGGATCGTCGTGCTGGATCGAGCGCACGGGATCGAATCGGGCGGGCGAACTTGCTAGGCTGAAAACTAGAACACGTTACACTTCGAAGGAGACTCGATGGCCAAGCAGATCCGCGACGTGGTCGAGCAGTACGTCAAGCTGGTGGGCTCCGGCCCGACCGAGGAGATCGTGAATTTGTACGCGCCCGACGCCGTCGTGGAGGACCCGGTCGGCACCCCGCCCAAGCGGGGCCACGCCGCCATCCGCGAGTTCTACGAGGTGATCGCCGCACTCGATCGAGAGACCGAGCTGCGGCCCGAGGACATCAGGATCGCGGGCAACCAGGCCGCGTTCCCGTTCACCATCGTCACCAAGGTCGGCGGGCAGCGCTTCGTCCTCGCGCCGATCGACGTGATGCAGTTCGACGAGGAAGGCCGGATCACCGGGATGCGCGCCTACTGGAGCCAGGAGGACATGCGGGTCGAGCCCGAGTGACCGCCGGGGGCCGGGTGCGCCAGGTCACACCGCAGCCCCATCACATTCCGGCACGGTCTCTCGTCCGAGAAGTAGGAACCACATCCGCTGATCGAAGGAGATCGCCATGGGCGCCACCCGTATCGCCGCCGTCACCCCGCAGCAAGCCGGACCGCTGACCAAGCTGCTGTACCGGCTGGCCAAGCGCCGCTTCCGGGAAGTGCCGGAGCCCTTCGCCGTCACCGCCAACCACCCGAAACTGCTCACCGCCAACGCGGTGCACGAGACCATGGTCGACAAGGCCAGCACTGCCCTGCCCGCCGTCATCCGCGAGATCGCCGTCTACCGCACGGCGTGGACGGTCGGCTGCTCGTGGTGCGTCGACTTCGGCGCCATGCTCATGCGCCTGGGCGAACTGGACGTCGCCCGGCTCGAGCACATCGCGGACTACGCGACCTCGCCGCTGTACTCCGACGACGAGCGCGCCGCCATCGCCTACGCCGACGCGATGACCGCCACGCCCACCGCGGTCACCGACGAGCAGGTCGCCGACCTCGAGCGGCGTTTCGGCCGCGCCGGCGTGGTCGAGCTCAGCTATCACATCGCGCTGGAAAACTCACGTGCTCGGTTCAACTCGGCGCTCGGGATCACCGCGCAGGGTTTCAGCACCGATTCCTGCCGGGTGCCCTGGGCCTGAAAGTAGCCGCGGCGCTGCGCGAAAGATACGACCCGACCTGGTACTTCGGCGCCGCGGGCACTCCGGACTGTCGCTGCGGCGTGGAATGCACTAAGAATAGGAGGTGTTGACGTCGCCTGGCCGTGCTGCGGCCGAGTGAGCTCGGCCGAACGGTGGACCGTGCCGGCGTCTTCGGTTTCTCGAGTTCCCCTCCGCCCGACCCTTTGGAGCCGCATGCTCGACGAACAGACCACGGACGACGACGTCGTACGGCTGGCCAGACGAGTCGAGAAGGCCCGCGGCCGCCTCGCCTACCAGTTCGACCCGGCGCTGACCGGCGCCCTGTCGGAGGACGAACTGTTCGCCGAACGCGAACTGGCCGAGCGTATCCGGACGCAGGATCGCGACCAGCGCTGGAAGCAGGCCGAGGCGGCCGCCGCCGCCTCCGACCGGGCGCGCAACACCTCAGAGGCCATCGAGAAAGCCGAGATCAGGGATCTGCTGCTGGCGCGCAAGGCCATCGCTGCGCAGCGTCGCGCGTCCAGCCCGCACGCCAGGCTGGCGTCACTGTACCGGCACCGTTCGTGGTCACTCGGCGCGCTGGCGGGCGTGGTCGCGGCCGGAATGCTGTGGTCGGCGGTCAACGTCCAGCAGAACATCGCGCCGGGCGGGCCGACCGACCCGCTGTACTGGTTCAGCTACCTGCTCGAGGCGATGATCAGCGTTTCGCTGATCATCATCATGATCGGCACGAACAAGGTCACCGAGTGGGGCGTGCTGGACAACCGCAGCCAAGTGGCCGCGGCCGAGATCTCCTTGCTCGCGCTCACCGTGGCACTGAACACCTATCCCTACGTGAGTGCGGGGCGGTGGTTCGACGCCGCCGTGCACGCAGTCGCTCCGGTGATGATCGGCGTCGCCCTGCTCATCCACGACGCTGCGAGCGCGCGGTACGGGCGCGCGATCAGCTACGCCACCGAGCAGGTACGGAACCTGCCCGAGCCAGGCGGGCACGACCCCTTGCCGGAACCGTCCGTGGAGGACACACGGTCCGGTGCGGACACTGCCCTCCCCGTGCATTTCCAAACCCCTTTGGCGCACGGCGCGCACAGCTAGGTATAACGCAGCGGCGCAACGACAGTCGTCACCGATCAACGCCGCCTGCGCGGCCGTATCGGCGACCGACATCCACTCCGCCGCTTCCCGCAGTCAGTACGGGTAGCGCCGTTCGACCGCTTCTTTGGCCTCTTTCAAACCGCACCCGGTGAGCTCGCGATACCGCTTGATCGCGTGAATCTTCCTGCCCTGCATCAAGAGCGCGTCGATTTCCGCTATGCCGTCGCCGTGTGGAACCGACGGCACGGCACGCACCGGCACTCCCGGCGCCGGCGCCTCGATGCCCAGATGGGCCATGATCAGATCGAGCTTGGCGTGCAACGCGTCGACCTTGCGCTCCAAGCGCCGGTTGGCGAACATGCACCGATCGTAACCACCCGGCGTTCAGACCGCGTCGAGCACGGCGTCGGCGAGACCGGGCATGACCTCGAAGCGCGCGAGATCACCGGCCAGCTGCAGCAGCCGGTCGACACACCGCGTACCGGTGACCAGACGCAGCCTGCGACCATCCTGTGCCAGCACGGAGCGCGCGTCGATCAGGACGTGCAGCCCGGCGACACCGAAGAACGTGACTTTCGACAGATCGATCACCACCACGGGCGCCGCCGCGCCCAGCGAACCGATCAACCTGCGGCGGAACACCTCGACGGTGTAATGGTCGACCTCGCCCGCGACCGCGCACAAGGTGATGAGTTCACTCGGGGCGGTCACGGAGATCTTGAGCCGCTCGGCCGGGTGATCGGCATTGCGAACAGCGGGGAGAACGTAGGTGGGATTGGCCAAGCCTGCCGACATGAGGACCTCGGTCCAGTCGCCCGCGGCAGTCTCGTGCGAGGTGCTCACGGGTGCGAATGCGCTCCGGAAGAAACACCCGCCGGAACTAGGCTGTTTGCTCAACCCTCACCGAGAACTACCCCCGGGAGGACGCCGCCACACCCGAACTACGCCGACTTCTCCCGGCGTTCCGGCCGCTGCGGCTTGCGCGGCACGATGGTGGGCAGGACGTTGTCGTTGACGGTGTCCGCGTTGACGACCACCTTGGCGACGTCGTCGCGGCTGGGGATGTCGTACATGGCGGGCTGCAGCACTTCCTCCATGATCGCCCGCAGGCCGCGCGCGCCGGTGCCGCGCAGGATCGCCTGGTCGGCGACGGCCTCCAGCGCGTCGTCGGTGAACTCGAGATCGACCCCGTCCATCTCGAACAACCGGACGTACTGCTTGACCAGCGCGTTCTTCGGCTCGGACAGGATCTTGACCAGCGATTCCTTGTCCAGGTTGGTCACCGAGGCGACCACAGGCAGACGGCCGATGAACTCGGGGATCAGGCCGAACTTGATCAGATCCTCCGGCATGACGTCCGCGAAGTGGTCGGTGGTGTCGATCTCGGCCTTGGACCGCACCTCGGCGCCGAATCCGATGCCGCGATGGCCGGTACGGTCGGAGATGATCTTCTCCAGCCCCGCGAAGGCGCCCGCCACGATGAACAGCACATTGGTGGTGTCGATCTGGATGAACTCCTGATGCGGGTGCTTGCGCCCACCCTGCGGCGGCACGCTCGCCTGCGTGCCCTCCAGGATCTTCAGCAGCGCCTGCTGCACGCCCTCACCGGAGACGTCGCGGGTGATCGACGGGTTCTCGCTCTTGCGGGCGATCTTGTCGACCTCGTCGATGTAGATGATGCCGGTTTCGGCGCGCTTGACGTCGTAGTCGGCGGCCTGGATCAGTTTCAGGAGGATGTTCTCGACGTCCTCGCCGACGTATCCGGCCTCGGTGAGCGCGGTGGCGTCGGCGATGGCGAACGGCACGTTCAGCATCTTCGCCAACGTCTGGGCCAGATAGGTCTTGCCGCAGCCGGTGGGACCCAGCATCAGGATGTTGGACTTGGCCAGCTCGACGGTCTCGCCGCGGCTGTCGCGACCCTTGTCACCGGCCTGAATGCGCTTGTAATGGTTGTAGACGGCCACCGCGAGAGTGCGCTTGGCGGTGTCCTGCCCGATGACGTAGTTCTCCAGGAAGTCCCGGATCTCGGCGGGCTTGGGCAGCTCATCGAGCTTGACCTCGCTCGATTCGGCGAGTTCCTCCTCGATGATCTCGTTGCAGAGATCGATGCACTCGTCGCAGATGTACACCCCTGGTCCCGCAATGAGCTTCTTGACCTGCTTCTGGCTCTTTCCGCAGAACGAGCACTTCAGCAGATCGCCGCCATCTCCGATGCGCGCCATCTCGTGGGTCCCTACTTCCTTGTCCGCGTGCAACCGTCCGTCCAGGTTGCCAGCTGTCCACCACTTTCGCAGCCGCAAACGCATCGGCTGATCCTGAACCGGCGGGCAGTGCTGTCAACCGGGAGCAAAGGTCCCTAGGTCGACCGTACCCGGTGTTCGGGATGGAGGTCGACAACTCGCGCATGTTTCTCGCGCGGGTTGTGCGAGTCGTCACGACGCCGAAAGGCGATCCGCCCGCCGGACCGGCGACCGAGTCCTCCCGACCGCCCGGCGCGCCGTGGCCCGGGTTCGAACACATTCTCGAACCTCGGCGGCGCGTGAGCGGTCCGGCCGGGCAGCATACCGGGTGGCATACTCCCCGGCCGGAATTCCCTGTTATGAAACAATTTACAAGCGAATCACCGCCGGGATCGGCAATTCGCCCTGTCGTGCCGGCCCGCCGGAACGACTATCGGCGACTTATTTCTGCGCGCTGAGCTTGCGGTAGTCGAACACCGTGTCGATGATCCCGTACTCCTTGGCCTCCTCGGCCGTCAGGATCTTGTCGCGGTCGGTGTCCTTGCGGATGGTATCGGCATCCTTGCCGGTGTGCCGCGCGAGCGTGGTCTCCATCAGGCGGCGCATGCGCTCGATCTCGGCGGCCTGGATCTCCAGGTCCGACACCTGACCCTGGATACCGCCCTCCAGCGACGGCTGGTGGATCAGCACGCGGGCGTTGGGCAGGCAGGCCCGCTTGCCCGGGGTGCCCGCGGCGAGCAGCACGGCCGCGGCCGAGGCGGCCTGGCCCAGGCAGACCGTGGCGACGTCGGCGCGCACGTACTGCATGGTGTCGTAGATGGCCATCAGCGAGGTGAACGAGCCACCCGGCGAGTTGATGTACATGGTGATGTCGCGGTCGGGGTCCAGCGACTCCAGCACCAGCAGCTGCGCCATGATGTCGTTCGCCGAGGCGTCGTCCACCTGCACGCCGAGGAAGATGATGCGCTCCTCGAACAGCTTGTTGTACGGGTTGGACTCCTTGACGCCGAAGCTCGAGTGCTCGATGAACGACGGCAGGATGTAGCGAGCCTGCGGGCTCTGCGGTGCGATGCCGGACAGACCGGCGCGCGGGTCGATCGAATTGGCCATCTGAGTCTCCAAAGTCGGTGCGGCGGCCGGACGTTCGAGGCGTCCGGGGGCCTGTGGGTGATCCGGTGCGTTACTTCTTGGCGCCGTTGGCCTGATTCGCGTGGCTGATCACGTGGTCGATGAAGCCGTACTCCAGGGCTTCGGACGCGGTGAACCAGCGGTCGCGGTCGGCGTCGGCGGTGACCTGCTCGACCGACTTGCCGGTGTGCAGCGCCTGCAGCTCGTTCAGCTCCCGCTTGGTGTGCGCGAACTGCTCGGCCATGATCGCGATGTCGGCCGCGGAGCCGCCGATGCCCGCGGAGGGCTGGTGCATCATGATGCGCGCGTGCGGCAGCGCGTAGCGCTTGCCCTTGGTGCCCGCGGTGAGCAGGAACTGTCCCATCGACGCGGCCAGGCCCATGCCGTAGGTGGCGATGTCGCACTCGGCGAACTGCATCGTGTCGTAGATGGCCATACCCGCGGTCACCGAGCCGCCCGGCGAGTTGATGTAGAGCGAGATGTCCCTGGTGGGATCCTCCGCCGACAGCAGCAGGATCTGCGCGCACAGCTTGTTCGCGATGTCGTCGTCGACCTGCGTGCCGAGGAAGATGATGCGCTCACGCAGCAGGCGCTCGTACACCGAATCACTGAGGTTGAGACCAGCAGTCGCGGTTGTCATGACCCCTGCCTGGTTGATTGTCACGGATACCTGCCTTCTCTCGCCGGCTCGTTGCGGATTGCCACATAGCCATCACTGGTTGGATCTGCCGCACCCGGTCGGACTGGGCGTATCCAACTTGCCGTCACAAACATTAACGAAGCAGGGCGGCACCGAACTCCCGGTACCGCCCTTTCTTCGCTCACAGCGCAATCAGCGCACCTCACGGGCGTCGATCACGCGACATTTCATCCAATTACTCGGCGTCCGCCGCGGCGGTCTCGACGGCGTCGCCCTCGTCCGCCGAATCGGCGGGCTCGCCGAACATTTCGGCGGTGTCCACCGGGTTGCCCGCGGAGTCGGTGACGGTCACCTTGCCGACCACGCCCGCCAGCGCCTTGCCGCGGCGCACGTCCGCGAACACCGCGCCGAGCTGGCCGGCCTGCTGCACCTGCTGGATGAACTGCTCCGGCGACATGCCGTAGCGCTGCGCCTGGAACAGGATCCGCTCGGTGAGTTCCTCCTGACCGACCTGGGTGCCCTCCGCCTCGGCGATCGCGTCCAGCAGCAGCTGGGTCTTCACCGACTTCTCGGCGGACTCCTTGGTCTCGGCGTCGAACTCCTCGCGGGTGCTGCCCTGCGCCTCGAGCGCCTCGGCGAACTTGGCCTCGTCGTGGTCGAAGCCGTGCACCGCGTCGTGGGTCACCGCGTCGATCTCGGCCTTGACCACTGCCTCGGGCAGCGGCACCTCGACCTGCTCGAGCAGGGTCTCCAGCACCTTGTCGCGGATCTCGCCCGCCTGCTGCACCTTCTTGACCCGCTCGACGCGGCCGCGCAGGTCGGTCTTCAGCTCCTCCAAGGTGTCGAATTCGCTGGCCAGCTGGGCGAACTCGTCGTCGGCCTCGGGCAGCTCACGCTCCTTGACGGTCTGCACGGTGACGGTGATGACCGCCTCCTTGCCCGCGTGCTCGCCCGCGACCAGCGTCGAGGTGAACTCCTTCGACTCGCCCGCCGACAATCCGACCAGCGCCTCGTCCAGGCCCTCGATGAGCTGACCGGAGCCGACCTCGTGGGACAGGCCGGTGGTGGCCGCCTCGGGCACCTCCTGGCCGTCCACGGTCGCGGAGAGGTCGATGGAGACGAAGTCGCCGTCACGCACCGGACGCTCGACACCGGTCAGGGTGCCGAAGCGCTGGCGCAGCGACTGCAACTGCTCCTCGATGTCCTCGTCGCCGACGGTGAACGCGTCGACGGTGACCGCGATGCTCTCGTAGTCCGGCAGGGCGATCTCCGGCCGCACGTCGACCTCGGCGGTGAAGGCGAGCTCCTGGCCGTCCTCGATCTTGGTGATCTCGATCTCCGGCTGCCCGATGACCTTCACCTCGGAGGTGGTGACGGCCTCGCTGTAGCGGCCGGGCAGCGCGTCGTTGACGACCTGCTCCAGGATCGCGCCGCGGCCGAGACGGGCCTCGAGCAGCTTCGCGGGCGCCTTACCGGGACGGAAGCCGGGGATGCGGACCTGCTTGGCCAGCGCCTTGTACGCACGGTCGAAATCCGGCTTCAGCTCATCGAAGGGCACCTCGACATTGATCCGGACCCGGGTCGGGCTCAGCTGCTCGACGGTGCTCTTCACGGACATGCTCCTTGTTCGTTGTTCGTACTGGTTGACGTTCGGTTTGCGGCGCCCACCCCGCACTCCGGATTCGGAATGGCGGACTAGGCAGCCCTACGCTGGCTGCCGCGCTCCCCACCGGCGACGATCCGGACCGGAGTCCCGGCCTCGGCCGAGACGACGAGGGTGCGGCGTACGCCACGCATCCCGACCAGGTTAGTTGACCGGTCGAGCGGGCCCGCACCCGGCGGTGGCTCGGCGGGCCGCGCGGGCCGGGGCTACTCGCCCACCGAGACGGCGTCGGTGACGAAGACCAGCGTCTCGTACGGCGCGATACCCCGCCCGCCCGCGCCGTAGCCCAGCTCGGGCGGCACGATCAGCAGGCGGCGCGAGCCCTCCCGCACGCCGACGAGCCCTTGGTCCCAGCCGTCGATGACCTGGTTCCCGCCCAGGGTGAGCTGGAACGGCTTGCCGCGATTGAACGAGCTGTCCAGGGTCTTCTTGTCCGACCAGGTCACCAGGGCGTAGTTCATGGTCAGCGCCTGGCCGGGCGCGGCGCCGGGCCCGCTGCCCTCGATCAGGTCCTCGACGATCAGCTGCCGGGGCGGGTCGCAGTCGTCGGGGATCGTGACGGTCGGCGCGGCGCCGAAGTCGCCGGTGACGCGGATGTCCTCGGCGGTGCACTCCCGGCCCTTGCTCGGGGTGGCCGGCCGCTGGGCGACGGAAGGCCCGGCCGCCGCGGTGGTGTTCGCCGGGGAGACGGTCGCGGTGGACGGTTCGTCGTCCGAACCGCAAGCGGCCAGCGCGATGGTCGTCGCGGCGAGGGCGCCGATCCCGATGATCCTTCCGAGTATGTGCATGCCGCGGACCCTAGACCACGTGCACACGGTCCGCTCGGCCGGGCGGGAGAGCCTCCCGCCGCGCGCGTGCGACGCGCCGACCCGGCGAAGCTCGCTAGGCTGGCGGTGAATTCTCCATCCGGCGTTGCCGATTCCGATCGGTGACCGTGCACGACCCCCGGGACAGTGGTTTCTCGAGGCGCCGCTGTCCCCGATGCCCCGAGTGTGAGGAGAGTCGGCGCATGACCCATATGGCAAGTGCAGGTGGCGATACTTCGGCGGACAACGTCGGCAGTGCCGGCGGTCGAACCGTCGCCCCCCGTCCCTACCGGCTGGCGGACGCCCCTGGCCCGCTGGAACGCGACGAGTTGACCGCGATCGACGCGTGGTGGCGCGCGGCCAACTATCTCGCGGTCGGCCAGATCTACCTGATGACCAACCCGCTGCTGCGGGAACCGCTGCGGCCCGAGCACATCAAGCCGCGGCTGCTCGGGCACTTCGGCACCGTGCCCGGCCTGAACCTGGTCTGGGCGCACGCCAATCGCGCGATCCGGCGACACGGCCTGAACGCCGTCTTCGTCGCGGGCCCCGGGCACGGCGGTCCCGGCCCGAACGCGTGCGCGTGGCTGGAGGGCACCTACTCCGAGTGCTACAGCCACATCCCGCGCGACGCCGCCGGCATGGGCGCGCTGTTCCACCAGTTCTCCTTCCCAGGCGGGGTGCCGAGTCACTGCGCGCCGGAGACGCCGGGGTCGTTCCACGAGGGCGGCGAACTCGGTTACTCGCTGCTGCACGCGTTCGGCGCGGCCTTGGACAACCCCGGCCTCACCGTGTTCTGCGTGATCGGTGACGGCGAGGCGGAGACCGGGCCGCTGGCCGCGAGCTGGCATGCGAACAAGTTCCTCAACCCGGCCCGCGACGGCGCGGTGCTGCCGATCCTGGCGCTGAACGAGTACAAGATCGCCAACCCGACCATCCTGGCCCGCATCCCGGAAGCGGAACTGCTCGCCCTGCTGCGCGGATACGGTTACGAGCCGATCGTCGTGGCGGGCGAGGACCCCGCGGCGGTCCACCAGGCGATGGCCGCGGCGGTGGACACGAGCATGGAACGCATCGACCGGATCCAGCGCGCCGCACGCGGCGGCGCCGACGGCGCGCGGACGAGCTGGCCGATGATCGTGCTGCGCACGCCCAAGGGCTGGACCTGTCCGCCGACGGTGGACGGCGACCAGGTCGAGGGCACCTTCCGCGCGCACCAGGTCCCGTTGCCCGGCGCTCGCACCGACGCGGAGCACCGCGCCGTGCTGGAGCAGTGGCTGCGGTCCTACCGCCCCGAGGAACTGTTCGACGAGGACGGCCGACCGGTGTCGGAGCTGACCGACCAGGTGCCCGGGGGCGATCGGCGGATGAGCGCCAATCCGGTCGCCAACGGCGGCACGTTGCTGCGCGACCTGCGCTTGCCGGACTGGCGCGATTTCGGCGTCGAGGTGCCCACGCCCGGCGCGACCCGGCACGAGGCGACCAGGGTGCTCGGCGCCTGGCTGCGCGAGGTAACCAGGAGCAACCCGGACAACTTCCTCACCTTCGCGCCCGACGAACTGGCCAGCAACCGGCTCCAGGACATCCTCGACGTCACCGGCCGGGCCTGGCAGGCCGAGATCGACGCCCGCGACGAGAAGCTCGACCCCGCCGGGCGGGTGATCGAGGTGCTGTCCGAACACATGTGCCAGGGTCTGCTGGAGGGTTATGTGCTGACCGGCAGGCACGGCGTGTTCACCTGTTACGAGGCGTTCATCCACATCGTCGACGCCATGTTCAACCAGCACGCCAAATGGCTCGACGCCAGTGCGGCGGTGCCGTGGCGGCGCCCGATCCCCAGCCTGAACTATCTGCTGTCCTCGCACGTCTGGCGCCAGGACCACAACGGCTTCACCCACCAGGACCCCGGATTCCTGGACGTGGTGCTGAACAAGAAGCCCTCCATCGTGCGGGTGTACCTGCCGCCGGACGCCAACACCCTGCTGTCCACCTACGACCACTGCCTGCGCTCGCGGCACTACGTGAACGTGGTGGTCGCGGGCAAGCAGCCGCAGGCCGACTGGCTGTCGGTGACCGAGGCCGCCGAGCACTGCGCCCGCGGGATCGGCATCTGGCCGTGGGCCTGCCACCGGGACGAGGCGGGCAGCACGCCGGACGTGGTGCTCGCCTGCGCGGGCGACGTGCCGACGCTGGAGACCCTGGCCGCGGCCGCGATCCTGCGCGAACGACTGCCCGACCTGCGCGTGCGGGTGGTCAACGTGGTCGACCTGATGCGGTTGCAGCCGCAGGACGAGCATCCGCACGGGCTGCCCGACCGCGAGTTCGACACGCTGTTCACCCGGGACCGGCCGATCATCTTCGCCTTCCACGGCTATCCCTGGCTGATCCACCGGCTGACCTATCGGCGCACCAACCACGGCGAACTCCACGTGCGCGGTTACAAGGAGCGCGGCACCACGACGACTCCGTTCGACATGGTGATGCTCAACGACCTGGACCGCTACCACTTGGTGATGGACGTGATCGATCGCGTGCCGAGCCTGCGTGAGCGCGCCGCGGGGCTGCGGCAGGAGATGGTGGACGCGCGATGGACGGCACGCGCGTGGACCAGGGAACACGGCGCCGACATCCCGGAGGTCGCGGACTGGAACTGGCCGTATCAGCGAGACTGAGCAGGTACGACGCGCACTGGATCGTGAATAGCCCAGGAAATTCGGAACCTTCGGACAAATTCACCCGTCGCCTTGTATCTTGCGGACAACGCGTCGAACGCGTTTCCGTAGCAATCCCCCATCCGTCGCCGTTGCCGGAGGGCGCGCAGAAGGGCGGTTCCCCATGAACCATGCAGCCGAAGCAACCGGATTGGAAATCCTAGGCGCGATACTGATGGTGGCCTGGATGGTCGTCATGTGGGCAGCGGTCGCCGTATTGGTCGTCGCCTTGCGCAGACCGTTGCGGCCGTGGATGTTCCGCACCGCGCTCGGTGTCATCGCACTGGGTGTGATCGCCCAGATCGGCCACTTCCAGGAGCACGTGGCACAGGTCGGGTACTGGATCCAGCACCCGAACTCACCGGCCTGGATGACCCCCTGGGGCACCGGCTTGGCCAACGGATTCGCTCAGGTCGACCATATGAAGCCGGCGCTCGGGATGGAGATCCTGCACCTGGTGGGCAACTTCCACTTCCTCGCCGGACTGGTCGGCGTCGCGCTGGTCACCCACCACGCCCTGGAGAGCAAGGCGCGCAAATGGGGCCGGATGGGCGTGCTGATGCAGGGCATCCACGGACTCGAGCATCTCGCGCTCACGCTGACGGTCGCGTTCGGCGCCAAGGCGATCGGGCTGTCGACCATCTTCGGGCTGCTCGATCCCGGCCCCGGCGCGGCGACCTACCGGATCTGGTGGCACTTCCTGGCCAACGTGATCGGCACGACCATCTTCGCCCTCGCGCTGTACCACCTGTGGCGCGAGCGCGCGACGATCGAGGCCCCGTTCCGCGACCCCGCGGCCGCGAAGCCGAGTCGTGCGCCCGCGGCCGCCAAGGAGCCGGTGGCTCCGGCCTACGCGGCGGTCACCGAAGCCTGATCGAGACAGGTCTCGCACGCCGGCACCGAGAAAGCTTGCGGGACTTACGACAACGACAGCTACGGCCGGGTCCGTAGCGACAATCGGAAAACAGAGGGCGTCCGCCATCCCGGCGGGCGCCCCTTTCGCGTACCGGCCCGTTACCACGGGACAATCGCGCCACCGCTGAGGGACGGATTCTCCGAGCCGCCCGCCTCGCTCTCACACGCCGACTAGTCGTGGCCGCTATCCGCTACCGCGGCACGATCGGTAGCACCGCCACCATTGCGCTCGTTCCCCCTCGCCGACAACGGCATCCGCGCGCTCGGGAAGTCGCCACCGTAGCAGTCTCGCGCGCCGCGGCCGGTGAACCCCGGGAGTCTCCGCTGGTCGCGACGTCGAACCGCGCACGAAGACAGCGCAAGCTTCCCAGCCCTGAGAAAGGGCTCGACAAGATATCGACCCGTCGATTAATGTGACGTTATCCAACGGCACGATAGATGGGAATCGCCGATCGGACCACACCGGACCGATCCCCGATCCCGAGGTGGCGAGATGAACGGACGCGAACGATGACCGGCATCACGCCGCACCAGCGACGGACACAGACCTGGCTCGTCCGCCCGCTGATCGTGAGCGCGATAGCGGCCACGCCGGACACCCCGGCGCCGGCCGAAGCGCTGGCCGGGCCCGACGCGAGCGTCGCGGCGCCGAGCCCCGCAGACCCGGGCCGCCACGGACACGACAGGCCGGGCTCCTCCCATCCCGACGACCGGGACCGAGCCGAACGACACCGGCCCGCGGACGACGCCCCCGCGACGGATGCCGCCCCGATCCCTCCCTCGCCCCCACCTCGCGCGGCAACTCCGACCATCGACGTTCGCCGCACCGCCGCCTCGCCACCCGTGCCGCCGCGCACGGCGCGAAATCCGAACGGAGACTTACGATGACCGCCAAGACCACCCCGCACGCCGCTCGGCGACTGCTCACCTGCGCCGCGATCGTCGGCGTACTCACCGCGGGCGCCGCGGGGATCGCGGGCGCCGAATCGCACCCCGGCCCCTCGAACCCGCGCCACGGCACGGGCGACAACACCGGCTGGCACCACATCGACCCCATGGGCCAGCACCACCGCAACAGCGATCGACTGGACGCCAACGAGGCCGACCAGGCCGTCCGCGACTACCGCAGGCGGCAGAGCCAGGCCGCGCCGAGCGACACCGTCACCAACGGCAACGGCAATGGCTCGAGCTGGTCGCGCGTGGCCCGCCCGGACGGCAGCGGGTACACCGTCTGCCGCCCGCAGGCCGCCTGGTGCCGGTGACCGCAGGCCCAGCACACTCCCTCGCACCCGAAACCTTCCGTGGCATCACTCTGCCCTAAACGTACCGCTAACCAGCGGCACATTACTTGAAGTATCACCATCCCGGAAATCCACTCCGGCCGGGACAGTACGAAATTGGGGAAACCACATGATCAAGTTCAACGGGCTTCGCCGGACGACCGCGTGTGACGACAAGCGCGGCGGCACGGCACGGACGCTCACCCTGCTGGCGGCGGCAGCGGTGGCGGCGGGCGGCCTGAGCCTCGGCGCGGGCACCGCCGAGGCTCAGGGCGCTGCCTGCCTCTGGGCCGGAGGCGCCTACGGCCAGGGCACCACAGTGGTCGCGGGCGGCTGGACTTTCGCCTGCGGCACCGACGGCCACGGTGCCCCTTACTGGCATCGCGGTCACGCCGCGCGGCAGGCCAGCACCGTGCCCAACCCGGGCGCGTACGCCCACCCGGCCGGCCTGTTCAGCCCCGGCGCACGCCAGTACGGCACGGAATACAACGACTACTGCGTCGGAAACCAGCTCATCGAGGGCTCCGAGGACGTCTACCAGGTGGTCTCGGACGGCCGCGGCGCACTGTGGTGGAAGGCCGCGGGATCGATCGACCAGTGGGCCTTCGATCCGGGCACCGGGCCGCAGCGGTCCTGGCGGTCGGCCGGCCTGTGCTACGACGGCTCCCTGACCTGACCGATCTCCGCTGACCGCACGCCCGTGACCGTCGAACGGTCACGGGCGTGTCCGCGTTCGCGCGGGCCGTCGCTCGGACTCCAGGCGGATCCGCTCGCCGAGGTCGTCCGGTACGTGCCAGCTGATGTCGGCCCTGGTGGCGGCGATCAGCTTGCGGCGCACGGACGCGACCTGGGCGTCGACCGTCCGGATCGAGCTGCCCCTGCGCGCGGCGATGGCGCTGTTGGCCCAGCCCGCCGCGGCCAGTACCGCGACCTCGCGTTCGGCGGGCGTCAACTCCGCCCAGCGCGAAGCCGTCGACCTGACCTGTGCGCGGGGGCTGGGCAACTGGTCGGCGGGCAATCTGCCCAGCAACAGCAACTGCAGTTCGTCGCGTTCGGGACGCAGCCGGGCGCCGCGCTGCACGGCCGCCGCGTGGGCTTCGGCGCCGATGACCGAGGTGACCGCCGCGACGGCCTGGGCGGTGCCGCGCGCCACCAGCGTCACGCGATCGGCGACGATGCCCATCGAGCGGTGCAGCGTCGCGATTCCGCCTTGCAGATGGGCGATCTCGGTGGCGGCGGCCGACGCTTCGGCGCCGCGGATGTCGCCCGCTTCGATCCGCGCGGTCAGCGAGTAGGTCAGCGCCATCATGCTGAAATGCGCGACCCAGCCCGCCGTCCAGGTGTCCCCCGTGCTCAGCAGTCGTTCCAGTGTGGACTGCCCGAGTCTCACCGCCTCCCGCGGATCACCGTGCCGGGACACCGCGATCATCCAGGCCAGTTCCGCCCAGGAGGTCGCCCATCCCGCGTCGGAGGCGACGGCCCGATCCAGATGCCTGCGCGCGGCACCCAGCGCCACGTCCGCGGTACCCAGGTTCGCGTAGCTGAGGGCCTCGAACAGCTCACTGCGCTGTTCCCCGGCCCGGTCACCGAGGGCAGCGAATTTCCGCCGGGCTCGTGCCAGCACGTCTACCGCCCGCAGGTCGAGGTGGATCAGCAGCAGCTCCAGGCCCCAGGTGAATTCGACCGCGGCGGGCAGGCCCACGTCCACCGCCGTCGTGTCGCGCCAGCGGCGGCGCAGGTCCGGGTCGGTCAGGCACTCCGCGGCGCATTCGTCCAGTAGCTGCGCGGTGTAGGCGTGCCTGCCCTGCCAGATGGCGATCCATCCCACCAGCGCGGTCGCGTTGATCCGCAGCCGAGTCGGCGGCGGATCGACCTGAGCGGTCACTTCCAAGGCCTGCTCGGTGAGGCTGGTGATGGCGCGGTTGGAGCCGGTGATGAACGGCACGCGCAACGCCATCAGCGTCGCGGCCGTCTCCAGGCCGACCACGGCCTCCTCGGGATCGGCGAGGCTGGTTTCCACGGCGATGAGGATGTTGTCCCAAGCCGCCCGCGCCCAGGTGATCCACTCCTGCTCGTGCGGGCCGTACCACATGGCGGGGCCCGCGGCGACCCGGTCACGATAGTGCCGCCGATGCCGGGCGAGCAGGCGCGCCTGGTCCAAGTGGTCCTCGCGCGTGGAAAGGCGGTCGCGCACGAACACCCGGACGCTCTCCAGCAGGTAGTAGCGGACCGTGGCCGCGGTGAGGTGGGCCGACAGCAGGGAGCGTTCGACCAGGCGCTCGAGCAGCCCGCCGATCTCCTGCGCGGGCAGCGCGGCGTCCGCGCACACCGCCACGATCGCGTCGAGTTCCGCTCCGCCGGAGGGGCTTTCGTCGTCGTCGGTGTCGCAACCGGTGGCGAAGACCGACAAGCGATCCAGCAGCAGTTGCTCGGAGGGGGTGCACAGGCCGTAGGACCAGGCGATCACGTCGCGCACACTGCGGTGCCGCTCCCCGACGCCGCCCCGGGCCCCGTGCGTCCACTGCAGGCGTCGGTCATCGGTGTCACCGGACAGTTCGCGCAGGACGATCGCGGGTGGACGGTGCAGCAGCCGCGCCGCGGCCAGACGGATGAACAGCGGATTGTTGTCGACGTGCCCGCAGATGCGGGTGGCGATGGCCAGCTGGCCGGGGTCCTCGGGGATCGGCCTGCCGGTGCGCTCGGCGCGCCGACGGAACAGTTCCAGGGCGTGCATGCTGGACAGCGGCGGCACGGTCACCAAGTGCTCATCGATCCAGCCGATCGGCTCGCGGCTGGTCGCGACTATGGTCAGGCCGGGGACTGCCTGCACCAGCCCGACGATGAGCGGACCCACCCCGCCCAGCACGTGCTCGCAGTTGTCCAGCACCAGGATGGTCCGGTGGGTCTCGTCGTCGGTGACGCCTTCGGTGAAAGTCGCCATCAACCCGTCCCAGGCCGAGCGGCCCGCGATGCCGTTCTTCGCGACCGAGAGCAGGACCTCCTCGGCCACCGCCCCGGTCTCCACGCCGGCCGCGAGCCGGGCCAGGCGAGTCCAGTAGACCGCGTGCCGCGCCGTGCCGCGATATCGCCGCACGGCTTCGACGGCCAGCGTCGTCTTGCCGATGCCGCCGGGCCCGACCAGGGTGATCAGCCGCGCGCTGGACGAATTCAGCAGGGCGTCGATCTGCCGCAGTTCGGCATGCCTGCCCACGAACTCACCGGGCGCGACGGGCCCGTTGCCGCCGCCGCTGTTCACCTCCGACATGCCGACACACCTACCGATCCGGAAAACCACCGCTCGGGCAGCCTAATGGGCGCGGCAGGCCGAAGGGATGCGCGAGTCCCGCGCCCGCGCGGGCGATGAAGAGGCAGCCGTCTACCGATCCCTGGTCACCCCTCGACGGCGACGGCTGGGCCGCCGCTCGGATTCGTACCGGACCCGATCGGCGAGCTCGTCGGGGATGTGGCCGGCGATGTCGGCGCGGGAAGCGATCATGAGCTTCTGCCGGATGGCGGCGACCTGGGCGTCGACGGTGCGGACGGAGCTGCGCCTGCGGCCTGCGATGGCGCTGTTGGGCCAGCCCGCCGCCGCGAAGATCGCGACATCGCGTTCGGCTTCCGACAGGTCGCTCCAGCGCGAGCCGGGCCGCCGCGACACCGGCCGGGAAGCGACCGGGCGGTCCGGCCGCCGGTGGGCCGACGCCGGGTCGCCGGGCGGACCCCACAGCGCGTCCAGCTCGGGACGCAGCCGCGTCCTGCGCTCGGCGGAGGCGTATCCCCGGTCGCCGAGCACCGCGCGGGAGACTTCCACGGCGCGGCGGATCTCGGCGGCGACCAGCGGCACCCGGTCCACGACGATGCCCATCGAACGCTGCCGGGTCTTGAAACTTCCCATCAGATAGGCGATCTCCGTCGCGGCGTCGGTGGCCGCGGCGCGGTCACCGCCCTCGGCCCGCTCGGCGACTACGACCTGGGACAGTGCGACGATGTGCGCGCCCACCGCCCAGCTCGCCGTCCAGGTGTCCTGCTCACCGCGGTGGCGGGTGAGGACGCCCTGGGTCAGGGCCAGTGCCTCGGCGGCGGACCCGTGCTTGGCCAGCGCCACCGCGCGCGCGATCTCGGCCCACGCTCTGGACAGCGTCGATCCGGACGACACCGACCGCTGCAGGAACCGGGCGGTGTTCTCCAGCGCCTCCCGCCGGTCGCCGAGCAGAGCGGAGCAGAACGCCACGAACACCTCGCTGCGCTCGGCGCCGATGCGATCGCCGTGCTCGGCGAATTTGCACCGGGCACGGGTGAGCACGGTGACGGCGCGCGGGTCGCCGCGCACGAGCATGAGCTCGAGTCCCCACATCCACTCCACCGGTGCGGGGAGCCCGAAATCGATGTCGGTGTACCGGGGCCCCGCACCGGAGGGGACGGCGGCGCAGTCCGCGAGCAGCTGCGGGATCTGATCGGCGCGGCCCTGCCACAACGAGATCCAGCCGAGCAGCGCGGTGGCCAGGTCGGCGAGCTCGGCCGGACCGAGTCCGGCCGCCCGGGTGACCTCGAGGGCGCGCTCGGTCAAGCGGGTCAGCGCGCCCGCGCCGGACTTGACGTAGGGCACTTTCATCGAGAGCAGGACGGTGGCGGTCTCCAGCGCGACCACGGCCTCCGCCGGGTCGGCCAGCCCCGATTCGATGCCGAGCAGGATGTCGTTCCAGGCCGACCGCGCCCACGCCAGCCAGGCCTGATCCTGCGGGCCGAGCCAGATGGCCTGCCCGGCGACCACCTTGTCCCGGAAGTACCGGCGGTGCCGGGCGGCCGAGCGGTCGAATTCCGCGCGGTCCCGCCGGCGCAGCCGGTCGCGGGCGAATACGCGCACGCTTTCCACCAGGTACCAGCTGACGGTGGTCGCGGTGAGATGCGCCGACAGCAGGGACTGTTCGGTGAGTCGCTCCAGCAGGTGTTCGATCTCGCGCGCGGGCAGGGTCTCGTCGGCGCACACCGCGATCGCGGCGTCGAGTTCGATGCCGCCGCGCAGCGATTCGTCGTCGGACTCGTATCCGGCGGCGAAGACCGACAGCCGCTCCAGCAGCAATTGCTCGGCGGGACCGCACAGGGCGAAGGACCAGGCGACCACGTCGTAGACGCCGCGGTGGCGCTGTTCGGCGCCCGCCCGCGCCCCGTGGGTCCAGTGCAGGCGCTTGTCGTCCGCGTCGCCGCTGAGTTCGCGCAGCACCATGACCGGTGGCTGATGCCGCAGGCGCGCCGCGGCCAGCCGGATGAACAGCGGGTTGTGGTCGACTCGCTGACAGATCCGCGCGGCGATGTCGGCCTGTTCGCGCTCGTCCGGTATCGCCCGTCCGATGAGTTCGGCGCGCTGCCGGAACAGTTGCAGCGACTGCCGCGGCGACAGCGGCGGGACGGGCAGGATGTACTCG
>NZ_BAFS01000073.1 GCF_000308415.1 Nocardia asiatica NBRC 100129 | reverse complement strand
AGTCCAGCGGGTCGATGCCGTTGCCGCGCGACTTGGACATCTTCTTGCCGAACTGGTCGCGGATCAGGCCGTGCAGGAACACGTCCTTGAACGGCACCTGCCGCTCGCCGCCCTTGCCCGCGGTCAGCGCGGAGTCCTCGGCGACGTAGGTGCCGAACATCATCATCCGCGCCACCCAGAAGAAGAGGATGTCGTAGCCGGTGACGAGAACGCTCGTCGGATAGAACTTCTCCAGCTCGGCGGTGGCGTGCGGCCAGCCCATCGTGGAGAACGGCCACAGGCCGGAGGAGAACCAGGTGTCGAGCACGTCCGGGTCCTGCACCCAGCCCTCGGGCGCCTCCTCGTCCGGTCCGACGCACACCACTTCGCCCTCGGGGCCGTACCAGATCGGGATGCGGTGGCCCCACCACAGCTGGCGCGAAATGCACCAGTCGTGCATGTCGTCGACCCAGCCGAACCAGCGCGGCTCCTGGCTCTTGGGGTGGATCACGGTGTCGCCGGAGCGCACGGCGTCGCCCGCGGCCTTGGCCAGCGACTCGACCTTCACCCACCACTGCATGGACAGGCGCGGCTCGATCGGTTCGCCGGTGCGCTCGGAGTGCCCGACACTGTGCAGGTACGGCCGTTTCTCGGCGACGACCCGCCCTTCCCGCGCGAGCCGCTCGCGCACCTTGACGCGCGCCTCGAACCGGTCCATGCCGTCGAATTCGGTTCCGGTGCCGGTGATCCGGCCGCGCTCGTCCATGATGGTCGGCATCGGCAGCCCGTGCCGCAGGCCCATCTCGAAGTCGTTGGGGTCGTGCGCGGGCGTGATCTTGACCGCGCCCGAGCCGAATTCGGGGTCGACGTAGTCGTCGGCGATGATCGGGATCTGCCGCCCGGTGATCGGATGCTCCAGGGTGGTGCCGATCAGGGCGCGGTAGCGCGGGTCCTCCGGGTGCACGGCCACCGCCGTGTCGCCCAGCATGGTCTCCACCCGGGTGGTGGCCACGATGACGTGCGGCTCGCCGTCGTCGAGTGAGCCGTAACGCAGCGAGACCAGCTCGCCCTCCACGTCCTCGTACTTGACCTCGATGTCGGAGATCGCGGTGCGCAGCTCCGGCGACCAGTTCACCAGCCGCTCGGCGCGGTAGATCAGGCCCGCGTCGTAGAGCCGCTTGAACATGGTCTGCACGGCGCGCGACAGGCCCTCGTCCATGGTGAAGCGGTCCCGGCTCCAGTCGACGCCGTCGCCCAGCGCCCGCATCTGCCACTGGATCGCGCCGCCGGACTCGCGCTTCCAGTCCCACACTTTCTGCACGAACAGTTCGCGGCCGAAGTCTTCCTTCGTCTTGCCGTCCACCGCGAGTTGCTTCTCCACCACGGTCTGGGTGGCGATGCCCGCGTGATCCATGCCGGGCAGCCAGAGCACCTCGTAGCCCTGCATGCGCTTGCGGCGCGAGAGCGTGTCCATCAGGGTGTGGTCGAGCGCGTGGCCCATGTGCAGCGTGCCGGTGACGTTCGGGGGCGGCAGCACGATCGAGTAGCCGGGTTTGCCGCTGGCCGGGTCGGCGGTGAAATAGCCCGCGGCTACCCAGCGCTCGTACATCTCGGCCTCTACCTCGCTGGGCGTCCAGCTCTTGGGGAGGGCATCGGCACGATTACGCGTGTTGTCAGGGGCTGCGCTGGTCACCCCGCGATTCTAGAGCGCGTCGATCGGCCGACTTCGGGTCGGTCGATCCGGAGTGCAGAGTCGTCCGGATCCACCGGTCGGCCCCCGGCCGGAAATCGAGGGCTCGTCCGCCGGCAGCACGGCAATCGCGCCGGGCGCCGCGCATCCGACAAGCGATATTTCGCTGCGAAGACAAAGAAGGCGGAGTCTTCGGTGGATGAGGGACACCGAACACTCCGCCCATGTCAGAAGCTTACCGGCGATCCGGCGCCGACCTCGAAATCCATAAGTAATTCTCAGCTTCCGGCATTTCGTACCCCGCGTATTCCCGTTATCGGACGACGGCCATGGCGTCGGTCAGCACGAGGTCGCCGTTGATCGCGATCGCGGCGGTCGAGCCCGCGCCCGCGGCGGAGATCACCTGCGCGGCCGGATTCGCGACATTCCCCGCGGCCCAGACTCCCGGCACGCTGGTGCGCCCGGTCACGTCCGTCACCACCCAGCCGCCGTCATCGAAGGCGCAGTTCAGCGCGTGCAGCACGGCATCGTTGGCGCGGAAGGAGGGCGCTACGAACATCGCCGTTCTCGGCACCGCTCGCCCGTCGGCCAGTTCCACGCCGCGCAAGCGGTCGTCCACCGCCAGCCGGGCCACCGAACCTTCGACCACCCGGACCCGGCGCGCGTCCAGGTGCGCACGGTCATCCGCGGAGAGGGGCATCGTGTTGGGAAAGAAGACGACGTCGTCCGACCACTGTGGCAGCAGCAGCGCCAGATGCACCGCGCGGGCTCTCGCGCCGGGTTCCGGCCCGCCGAGCACGCCGATCGGCTGGTCGCGGACCTCGTAGCCGTGGCAGTACGGGCAGTGCAGCACGTCCCGGCCCCAGCGCTCGCGCACTCCGGGCAGCTCCGGCAGTTCGTCGCGCAGCCCGGTGGCTACGAGCACGCGCCGAGCCCGCAGCGTCCCGCCGCCGCCGAGCCGCAGCGTGTAGTCCGACTCCCCGCCGCGCTCGGCGTCGATCACGATGTCATCGATCAGTTCCGCGCCGTAACCCGCGGCCTCGGCGGCCCCGGCGGCCAGCAGCTCCGCGGGCGGCATCCCGTCCCGGGACAGGAACCCGTGCATGTGCTCGGCGGGCGCGTTGCGCGGCGCACCGCCCCTGACCACCGCGATTCGCCGCCGCGCCCGGGCCAGCACCAGCGCCCCGGACA
>NZ_BAFS01000074.1 GCF_000308415.1 Nocardia asiatica NBRC 100129 | reverse complement strand
CCAAAGGGGCCGCGAACACGCCGCGCGAAGGCGCGGCACTACAAACTCAACGTCGCCCGCAACCGCGCGTCGAGGGATTCGGTCTCCTCCTGGGTGAGCACGCCGAGATGTTCGGTGAGCCAGGGGCGGTAGGCGCGGTGCAGTTTCAAGGTGTCGGCCCAGCCGTGTTCGGTGTGGGTGGCCAGCACGTGGCCGGGGTCGGCGTCGCGCAGCGGGACGACCTGTAGCCAGCGATAGCGCGAGGTGATCATCGCCGAGTCGGAGACCAGCACGACCCGCATGCGTCGCGGGAAGGGAGTGCCGTCACTGAGGGTGGGGGCGTAGCGCCAGACCTCTCCGCGCCTCATGCGGCGGTGCCCGCGTCGTCTTCGGCGACCTGGGTGAGCGTCACGTCGTCGTAGGCGGCGGCCAGCTCGGCTTCCTCGTCGATGGCGAGCGCGGTCAGGCTGTCGTGCACGAGCGCGGTGCGCAGTGCGGTGTTGATCACCGCCGAAAGGCTGCGGTTCTGGCGATCGGCGGCTTCCCTGGCCCACTCGGCCACCTGGGGGTCCAGTGTGACGGTCACGCGCGTCGCCTTGCTCACACCCGTATGCATACCAGAGCGGTGCGCCGACCGGAACCGGCTCGTGGCGCCTGCCGTGGGAATGTCTCGCCCGCCCGCTCTCGCGGCGCTTCGGACCGCCCGGTCCGGCCGGGGCCTATTAAGGTCGATTCGTGGCAAGCAAATCCGCCGGTTCGGCGATCGAACTCGAGGTCGACGACCTCACAGTCCGTGTCTCCAACCCGGACCGGGTCTACTTCCCGGAGAGTGGCGCGACCAAGCTCGATCTGGTGCGGTACTACCTGAGTGTGGGCGACGGCATCGTCAACGCGTTGCGCGACCGCCCCTGCATGCTGCACCGGTTTCCGAAAGGACTCGCGGGCGACAAGGTGCATCAGAAGCGGCTGCCCGCGGGCGCGCCGGACTGGATTCCGACTGTGCGGGTGTACTTTCCGCGCTACGGGAGGCACGCGGACGAGCTGTGCGTCGAGAAGCTCGCCGACGTCATCTGGGCGGTGCAGATGTCGACGGTCGAGTTCCATCCGTGGAATTCCCGCGCCGCCGACACCGAGCGTCCCGACGAGTGGCGCATCGATCTGGACCCGATGCCGGATTGCCCGTGGTCGCGGGTGCAGCGTGTCGCCGGTGTGGTGCACGAGGTGCTCGACGAGATCGGCGCCGTCGGATGGCCGAAGACCTCCGGCGGCAGGGGCCTGCACGTGTACGTCCGGATCGCGCCGGATCAGGGTTTCCAGGAGGTGCGCCGGGCGGCGCTCGCGTTCGCCCGTGAGGTCGAGCGCCGCGCACCCGACGACGTGACCACCACCTGGTGGCGCCGCGACCGCGATCCGAAGCTGCTGTTCGTCGACTACAACCAGAACGCGCGCGACCACACCATCGCCGCCGCCTACTCTGTGCGCGGCGTCCCGGCCGCCACGGTTTCGACCCCGGTACGCTGGGACGAGATTCCCGATATCGATCCGCGCGATTTCACCATGTCCACCGTTCCCGCTCGCTTCGCCGAACTCGGCGATCTGCACGCGGGCATGGACGACGCGGTGTTCGGTCTGGATCCGCTCCTGGAATGGGCCGAGCGGGACAAAGTGGACGTGGAGCTCGACGAGGAGCACACCGATCGGCGCGAGGCCTAGCGTCGCGCCGAACCGGCGCCCCGCGACCGGTCGTCGCACGCCCGGCGGTGCTACGGTCGCAACGTCCACCCTGCTCGCGACCACGTCCTACTGCTCCGAAGGAGGTCCGTCCATGAACCGACCGGCAGTAACGATCGCGATCGGCCCCACCGACCCGCCTCCCACGCTGGTGGAGAAGGCCGTCGTGGAGGCGGGCGCGGTGATCTCCGGCCTCGACGAGGCGCGGGGGCTGATCTGGGTCGGCGGCCCCGGTGAGTTCCCGGAGGAGTTGCCCGCCGGTGTGGAGTGGGTGCAGCTGCCTGCCGCCGGCGTCGAGGACTGGTTCGGCGCGGGCGTCATCGCCAGGCATCCCGGCGTGCGATTCACCTCGGCCGCAGGCGCTTTCGCGGCGAGCGTGGCCGAGCACGCGCTGATGCTGCTGCTCGCGGGCGTCCGGTACCTGCCCGAGCACCTGCGCGCGACGGACTGGCGGCAACAGGACTTCTTTCCCCACGTCGGCACGCTGCGCGGCAAGACGGTGACGATCGTCGGCGCGGGCGGCATCGGCCGCGCGCTGATCCCGATGCTGGTGCCGCTCGGCGCGCACATCATCGCGGTCAACCGCAGCGGGCGTCCGGTCACCGGCCCCGGCATTCCCTCGTCGGTCGAGACCGTTTCCGCCGATCATCTCGGCCGCGTCTGGGCGCACACCGATCACGTGGTGCTCGCCGCGCCCGCCACACCCGCCACCAGGCGGCTCGTCGGCGCGGACGAACTCGCGCGGCTCAAGCCGTCCTCGTGGATCGTCAACGTCGCGCGCGGCGGTCTCATCGACACCGACGCGCTGGTGAAGGCGCTGGCCTCCGGCGCGATCGGCGGGGCCGCGCTCGACGTCACCGACCCGGAGCCGCTCCCGGCTGGGCATCCGCTCTGGACGCTGCCCAATGCCATTGTCACTCCGCATGATTCGAACCCGCCGCAGCTGCGGATCGCGGCCTTCGCCGATCACGTCGAGGCGAACGTCGAGCGGTTCCTCGAAGGCCGCGAACTACTGGCGCCGATCGATCCCGCGCGGGGGTACTGACGCGAAGCATGAGCCGATGCCCGGTATCAGCCGGGCAGCGCTCGGCCGAGGATCTCCTCGATGACCTCGCTCTTGGCATTCGCGTAGTGCTGCACGTATTTCCAGTCGCGCCGGGCGAGTTCCCGTTTGGTCCGCTCGTAGTACTCCCGGTCGTCTTCGTGCGTGCGCAGCCAGTCGCGGAAAGCCAAGATCCGCTCGATCTCCGGTGCGCCGGATTCCGGTGCGAACACGTGCAGATTTACGCTGCGTCGCGCACCGCTTTCGGCCCGGGCGACGAGACAGCGATGCTGATACCAGTCCGGTTGCCGCACGCGCAGTGCGTATCCGGCAGCCCCGAGCGCCGGTAGATAGGCGGCTTCGTCGGCGGCATCCGGAACGAGCAGCAGGATGTCGATCACCGGTTTCGCCGCCAGACCCGGAACCGATGTGGAGCCCGTGTGCTCGATCCGCAGGGCCACATCGCCGAGCGCGGCACGAATAGCGGCTTCTTCCTCGGCGTACTCGTTCGGCCACGCAGTGTCGTACTGCGCGAGAACCACCTCGACCGCATAGGGCTGCAAGTCACCGATCGTCGCAGCCGCGATCCCGTCGTCGTCCAACGTCGCCACACGTCACAGTAACCCGTCTAATAGCCTTCTCTGAATGTGCCATTGACAAATGGCACATTTGTCATTGATTCTGGACGCATGACAAGGTCAACGAGGACCTCGGTCCCCGGCGTTCCCGCCGTGCCCTCGACCCGCGCCACCGTGGCCGCCGCGGCCACGAGGCTCACGCTTCGACCGCTGAACTGCGCGGTTCCGATGAACACCGCGGGTGTCTGGTTCGCCCGCAAACTCATCGCCACCCTGATGGCCGTCGGTGGTCCCGTCCCGTCCGGCACTTCCGTCACGCAGGTTCGGTCGGGTGCGGTGCGCGGCGAATGGGTGCGGGCGGCCGGCGTGCCGTTCGGGACGCGAGCCGTCTACTACATCCACGGCAGCGGCTACGTGATCTGCTCGGCCCGTACGCATCGCGCGCTCGCCGCTCGGCTGTCGGCGAAAACCGGGCTTCCGGTCTTCCTCACCGACTACCGCCTCGCGCCCGAACACCGGTTCCCGGCCGCGGCCGACGACGTCGAGGCGGGCTACCGCTGGCTGCTCGGCCGTGGCATCGCCGCGCGCGACCTGGTGATCGCCTGCGATTCCGCGGGCGGGCACCTCGCGCTGGACCTGCTCGTGGAGAACGCCCGGGACCGGCGGCCCCAGCCCGCGGCGGTCGCGATGTTCTCGCCGCTGCTGGACCTGACCCTCGGCCTGGCCGCCGAGCAGGAACGCGTCCGGACCGATCCGCTGATCTCCGCCGCCGCGGCGAGCAGGCTGCCCGCGTCCTACACCAACGGACACCCGGCCGACGCGCCGCGCCTGCGACTGGACGTTCCCCGCGGCCTGTCCCTGCCGCCGGTCCTGGTTCAGGTGGGCGGCACCGAGATGCTGGCCGCCGACGCACGGGCGCTGTGCGAGATGGTCCGGCGCGCGGGCGGCAGCTGTGAACTCGAGGTCTGGCCGGGGCAACTGCACGTCTTCCAGGCCCTTCCCGTGGTGGTGCCCGAGGCCGACCAGGCCCTCGCCCGCGCCGCCGACTTCCTGCGCGCGGCGCTGGTAGCTACCTCCGGCACGGAAAAGGTGAGTTGAGATGTTCGGATTGGACAAGCTGGTGGCCTTGGGCCGGCCCAAGCGCACGCACGGCGCGCGAGCCGTGGTCACCGGCGCGGGCAGCGGCATCGGCCGGGCGTTCGCGCTGGAGATCGCGGCCCGCGGCGGCCGGGTGATCTGCGCCGACATCGATGAAGCGCGCGCCGACGAGACGGTGGCCCTGATCGAACGCACCCGCCCCGGCGCCGCGCACGCCTTCCGCTGCGACGTCGCCCGGCGCGAAGACGTGCAGCTGCTCGCCCGGTTCGCCGAGACGCTGTTCGAGCGCCCGGTCAGCCTGGTGATCAACAACGCGGGCGTCGGCATCGGCGGAAAACCGGTGGGCCGCATCGGCTTCGACGACTGGCAGTGGGCGCTGGGCGTCAACCTGTGGGGCGTGGTGCACGGCTGCGAGGTCTTCGCCCCGCGCCTGCGCGCCGCCGGGCACGGCGGCATCATCAACGTCGCCTCGGCCGCCGGATTCGCCGCCGCCCCTTCGATGGCCGCCTACAACGTGTCCAAGGCCGGCGTGCTCTCGCTGTCGGAGACCATGGCCGCCGAGCTGAGCGGTTCCGGCGTCGCGGTCACCGTGCTGTGCCCCACGTTCGTCCGCACGAACGTCGCCAGGGACGGCCGGATCACCCGGGAGTCGGCGCAGCTGGCCGATTTCCTCATGCGCTGGACCGGGTTCTCCCCCGAGCGCGTCGCGCGCACGGCCCTGGACGCGCACGACAGCGGCAGGCTCTATGTGCTCCCGCAACTGGACGCGCACGCCGTTTGGCTGCTCAAGCGGTATTTCCCCGCGCAGTACACCTTCGTTCTCGGCCTCCTGGATCGGCTGCTGCCCCAGGAGGACCCGACCGCCACCGACCGCACGTCGGTCACCGACAAGACAGGAGTCTGACATGGCCATCGCGATGGACTTCGACGACATGCTCCGCAAAATCAAGGATCGTCAGTGGGCGCTGGCCGACATCGACTGGGACGCGCCGGGCGCCGAGACGATCACGCCCGAATTGCACGCCAAGCTCAAGCCGTTCATGGCCGACCTGATGTGGATCGAGAACGTCGGCGCGCGCGGCTTCGCGGCGATGGCCAAGAAGGCGCCGACCGAGACGCTGCGTGAGATCTACCGCTACTTCCACGCCGAGGAGCAGAAGCACGCCAACGCCGAACTGGCGCTGATGCGCCGGTGGGGCATGCTCGACGGCGACGAGATCCCCCAGCCGAACGTGAACGTCAAGCTGGTGATCGACTTCCTGGACAAGTACTCCGACGACATGTCGCTGTCGTTCCTCGGCACCGTGATCCCGATGCTGGAGGTGGCGCTGGACGGCGCGCTGATCAAGTTCATCATGGACGAGATCGAGGACCCGGTCTGCCAGGAGGCGTTCAAGAAGATCAACTCCGACGAATCCCGGCACCTGGCTGTCGATTTCGCCGTGATGGACCTGCTCGGGCACGCCGAGATGCGCAAGTTGCTCATCGACCTGGTCGGCGGCTGGGCCAAGCCGTCGCTGATCATCGGCGTGCTGAGCTACGTGCCGCTGCTGAACAAGATGCGCGACAACATCGTCGCGATGGGCGTCGACGAGGAGAAGCTCTACGGGGCGCTCAAGCGCTACGCGAATGTCGGCGAGCGCAGCGAGTTCGCCCGCAGGCTTCCGATGTACCAGATCGTGAAGACGCACGGCGGCTGGGTGATCGATCGCGGCCACCCCTACCACTTGGTGGCCGACGCGCTGGTGAAGATCACCGGGCTGATGCCGAAGGCGCTGCTGCGCAACAACCCGGCCTGGTCCAAGGAACTGACCTACGAGCCCGCGGCATGACAGGGAACCCGATGAGTACGCACACCTTGGACGTCGCCGTCATCGGCGGCGGGTTCGCCGGAATCGGCACGGCCATCCGGCTGAAGCAGCGCGGGATCCACGATTTCGTGATCTTCGAGCGCGGCGAGGCGATCGGCGGCACCTGGCGCGACAACACCTATCCCGGTGCGGCGTGCGACATTCCGTCCCGGCTGTACTCCTACAGTTTCGCGCCGAACCCGGACTGGTCGCGCACCTACTCCGGCAGCAACGAGATCCTCGGCTACATCGAGGCGATGGCCGCGCAATTCCGGCTCGGTCCGCACCTGCGGTTCGGGCACAACGTCACCGGCATCGTGTTCGACGAGCAAGCCGGGGTCTGGGAGATCTCGATCGAGGGCCACGCGGAGCCGATTCTCGCCCGCACCGTCGTGCTCGCGTCCGGGCCGCTGGCCAACGCCAGCCTCCCGGATATCCGCGGCATCGAGACCTACCAGGGCCACAAGATCCACAGCGCCCGCTGGGATCACGACTACGACTTCACCGGTAAGCGCGTCGCGGTCGTCGGCACGGGAGCCAGCGCCGTCCAGATCATTCCGGAACTGGTCGACAAGGCCGCCTCGGTGAAGGTGTTCCAGCGCACGCCCGGCTGGGTGCTGCCGCGGATCAACCGGCAGACCAACGGCCTGACCAAGGAGCTCTACCGCCGGGTGCCCGCCGCCGAGCAACTGGCCCGGCGCGCCTGGTTCTACGGACACGAGTCGGTGGCGCTGGGCGTGGTCTGGAACACGCCGCTGACCAGGGTGGTCGAACTGGTCGGCAAAGCGCAGCTGCGCAGACAGGTCAAGGATCCCTGGCTGCGCCGCCAGCTCACCCCGGACTTCCGGGCGGGCTGCAAACGCCTGTTGATGACCGACGACTACTACCCCGCCCTGCAGCGGGACAACTGCAAGCTGATCACCTGGCCGATCGCCCGGATCGCCGAGCACGGCATCCGCACCGCGGAAGGCATCGAGCACCAGGCGGACTGCATCGTCTTCGCGACCGGATTCGACGTCTCCAAGGCTGGGACGCCCATCCCGGTGGTCGGGCGCGGTGGCCGGATCCTCGCGGAGGAATGGTCGCGTGGGGCCTACGCCTTCAAGAGCGTCGCGGTATCCGGTTATCCCAACCTGTATCTCACGTTCGGACCCAATTCCGGGCCAGGGCACAACTCGGCGCTGGTCTACATGGAAGCCCAGATCGACTACTTGGTCGGCGCGATCGGCATCATCCTGGACCGCGGTCTGCGGATGCTGGACGTGCGGCAGGATCGGCAGGACCGCTACAACGCCGCCATCCAGCGCAGGCTGTCGGCCACCACCTGGAACTCGGGCTGCCGCAGCTGGTACCTCACCGAGGACGGCTTCAACGCCACGATGTATCCGGGGTTCGCCACCCAGTACGTCCACCAGCTGCGCACGGTGGACCTGGACGATTATCTGGTGGTCGAATCGGCCGCCGACCAGCGGCGACCACGAGTCGCACCGGTTTGCTAGGTGCCGAGGGACCGGCGGCGCGGACGATAGACTCGGTCCGCAGGGAATCAGCAGCGCGCCGCCGGTCCAGCGGCGCCGCGGTCAGCGAGGGAGGTGAGGTCGACGCCGGAGTACCGGATCGATGACCTCGCGCGCGCCGCGGGCACCACCACCCGCAATGTGCGCGCCTACCAGGAACGCGGTCTGCTGCCGCCCCCGGTCGGCAAGGACGGCCGGGCCAGCATCTACGACGATGCGCACCTGGAGCGGCTGCGCCTGATCGACGCGCTGCTGCAGCGCGGCTTCACCACCGCGCACATCGCCGACTTCATCACCAGCTGGGAGACCGGCAAGGACCTGACCGAGGTGCTCGGCCTGCAACACGCCGTCACCGCGTCCTGGGCCAAGGACGAGACCTTCGAGGTGCCCCGCGAGCTGATCGGCACCATCCTCGGCACCGAGGCCGACGAATTGGTCGACCGGCTGCGCGAGATGAAGCTGGTCCGGCTGGAAGGCGACACGGTGGTGTTCACCGAGACCCAGCTGCTCACCTCGTTCGCCGAACTGCACGAGTACGGCCTCGAACTGCGCACGCTCGTCGAGATCTACGCCGAAGTGGCCGACCGGATCGATGACATCACCCACATCATGATCACGGCCGCCAAACAGCACATCATCGATGAGCACGGCCCCGGCTGGATGCCCGAGACCAGCAGCGAGATCGCCGACCTCACAACGATGCTCAACAAGATGCGCGAGCTGGCCGTGGCCTCGGTCCACGCCACGCTGGCCCGCTCGCTGGACGTCACGCTGCGCCGCGAACTCGGCGACTACCTCGCCACGGCGGCCGAGCGAGAGAAACAGCGCAGCGAATCCGGCCGCGACGTACCCTCCTAGACAAGCGCAGAGTGCCGACCTTCGACGGATGGAGTCGCCGTGGCGTCCGACCGACCGAGAATCCCTCCGCTGCCGCTGGTACGGACCGTCGAATCGGTGCGCGCCGCGCTGGCCGTCGCGTTCCGCAAAATCGTGCCGGGACACGTCGCGCTGATGGAGCTGATCGCCGCCGGGTGGATCACCCAGGCCATCCATGCCGCCGCGGCGCTCGGGGTGGCCGACGAACTCGCGGCGGGCCCGCGGTCGGGCGCGGAACTCGCGGCGGCGGTCGGCGCCGACGAGGACGCGTTGCGACGGTTGCTGCGACTGCTGATCAGTCACGGCATCTTCACGCAGCGGCGCGACGGACGCTACGCGCTGACGCCGATGGCGCGTGCCCTGCGCCGTGACGCGGACGTGTCGCTGCGCGACGCGGTGCTGTTCTTCGGTTCGCCCGGTCACCGCAACCACTGGTCGCACCTGGTGGAGGCCGTGCGTACCGGCGAGCCGGTCGGCGAGAAGCTCGACGGGATGCCGTTCTTCGAATACGTCGCGAGCGACCGCGAATTCGGCGAACTGTTCGATCGCGCGATGACCAGCATCGGCACCCTGGCGATGGAACCGCTGTTCGCCGCCTACGATTTCGGCCGCTACCAGACCTTGGTCGACGTCGGCGGCGGCGAAGGGACGCTGCTCACCGAAATACTGCGCCGTGCGCCCCGATCGCGCGGCATCCTGTTCGACCTGCCCGAGGTGGTGGCCGCGGCGCCCGCGCGGCTCGCGGAACTCGGCCTCGCCGAACGCTGCGCGGTGCGCAGCGGATCGTTCTTCGACAGCGTCCCCGAAGGCGGCGACGCCTACATCCTCAAGCACATCCTGCACGACTGGGCCGAACCGGACGCGGCGCGAATCCTGCGCACGCTGCGCGCGGCCATGGCCCCCGACGCCCGGTTGCTGATCGTCGAGCTGGTCGTCCCCGAGCACACCGCGCCGCATCCCAGCAAATTCATCGACCTGGAGATGCTGGTCAATGCGGGCGGGCGGGAACGGACCGAGGCCGAGTACCGCGAGTTCCTCGCCCGGCACGGTTTCACGCTGATCCGGTGCGTGCCGACGGCCTCTCCGGACAACGTGCTCGAGGCCCGGCCCAGCTGACCGCTGCCGAACTCGGTGCTATGAACGGACTTCTAATCCGCCGCGGCGGGGACGACGAAGGCGAGGGTGGCGATCCCCACGGCGCCGTCGGCCACACAGGTGACACGCATCGGCTTGCCCACCGGCGTCTCCTGAGACTCGAAGCCGCTGTAGTAGCCGAAGACCGGCCCGGACCGGACCGACGGCAGGAAGAAACCGAAGCACTCGGCCTCCAGCACCGACGCGCCCTCGCCGCTGTGGCACCGGGCGGCCGCATCGGTGACGCCGCGATCGACGTAGCAGCCGGTCGGCTCGGCGGCGGCGGGCCCGGCGCCGAGCCAGACGACGCCGGTGAACAACAGCAGTCCGGTCCCCGCGCCCATGCGCCGCATCATGGTGTGCACCCGCATCCTCCTCGGCAGATCTCGTCCGTCCTGTTGCCGTGCCGGGGCTTCCGCTCAGCCCCTGTACGTCCCTGAACCCTTTCTGGTATTTCAGCAGAATCGGTGGGACCGGTCGAGCGCGACACCATCACGAAAGCATCGTTTTCCAGGCCGGATACCGGTCACACCCGAAAAAGTCGTGCGGCGCTCGCGTGGGAGAACTGCGGTCCCGGCGTCGGAACCGCTAGGCTACGAGCAGCATCGGCGGGTTCGTGAGGATGTGATGCGACCGTGGAATGGACCTTCACGCCGGACGAGTTCGCCCACATCTGGCGCGAAACGGACCTGGATCGCCATCCGTATCCCCTGCGCATCCTGGAGACGCCCCGTACCGAGGACGAGGCGGAGAAGTTGCGCATCGCCCTCGCCGAGCGGCTTCCCCTCAGCTCCGACCCCGACCTCTCGGCCTGCCTGCGCATTCTCGCCGAGCCGCACACCAGGATCGTGGCGATCGGGGGCGCGCATCAGCCGGGCAGCGAACTGCGACTACTGGCCGCCGCCATCTACGACCGCGCCGTGCTCGCGGTGCAGGAACCCGGCGCGAGCCCGGATTTCGGTGGGCGCGTGCGCATCTCGATCGGGCACAGCGCCAAGCTCGGCCGCCGGATCGCGGCGCTGCTGCCGAAGACCCCCGCCGGGCGCGAACCCGCCCGGGTCGCTTCCGGTGACGCGGTGCGCGATCTGGAGACCGTGCCCGCGCGACAGCAGGCCGCGCCGCGCATCCGCAAGCTGTTGCTCGAGCCGCACACCGCCGAGGGACACATCAGAATCGAACCGCGGCTGGATCGTCCGACACCGCCCCCGCCGATCCACTACACCTGGATAGACGTCCGGAACGACGGCAGATACCTGATCAAAGCGGGCGAAGAAGTGCGCATCGCCCCCGCGTCCACCGAGCAGATCGCCATCCAATTGCAAAAGCGCATCCCGGTTTAGCCGTTTTCACCGCCATTGCCGCCGACTATTGCTGACCCGGCCTCGGCTTCCGGTTAGTCTTGGGCGGACCGACCGATCTCAGGGGTGAGCGATGACGATCGAGACCAGCCGAGCCGATATCGCCCGATTCAAGGAGGCCGCGCAGGCCGGGACCGTCCAGTTCGATCCGGCGGCGGCGCGGCAGTGCGCCGACATGTACGAGCGTCAGGCCGATCGGCTGCTCCACTTGCAGCAACGCCTCGAATCCGTCGCGGAGCTGGGCGGTTTCGGTGGTTTCGTGTCCGCGCAGCAGTTGCAGGCGGGTTTCGGCCACAAGGCGCGCGACGCTGCGGCTCTGCTCGACCACTACATCGAAGCGGCCTACCGCATGAAGGAAGCGTTCTTGATCAGCGGAGGACTGTTCGAGGAGGCCGACGCCGCCGGCGCCGCGGCCCTGCGCGCGGTGCAGACGAGGTTGCCCCGATGAGCGGATCCGATCCCACCTACATCAACTCGATGGAGCATTTCGAATCCATGCGCCACGAGGAGATCTACGCGAAGGCACAGCAGATCGACGCCGCGCAGGTGCTGCGCGCGTCGACTACCTGGCTCGAGGTGGCCGGGGCGCTCACCACCTCGTTCCCGCTCACCCGCGGCGGGGTGGATCGCGTGATGGACTCGGCCGAATGGAAGGGCGCCGCCGCCGATGCCGCCCAGGCGTCCGCCCGCAGTTTCGCCGCGTCGGCCGACGAACTGGCCGCCGTGCTGGGCCAGGTGGGCGCCCGCCTCGGCGGGGTTGCCGCCGCCGCGGAGGCGGTGAAACTCGCGGTGGTGCCGCCCGGCGCTTCCGGACCAGTCGGCGCGATCGCGCAACTGCTGGAGGCCGCGCACGTCATCAACGCGCAGATGGCGCAGGAGGCTCTGCGCCAGGAAGCCGTGCTCGCGATGAACATGGTCTACAAACCCGCCTATTCCGCAGCGGGAACCGCCGTGCCCGCGCTGCCCGCGCCACCCGCGATAACGGTGCCTTCCGCGCCGCAACCGGTCTCCCCTGGCGCACCGAGATACGCCACGCCCGAGCAAACGCTGCCGAACGACCAAGTAGCGCCGGAGACTCCGCGCCCCGCACCCCGTGCGCCGGAATCGTCCGAGCCGTCACACAATCCGGCGCCGCCCGCCCAGGCGAAGCCGGACACACAGCAGCCACCCACCCAGCAGGCTCCCCCGCCGCAGCAGGTGCCGTCCACTCAGACACCGACACCACAGCCGACACCGGAGATACAGCAGGCGCCATCCACCACACCGGCGCCACCGAGTCCTTCTCCCGCGCCGACTGTCCCAGAACCCACGCAACCCCCGAGTTCCTCGACGCCCCCACCACCTTCCCCTGCGCCGCCGAGTTCCTCAGCGCCACCACCCCCGCCCGCGCCGCCGAGCCCGTCGGCACCGCCACCGCCGCCACCGCCACCGAGTTCGCCGGAACCTCCCCCGCCACCGCCACCGAGCCCGCCGGCACCGCCACCGCCGCCACCCGCGCCGCCGAGCCCGGAACCGGTCCAACCGCCGAGCCCGCCGCCCCCCGCGCAGCCCCCGATTCCCGGTCCTGCCGGACCCGAAGTCCCGTTGCCCGACCCGGGTGGTCAACCCGGCGTCACCGGCCCGGTGGAAGGCAACCAACAGCAGATACCCACAACCAACCAACCCGGCGTCGTCCCCTCCTGACGCCCGATCCCCGCACCACACCCGTGGTGGTCGGCGACCCCGGCCACCACGGCAGCCCACCCACGGCGTCCTCCTGACCGCCGAACATCGACCCGCACCACAGGCCCGTCAGCCGGATTTGCCTATCACGGCAGCACGGCCGCCACACCTGGGGCAGACCGCCAACCATCGAACACCTCAGCACCGCCTCGGCAACCGGCGATCCAGCCACTGCGGCAGCACAAGCGCCGCCAGGTCGCGAGCCGCCGACAAGTCCCCGCCCTGACGGGCGGACCTCTCACCACACACCAGTGGCCAGCGATCCAGGATCACCACCGCTGTTGCCAACAGCCGCCACCACTCCTCCGCACTGCGCCCGCCGTCTCGCGCCGACGGCGGACTTCGAATGCCTCGAGCACCGCCCCCTGCGACCCCGACATCGACGGCGGCACAAAGGTGGTGTTCTACCGATCATGTCTGCGTCGCCCGCTTCGACAGCAGATGGCCGAACACCCTCACTGCGGCTATGGCGGTCAGCCATCCCAAGCGCGGCAGTCCAACCGCATCCGGGTCACGACTCCTGCCGACGACGTCCCCGCCCCGACCGCTCACCACGCCCAGGATCCCAGCCCACAGCAGCACAACCGCGGCTGCTCCGCTCGTGCCCTCGTCGCCGCCACGGTCTAACAGGCACACGAACCGCGCCGCAATGAACGCGCGGTCGCGCAGTCGGATAGGGCCGAAGGTGACCGCCTGCCGACAGGAGCCGGTGACGACTCGCGATGCCGTTCGCCGGAAGCATGAGCTGCCGCGGCCTAGCCGGAGATCTCAGCCGCTGCGATTCCAGTGAACGGGTGGCTCGGGTACGCGGCCCGGGGGCGCGTCGTGTGGTCAGACCTTGACCAGGTCGTCGGCGTGGATGACGGGTCGCTGCATCGTGTCGGGCAGTTCGGCGGTCGAGCGCCCGAGCATGCCCGCCAGTTCGGTGCTGTCGTATTCGACGACGCCCCGGGCGACGATCCGGTTGTCTGGGGCCACCAGGTCCACCACGTCGCCGCCGTAGAAGCGTCCCCGGACGCCCACGATCCCGGCCGCGAGCAGCGACCGGCGCCGGTGCGCCACCGCTTGGACGGCGCCGTCGTCGATGAGCAGCGCGCCGCGGCTGTCGGCGGCGTGCCGGACCCAGAACTTGCGGGCGGACAAGCGCACCGGCCGGGCCGCGAACGCGGTGCCGACGGTGCCGGTGGTCAATGCGGCGGCGGCCGAGGCGGCGGCGGCCAGCAGTACCGGCACGCCCGCGTCCGCGGCCAGGCGCGCCGCCGACAGCTTGGACGCCATGCCGCCGGTGCCGAGCGCGCCGCCGCTGCCCGCGATGACGCCGTCCAAGTCGGCACTGCTGCGCACCTCGGGAATCAGCGTGGCCGCGCCCTTGCGCGGGTCGCCGTCGTAGAGACCCTCCACATCCGACAGCAGCACGAGCGCGTCGGCGCCCACCAGGTGGGCGACCAGCGCGGCGAGCCGGTCGTTGTCGCCGAAGCGGATCTCTTCCGTCGCGACGGTGTCGTTCTCGTTCACCACGGCCACCGCGCCGAGCGAGCGCAGCCGATCGAGGGTGCGTTGCGCGTTGCGGTGGTGTTCCCGGCGCGCGAAATCGTCGGCGCTCAGGAGCACCTGGCCGACGGTGCGGCCGTAGCGTGCGAAGGATGTGCCCCAGGCATGCGCGAGTGCCAGCTGCCCGACGCTCGCGGCCGCCTGCTTGGTCGCCAGATCGCGCGGACGACTGGTCAGGCCGAGCGGCGCGATGCCAGCGCCGATCGCGCCGGAGGACACCACCACCACATCCGACCCGGCGCGCATCCGCGTCTCCACCGCGTCGGCGAGCCGATCCAGCCGTGCGGTGTCCAGGCCGCCTTTCAGGCTGGTCAGCGCCGAGGAACCGATCTTCACCACGACCCGGCGCGCCGCCGCTATCGCCAGCCGGGCCTCGCTCAGGCCGGACGAATCCGCCTCGGCGGTAATCGAATTCAACTGCATCGCCACCGAACTCCCTGCACCACAATCGAATTCACGGTAGCCGGGACTGTTGCCCCGGCTCGACCCGGACCTCGCACGATCGAGCCCGCCGAACGCGGCACCGGCCGCGAGCGCACGACGACTCGACCGTCGTCCACGTCCTACTCCTCGTCTTCCCGCACCAAACCGCGGCGCACCCGCGACGCGTGCTTGCGCTCGGCCGCGCTGACCCGGTCGGACTGCTCCAGCCGGATGTCGGTGCCGCGCCCGGTGGGCACCATGTCGATACCCGCCGAGATCTGCGGCTCCCACTCGAAGGTGACGGCGCCGATGGTCACCGGCGCACCCGGCTCCGCGCCCAGCTTCACCAGCTCGTCCTCGACGCCCAAGCGGGCCAGGCGGTCGGCCAGGTAACCGACGGCCTCGTCGTTGTCGAATTGGGTCTGACGCACCCAGCGCTCGGGCCGGGTGCCGCGCACGATGAAACCGCCCGGCTCCTCCGGATCGGCTATCACGCTGAAGCCCGCCTCGTCCACCGCGATCGGACGGATGACCGGACGCTTGGGCGCCGCCGGCGGATGCTCCTCGCGGTACTTGCGCACCAGATCGGCCAGAGCGAAGGTCAAGGGTCGCAGGCCCGCGCGGCTCACCGCGGAGATCTCGAACACCGGCCAGCCCCGCTCGGTGAACTCCGGCGTCACCATTTCGGCCAGTTCGGCCGCGTCCGGCACATCGATCTTGTTCAAGATCACCACGCGCGGCCGGTCGGCCAGGTCGCCGAGTCCGGCGTCCGCGCTGAGCGCGGGCTTGTAGGCCGCGAGTTCGGCCTCCAGCGCGTCGACGTCCGACACCGGGTCGCGGCCCGGCTCCAGCGTCGCGCAGTCCACCACGTGGGCGAGCACCGCACAGCGCTCGAGGTGCCGCAGGAAGTCCAGCCCCAGGCCGCGTCCCTCGCTGGCTCCCGGGATCAGTCCGGGCACGTCGGCGACGGTGAAAGTGGTGTCACCGCTGGCGACGACGCCGAGGTTGGGCACCAGCGTGGTGAACGGGTAGTCGGCGATCTTCGGCTTGGCCGCCGACAGCACCGAGACCAGCGAGGACTTGCCCGCCGAGGGAAAACCGACGAGCCCGACGTCGGCGACCGACTTCAGCTCCAGAACCAGGTCGAGTTCTTCGCCGTCCTCACCGAGCAGCGCGAAACCCGGCGCTTTGCGGGCCTTCGAAGCCAGCGCGGCGTTGCCGAGCCCGCCCCGGCCGCCGCGAGCGACGATGAACCGGTTGCCGGTGCCGACCAGGTCGACGAGCACCTTGCCGTCGTCGTCGAGCACCACGGTGCCGTCGGGCACCTTCAGCACCAGATCGGCGCCCTGCTTGCCGTCGCGGTTGCCGCCCTCGCCCGGCTTGCCGTTGCCTGCCTTCGCGTGCGGGTGGAAGTGGAAGTCAAGCAGGGTGTGCACGTTGGAGTCGACCTCCAGGATCACGTCCCCGCCGTTGCCGCCGTTACCGCCGTCGGGCCCGCCGAGCGGCTTGAACTTCTCGCGGTGCACCGAGGCGCAGCCGTGGCCGCCGTTACCCGCACGCACATGCAGTACGACACGGTCGATGAACTTGGACATACGCCGAATCATCCTCCTTCGGGACTGGTCGTACTCGGAGCTGGTCGTGCGAGGACACGAAAAACGGGCCAGGGTTTCGAGACCCTGACCCGCTCGCTGTAAATCCGGAAGTGGTTCGGCGGTCAGGCCTGAACCGGCTCCGGGATGACGATGTTGACGGTCTTGCGTCCACGCTTGGTGCCGAACTCGACCGCGCCCGCCGACAGGGCGAACAGGGTGTCGTCACCGCCACGGCCGACGTTCACGCCGGGGTGGAAGTGGGTGCCGCGCTGACGCACCAGGATCTCGCCCGCCTTGACCGTCTGGCCGCCGAAGCGCTTGACGCCGAGTCGCTGGGCGTTGGAATCACGTCCGTTCCGGGAGCTGGACGCGCCCTTCTTGTGTGCCATAGCTGGTTCTCCTCGGGATGTCTTACTTGATGCCGGTGACCTTCAGGACCGTCAGCGGCTGACGGTGACCCTGGCGCTTGTGGTAGCCGGTCTTGTTCTTGAACTTGTGGATGCGGATCTTCGGGCCCTTGGTCTGCTCGACCACCTCGGCGGCCACGGAGACCTCGGCCAGCTTCGCGGCATCGGTGGTCAGCTCGGCGCCGTCGACGACGAGAACCGGATCCAGCGTCACGGCGGTGCCCGGCGCGCCCTCGATCTTCTCGACCTTCACCAGGTCACCGACCGCGACCTTGTACTGCTTTCCGCCGGTCTTGACGATCGCGTACGTTGCCATCGGTCGGCTGCCCTTCTTCCTCTATAGTGCTCGGCACTTGCTCACGCGGCGACTCCTCCGATGTGATGCCACCGGAAACCGCCACACGACTGGTCTGGTAATCGCCACCGCCTCGGCGCCTGGTGACTCTCGGTATCGAACTGTCGAGAACCGGGCCACGAAGACAAAATATGTTGTCACCGGGCAGCGACTGTCCAAGATTACAGGACGGCCACCGCGACGACCAAACCGGCATCCGAGCGTGCCCGGGGGGCATGCCACCGATTCGCCGATGGGACGCGCGTGGCCCCCGCCGGAGCGACCGGCGGGGGCCACGCGAGCTGAGCGACGACTCAGTCGGCCGCGCCCGGCGCACCCGCCGGACGGCCGACCGCCCGCCTGCGCGGCCTGCTGCGCTGCGGCAATTCCACCGGCTCCGGCTGGGAGTAATCGACCGCGGGCGTGGGCGCCTGCTCGCCGGTGGGCAGCACGAACACCGCTCCCGAACTGTCCGCGGCGGGCGCGGCAGCCGAACGGGCAACCCGCCGGCGACGAGCCGGACGGGCCGGTTCGGGCTCGGCGACACCATTGGTGGACGCCTGCGTCGCGGTCGGCGCCGCCTCGGTCACCGACACCGGTTCGGGCTCGGGTTCGGCTTGCGCGACGGGGGCTGCCTCCTCCGCGCGCACCGGTTCGATCTTCTCGACCTGTTCGACGACCTCGACGACCTCGGCGGGTTCGGTCTCCGGTTCCTCCGCAGGCACCGCCACCGCGGCCTCGACCGTCTCGGTGACCACCCGCTCCCCGGCTGCGGCGTGCTCGCCGGCGCGCGCGGCCTCGGCCGTCTCCTCGACGACCCGCGACCGCTTCCCGGCCTTGGCCGGTTTCGGCTCCGGCTCGGGCTCCTCGGACTGGTGCGCGGCCATCGCCAGCGCCACCGGGTGCGCCCGTTTGACGGCCGCGTCCTCCTCGCCGTGTTCGACCGCGGGGCCGGACCCGTTGGCGGGCTGGGCCTGCGCTGCCGCGCTCTTGTCCCGGCCACGGCGCCTGCGCGAACCGCTCTCCCGGGTGCGCCCGGCGGCCTCTTCGCCGGAACCGGGCTCCACCGGGTAGGCGTGCACGACGATGCCTCGACCGTGGCAGTGCTCGCAGGTGGTGGAGAACGCCTCGACCAGCCCGGTGCCCAGCTTCTTGCGGGTCATCTGGACCAGGCCGAGCGAGGTGACCTCGGAGACCTGGTGGCGGGTGCGGTCCCGGCCCAGCGCCTCGGTCAGGCGGCGCAGCACCAGGTCGCGGTTGGACTCCAGCACCATGTCGATGAAGTCGACCACGATCATGCCGCCGATGTCACGCAGCCGCATCTGGCGCACGATCTCCTCGGCCGCCTCCAGGTTGTTCCTGGTGACCGTCTCCTCCAGGTTGCTGCCGCCGGAACCGGTGAACTTGCCGGTGTTCACGTCGATCACCGTCATGGCCTCGGTGCGGTCGATCACCAGGGTGCCGCCCGAGGGCAGCCACACCTTGCGATCCAGCGCCTTGGCCAGCTGCTCATCGATCCGGTAGGTCTCGAACACGTCGACGCCGTTGTTCTCGTGCCGGGAGACCCGGGCGAGCAGGTCCGGCGCGACGGTGCCGATGTACTTCTCGACCGTGCTCCAGGCCCGGTCACCCTCGATGACCAGCCTGGAGAAGTCCTCGTTGAACAGGTCGCGGATGACCTTGACCAGGAGGTCGGGCTCCTCGTAGAGCGTCTTGGGCGCGTTGTTGTCCTTGCCCGTCTGCTCCTGGATCGTGCGCCAGGTCGCCTGCAGCCGCTCCACGTCGCGGGCCAGCTCGGTCTCGCTGACACCCTCGGAAGCGGTGCGGATGATCACGCCGGCGTCGGCGGGCACGATATCGCGCAGGATCTCCTTGAGACGCTTGCGCTCGGTGTCCGGCAGCTTGCGGCTGATGCCGGTGGAGGTGCCGCCCGGCACGTACACCAGGAACCGTCCGGCCAGACTGATCTGCGTGGTCAGGCGGGCGCCCTTGTGGCCGACCGGGTCCTTGCTCACCTGGACCAGCACCTGATCGCCCGGCTTGAGCGCCTGCTCGATCTTGCGCTCCTTGCCGCCGAGCCCGGCGGCCTCCCAGTTGACCTCACCGGCGTACAGCACGCCGTTGCGGCCGCGGCCGATGTCGACGAACGCCGCCTCCATACTGGGCAGCACGTTCTGCACCTTGCCCAGGTACACGTTGCCGACCATGGACGCCGAGCCGGTGCTCGTGACGAAGTGCTCGACCAGGACGTTGTCCTCGAGCACGGCCACCTGGGTCGCGGTGGGGTGGTCCGGGAAGGACTTCTCGCGCACGACCATCACCCGGTCCACCGCTTCGCGCCGGGCCAGGAATTCCGACTCGGTCAGGATCGGCGGACGGCGGCGGCCCGCCTCGCGTCCGTCGCGACGGCGCTGCCGCTTGGCCTCCAACCGGGTGGAGCCGGTGATGCCCTGCACCTCGTCGACCGCGACGCGGCTGCGGCTCTTGTTGCGCGGTTCGCGCTCGTGCACGACCGTGTTGGGGGGGTCGTCGTCGGCGGGCTCGTTCTCGCCGGACTCGCCCGCCACCTTGCGGCGCCGACGGCGACGGCGGCGGCGGCTCGAGCCTTCCGGCAGGCCCTCCTCGTCCTCGCCTTCGGCGGTCTCGCCGGATTCCGCCGCCTCGGCGGCCTCGGTGGTGTCGGGAGCCGACTCGTCCTCGGTCTCGGACTCGCCTTCCTCGCCGTCGCCCTCACCGTCGGCCTGCTGCTCGCCACGGCCCCGGCCGCGACCGCGACGGCCGCGGCGCCTGCGGCGCGGCTGGTCTTCGGTGTCGACCTGCTGGTCGGCCGACTCGCTCTCCTCCTCGGCCGCCGCGGTCTCGTCCTCGACGGGCTCGGGGGCGGGGGCGGGCTCTTCGGGGCGCCGGGCTTCGCGCTCGGCGCGCCGCTGCCTACGCGCCGCCTCGGCGGCCGCGGCGTCCGGCGGCAGGAACAGCGGCGCCTGCACGACGGCGGCGGACTCGAACACCACCGGGGCGACCGGCTCCGGCTCCGGGCGCACCGAGTGCGTGAAGAGCTGAGTGGGCGGGGCGGCCGCGGCGCCGGGCGGCGGCTGTGTGGCACTCACCACATCCGGTGCGGAGAAGATCACCCCCGCACCGGTGAAGGGAGCCTCGGCCCGCTCTTCGCGGGCGGGTTCGGCAGCGGCAGGTGTGGTGGCCTGCGCGGCGGGCTCGGGGGTCCGCGCCGGTGCGGGGGCCTCTGCCGGCTCCCCGGCGGGCTGCTCGGCGTCCGCCTCGACAGTCACCAAAGCGTCGCGCACCGATTCCGCGACGGCCCGGTCGACGTTCGACTGCGCGCTCCGCGCGTCGGCCCCCATCTCGGTCAGCTTGGCCAGGATGCGCTTGCTCGTTACCCCCAGCAGCTTGGCGAGTGCGTGAACTCGGATTCGCTCCGGCAATTGTTCGGCATCCTGTGATGTTGTTTCCAGCGGCTCTTGATCGGCCACGAAGTCTCCTCGGGCCCCCGGGCGCGTCCCTCCCTGCGGGAGTGACGCGGCCGACGCGGGGGCGCTGTCCGTTCGACTCGCACCGGTGGGCGCGAGGTCAAGTGGTCTCGCCCCGCGTGCCCGGTTATCTCTCGGTTGTTCGTCGTTCGGGCTAACTGGTCACGCGGCGCCTGGCTGTATGGCTGAACTCCGCGGATCGAGCGCTCATCCAGCATGCCTACGCGAACAGCGGGCCCCGTAACCAGGCCGTTTGTCCATGGCAGCGATGATCGGCATCGAACCGTGGCGTCATCCGGCTGCGCTCGTCACGTCTCGTTCGCGCACCTGCACGAACAGTCGGCGTCGAAAGCAGCCGATGCCAGTATCCCACACCGCGCGCCGGGCGTTCGCCATCGGCGCTCGACTCGGTCCGGCCCGCGGCGCGAACGCGGGTGTCGCCGCGGCGCGGGCACGGTGGTCGAGACCCGGTCAGGCAGGCAGCTCGGGGAACCAGAGCGCGATCTCCCGCTTGGCCGATTCGGGCGAATCGGACCCGTGGACCAGGTTCTCCTGCGTCTCGAGAGCGAAGTCTCCGCGAATGCTGCCGGGCACCGCTTTCTCGACCGGGTCGGTGCCGCCGGCGATCTGGCGGAACGCGGCGATGGCGCGCGGGCCCTCCAGGATGGCCGCGACGACCGGACCCGAGGTGATGAACTCGATCAGGGAGCCGAAGAACGGCTTCTGGGCGTGCTCGGCGTAGTGGCCCTCGGCCAGTTCCTGCGACACCTGCTTCAGCTCGAGGGCGACGATCTTCAGGCCCTTGCGCTCGATGCGTGCCAGCACCTCGCCGACAAGGCCACGGGCCACACCGTCCGGCTTGATGAGTACCAACGTCTGCTCAGTCACGGCGCAAGCCTATCCGGCACCTTCTCCAGCGCCACACCAGCGGTCGGACTGGTCTGTTCCCCGGTGCGGCAGACCGGACGAAGGCGGAGGCAACCAGTCCGCGACCAGCACCGTCGGCGGCGGTCGCCACCCGTGCCGCCGCCGCGCGGTGGCTACTGCCGCTGGATGCGCTGGCTGGGCAGCAAGCCCTTCTCCATCCGGCCGCGCACGTCGGCGCGCAGCACCAAGAGGAAGCCCCACACCACGCCGAACACCACCCCGATGACGCCGATGGACAGATGGATGAGCGCGCCCAGCAGGACGAACACTTGCAACGCGAGGTTGAACGGCAGCGCCCACGACCGGCGCTGCAACCCGGCCCCGAGGAACATCACCACCGCCAGCGCCACGAGGTAGGTGCCGGACAGCCAGGTCACCCCGCCGCCGACGTCGGCGACCACCGGCAAGGCCAGCAGCACCACGATCGCCTCGAGCACCAAGGTGCCCGCCATCACCCCGCGGAAGCCCTTCCACGGGTCGGTCGCGGGCGGTGGTACCGGCTGCTCGTCCTGACCGGCCGAATCGCTCATGCTGTGCCCTCCTCGGCATCCGCGCCCATGTGGTCACGCAGGCCGCTCTCTGGCCTGATGCTCATGCCGCATCCGTGCGCGATCTGAACGAGTCCTACGCGGTGACGGGTCTCGTGGCCTTCCGGCCCGACGATCCGATCGCAGCCGCGCACGTGCTGCGCGAGCCCGACTCGGCCACGCGCACTGCCGCCGCCCGGTCGGACGCTCATGCCGGGTCCTTTCCGAACAGCGCGCGCGCCGCGCCCGCCGTGACCACCGACCCCGTCACCACCACGCCCGCGCCGGACACCATCTCGCCCGGCTCGCCGACCTCTTCCGCGATCGCGATCGCGGTCTCCAGTGCGTCGGGCAGCGTCACGGCGGTGACCACGCGCTCGTCGCCGAAGCGCTGCACCGCGCGGTCGGCCAGAGTCTCCACGTCCAGCGCGCGGGGCGAACCGTTGCTGGTGACGACGATCTCGTCGAACACCGGTTCCAGCGCGGCGAGGATGCCGTCCACGTCCTTGTCACCGAGCACCGCGACCACCCCGACCAGCTTGCGGAAGTCGAACTCGTCGGCGAGGGTCGCGGCCAGCGCTCGCGCGCCCGCCGGATTGTGCGCGGCGTCGATGAAGATGGTCGGCGCGTTGCGCATCCGCTCGAGCCGCCCGGGGCTGGTGACGCTCGCGAAACCGGCGCGCACGGCGTCCAGGTCGAGCCACCGCTGCGCGCCCGCGCCGAAGAACGCCTCCACCGCCGCGAGCGCGAGCACCGCGTTACGCGCCTGGTGCTCGCCGTGCAGCGGCAGGAAGATGTCGTCGTAGACCCCGCCGAGCCCCTGCAACTCGAGCTGTTGCCCGCCGACCGCGATCTGGCGGGCCAGCACCCGGAACTCCGAGTTCTCCCGGGCGACCGCCGCGTCGACCTCGACGGCGCGGCGCAGCAGCACCTCCATCGCCTCCGGGTCCTGCTCGGCGATCACCGCGACGTTGTCGCGCGGCACCAGGCTCTCCGGGGCCCGCTTGATGATCCCGGCCTTCTCCCCGGCGATCGAGGCCAGGTCGGGGCCCAGGTAGTCGATGTGGTCCAAGCCGATCGGCGTGATCACCGCGACCTGCCCGTCGATGACGTTGGTGGCGTCCCAGGTGCCGCCCATGCCCGTCTCCACGACCGCGACATCGACCGGCGCCTCGGCGAACGCGGCGAACGCCATGCCGGTGAGCACCTCGAACTTGCTCATGGCCGGCCCGCCCGCCGCCGCGGACTGCTTGTCGATCATCTCGACGTACGGCAGCAGCTCCCGGTAGATCTCCACGTACCGCGCCGGCGTGATCGGCGCGTTGTCGATGCTGATCCGCTCGGTGGCCAATTGCAGGTGCGGACTGGTGATCCGGCCGGTGCGCCGGTGCAGCGCGGTGAGCAGCGCGTCGATCATCCTGGTCACCGAGGTCTTGCCGTTGGTGCCCGCGATGTGGATCGCCGGATAGTTCTGCTGCGGCGAGCCGAGCAGGTCCATCAGCGTGGCGATCCTGGTGAGCGACGGCTCGATCTTGGTCTCCGGCCAGCGCTGATCGAGTTCCGCCTCGACCAGCGCCATCTCGGCCAGCTCCACCGGGGAAGGCCCGGACCCGAGCCGCGCTCCGCCGCCACGGCGCTCGTCGTCGCCGTATTGCGGTTCCGGCTCGTGGTTCACTTGCCGCTCAACTCCGCCAGTCGCGTCAACTCCGCCAGTCGCGCCCCGATGCGCGTCACCTCGTCGGACGCGATCTGCTGCCGGTCCCGGATCTTGTCGACCACGTGCTCGGGGGCCTTGGCCAGGAACGCCTCGTTGCCGAGCTTGGCCGCGGTGCTCTGCAGTTCCTTCTGCGCGGCGGCGAGGTCCTTCTCCAGCCTGCGGCGTTCGGCGTCCAGGTCGACCGCGCCGGAGGTGTCCAGCTCCACGGTGACCGTGCCGGTGCTCAGGCGGACCTCCACCGACGCGGTCGCACCGAAGTCGGCGCCGGGCTCGGTGAGCCGGGCCAGGTTCGCCACCGACGCCGCCTGGTCGCCGAGGCCCGCCTCGGCGACCCCGATCAGCTTGGCCGCCACCTTCTGCTTGTCCGCCAAGCCCTGGTCACTGCGGAACCGCCGGATCTCCGTGATCAACCGCTGGGTGTCCGAGATGCGCTGCGCCGCCTGTTCGTCGACGGGCACGCCGGAGGCCTGCGGCCACGCCGCGATCACCACCGACTCGCCGCCGGTGAGCGCCTGCCACAACGTCTCGGTGACGAACGGGATGACCGGGTGCAGCAGGCGCAGCACCGCGTCGAGCACCGCGCCGAGCACCAGCTGGGTCGCCTCGGCGCGCGCGCCGTCGGCGGCGAACTGCACCTTGGCCAGCTCCAGATACCAGTCGCACAGCTCGTCCCAGGCGAAGTGGTAGAGCGCTTCGCACGCCTTGCCGAACTCGTAGGCGTCGAACGCGGCGTCGACCTCGGCGCGCACCGCCTCCAGCCGGTCCAGGATCCAGCGGTCGGCGTCGGTGAGCTGCGCGCGGTCGGGCAGATCGCCCACCCGCGCGCCGTTCATCAGCGCGAACTTGGCCGCGTTGAACAGTTTGGTCACGAAGCTGCGCGAGGCCAGCAAGTGCGGTTCGCCGACCGACAGATCGCCGCCCGGCTGCGCGCCGC
>NZ_BAFS01000075.1 GCF_000308415.1 Nocardia asiatica NBRC 100129 | reverse complement strand
CCGGCGCGCAGCTCGCCCGGCGCGCAGTCCCCTCGCCGCGCAGCCCTCTCGCCGTGCAATCCCGCCGGCGCGCAGCCCGCTCGGCGCCCACGTGAGTTCGCGGCCTGAGGTGGTGGGATCGACGCGCTGCGGGCCTCGGCACTGGAGTGCCCGCCGCGAGGGCAACCTCCTCGATACCATCGGGTATGCCTTGGTGGTCGTTCTTCGCACCCCCTCCGGAATCCGACCCGGCGGCGGGCCCGCCGGAGATCCCGGGCGTGCGGCGGTCGGAGGTGACCGCCCGCGGCGTGCGCTTCCACGTCACCGAGGCGGGTCCGGCGGACGGGCGTCCGGTGCTCGCGCTGCACGGCTGGCCCGAGCATCACTACGCCTACCGTCACCTGCTCGCCGATCCACCCGACGGATTGCGGATCATCGCGCCGGACCTGCCCGGCTACGGCTGGTCGGGTCCGGCGCCGCACCGGTGGGCCAAGGACGACGTCGCCTCCGACCTGCTGGCGCTGCTGGACGCGCTCGGACTGGATCGCGTCCTGCTGATCGGCCACGACTGGGGCGGCTATATCGCCCACCTGCTCGTGCTGCGCGCACCCGAGCGATTCGACGCGCTGCTGGCGCTCAACATCGCCCACCCGTGGCAGACGCCGCGCGCTTTCCTCCCGCACGCGTGGCGGTTCCTGCTCTACCAACCGGCCGTGGCGGCTTTCGGCACCTACCTGCACCGGCGTACCCGCTTCCTGGAGCAGCTCGTCTTCCCTGGAGCCGTCCGCGATCGCGCGGAATTCGGACCCGAGGTGACCCGGACGTACGCGGACCGTTACCGCGATCCCGTCTGCGCCCGTACGGCCACCGACACCTATCGCACCTTCCTGCTGCGCGAAGTGCCGCGGTCGGCCGGGCGCGGCGAACGACGCAGGGCGACGGTCCCGATCCGCACCCTGTTCGGCGTCCAGGACGCGGCCATCCACCCGTCGCTCGCCGCCGAGGAGACCGCCCGCGCCGACGACTACCGCTTGGAACTGGTGGAGGACTGCGGCCACTTCATCGTCGAGGAGCGACCGGACCTGGTCCGCGCCCGGCTGGTCGAGCTGGCGGCGGAAACCGCGCGACCCGCCTGACCACGCCGCCTGCCACGGTCGGGCGCGCAGCCCCTTGTCGGAGTCGTCGGGCACGATGGAGCCCATGACCACGGCCACCGGCGCGTCCCCGATCGACCTCATGGCCCCCGACCTGCGCGAGCATGCCGAACAGCTGTTGCGCGAACTGGCCGGCGCGGGCGCCGCGCTGCGGGACGACCAGTGGAGGGCCATCGAGGCGCTCGTCGTGCGGCGGCGCAGGGCGCTGGTCGTGCAGCGCACCGGCTGGGGCAAGTCGGCGGTGTACTTCATCGCCGCCAAACTGCTGCGCAGGGCCGGGCGCGGGCCGACGGTGATCGTGTCGCCGCTGCTCGCGCTGATGCGCAACCAGGTGGCTGCGGCGCAGCGCGCGGGGGTGGTGGCCGCCACCATCAACTCGGGCAACGTCACCGAGTGGGACGACATCCACGCACAGGTCGCGGCAGGCGCGGTCGACGTGCTGCTGGTCAGCCCGGAACGGCTGAACAACCCGGACTTCCGGGACCAGGTGCTGCCCCGGCTCGCGGCCGACGCGGGGCTGGTGGTGATCGATGAAGCGCACTGCGTGTCGGACTGGGGCCACGACTTCCGGCCGGACTACCGACGCATCCGAACGCTGATCGCCGACCTCGGCTCCGACGTTCCGGTCCTCGCGACCACCGCGACCGCCAACGACCGGGTGGTCACCGACGTCGCCACCCAGATCGGCACCGACACTCTGGTGCTGCGCGGCACGCTGGACCGCGGGTCGCTGCACCTGTCGGTGGTCCGCTTCGACGACGCGGTGGAGCGCACCGCCTGGCTCAGCGGCCACCTGCACCGGCTGCCCGGCTCCGGCATCGTCTACACCCTCACCGTCGCCGCCGCGCACGACCTGGCCGACGTGCTGAACTCGCACGGCCACACCGTCGCCGCCTACACCGGCCAGACCGATCCGGCCGAACGCGAGCTGCTGGAGGCGGCGCTGCTGAACAACGAGGTCAAGGCGCTCATCGCCACCTCCGCGCTCGGCATGGGATTCGACAAACCGGATCTCGGGTTCGTGGTGCACGTCGGCGCGCCGTCCTCGCCCATCGCCTACTACCAGCAGGTGGGGCGCGCCGGGCGCGGCACCGACCGCGCCGAGGTCATCCTGCTGCCCGGCCCCGAGGACGCCCGGATCTGGAGCTATTTCGCCTCCGTCGCCTTTCCGCGTGAGCACATCGTGCGTGCCGTGCTCGACGCGCTGGACTTCGACCGCGCGCTGTCCACCGCGGCGCTGGAACCGCTGGTGGAACTGAATCGCTCCCGGCTGGAGATGGTGTTGAAGGTGCTCGACGTGGACGGCGCGGTACGCCGCGTCCGCGGCGGCTGGATCGCCACCGGCCAGCCCTGGACCTATGACACCGAGCGCTACGAGCGGCTGTCCGTCGCCCGGGAAACCGAGCAGCAGGCCATGATCGACTATCAGTCGACCACCGGCTGCCGCATGGAATTCCTGCGCCGTCAGCTCGACGACCCGGGACTGTCCGCGGAACCCGCCGATTCGCCCGGCTGCGGCCGCTGCGACAACTGCACCGGCAGCCGCCCCGACCGCACCGTGGCCGCCGACGCGGTGGCCGCCACCAAGGCCCGGCTCGACCGCCCCGGCCTCGACCTCGCACCGCGCAAGCAGTGGCCCACCGGCATGGCCAAGCTCGGAATCCCTCTGTCCGGCAAGATCACCGGCGGCGCCGAGACCGGTCGCGTGCTCGGCAGGCTCACCGACCTGGGCTGGGGGCAGCGGCTGCGCGCCCTGCTCGACGGCCCGGACGACCCGGTTCCCGACGCGGTCTTCGACGCCTGCGTCGCCGTTCTGCGCGAATGGGACTGGGCGGCCCGCCCGACTTCGGTGCTCGCTTTGGAATCCCCGCGCTACCCAGTGCTCACCGCCACCCTCGCCGCCCGGCTCGCCGAGGTCGGCCACCTGCGTGACCTCGGCACCCTGCGCGCCCGCCCGGACCGGCCGCCGGTCTCCGCGGCCAATTCCGCGCATCGCGTCGCCGGCCTGTTCGACTCGTGGGAAGTCCCCGACCTCACCGACGTGCCGGGCCCGATCCTGCTGGTGGACACCCTCACCGACACCGGCTGGACCTTCACCGTCGCCGCCCACACACTCCGAGCGGCCGGAGCCGACGCCATCCTGCCATTCGCCCTGGCCACACCGACGTAAGGACGACGCTCGGCAGCGCCAGCCGGTCCCCTGCCCGATCGGCAGGTCGCACCGCACGATCGGACACGCTCACCAGCGTCCATCGGGTGTGCCTGCGACATGGCTGGATTCGACTGTCCCAGTGGCGTTCGGAGTCGGTGGAATGACGTCGCCTCGATACCGAGGATCGGCGAAGCTCGACGTCGTGATGGTGGTTACGCAAGGTGACGGCTGCGGTAGTGCAGAATTTGGCATATGGCACGGGCGTGATCGCCTCGACCTCTACAGCGCTCAACGTGTCTCCCTGGTAGTGCACAATCTGTGCATATGGCACGGTCTCTGCCCGAGGGCGAATCACTTCTGGTGCGTACTGACTTCACCGACGACGCGGCGTGGGCCCAGACCCTCGCGGCGGTAATCGCGTCCTACGACGAAGACGCGATGTCGGAGCTGACGCCCGTCGACGACGTGACCTTCGACGGGCTGACCCCCGCCGACCTAGGTGATCTGGTCGGTGGCCGGACCTATGTGTTCCTCGCCGACGCCACCACGATGACCGACCCCCAGCACCCACTGCTGGCGGTCGATACCAGCGACGAGGATGCCCGAGGGGACGGCGATGCGGTGTTCCGGATCGCGCCGATCGCGATGGCCGAGGTCGAGGTCAACTTCTTGCTCGCCAACATGGACTTCGAGGACTACGCCGGCAGCGTCGACGACGACGGGGTTTTCCGCGGCTTCGATCGGTGAACGCGGCCGGCACTCGATGACCGGCCGCGCAGCGGGGGCATCAGCGGTCGTTTCCGGCGGGATGCTCGCAGCAGTCACAGGCCTCGGCGCCGCTGGTGGTGAGCGCGGCCGGGGCCGGGCAGCAGGTGTCCCCGTGCCAGGCGTTGACGCCTTCTCTCACCGCGATGGCGGCGATGACCAGTGCGGCGATCGGATCGGCCCACGACCAGCCGAACAGGCTGTTGAGCAGTAGCCCGGCCAGCAGCACCGCGGAGAGGTAGGTGCACAGCAAGGTCTGCTTGGAATCAGCGACCGCGGAGGCGGATCCGAGTTCACGCCCCGCGCGGCGTTGCGCGGCCGAAAGCACCGGCATGACGACCAGGCTCGCCGCCGCCAGCCCGATCCCGATCGCCGAGTGCCGGGCCTCGCCGAGCCCGAACAGCGCGCGGATCGAGTCGACGGTGACATAGAGGGCGAGAGCGAAGAACGAGAACGCGATCACCCGCAACGCCACCTTCTCCCGCGCTTCGGGGTCGCGGCCGGTGAACTGCCAAGCTACCGCCGCCGCCGAGGACACCTCGATCACCGAATCCAACCCGAACCCGATCAGTGCGGTGGAGGAGACACGGGCGCCTTCGGTGAGCGCGATCGCGGCTTCGATGACGTTGTAGGTGATGGTCGCGGCAACCAACCAGCGGATCCGCCGCGCCAGCACCGCTTTCCGCGCCGGATCGGGCGCACGGCCCACCCCGGAGGGCGCGGCGGGCATGCCGAGGGAAGCCATCAGCAGCAGCCGTCGGTTGCGGCGTCCGGGCAGCACGCCGGATCCACCGCCAGCACCAGCCCCAGCAGATCCTCCAGCGCCGCGGCGATGCGGGGATCGGCGAGTTCGTAGCGGCTGCGCCGGCCTTCCGGCACCGCGACCACCAACCCGCAGCCGCGCAGGCAGGCCAGGTGGTTGGACAGGATCTGGCGGGTCACCCCGATCTGCTCGGCCAGCTGCGACGGATACCCCGGCGCCTGCCGCAGGCTCAACAGGATTCGGGTGCGAGTCGGGTCGGACAGCGCGTGCCCGAACCGGGCCAGGGCATCGGTGTGTACAGCGGTCTCCACAACCCGCACAGTACATCAGAATCTGTATTCAGAAAATGATGAACCTTCAAGCGCGGCGCGTAAACCAGACCCGTCGTGAAGCAGTGTTCGTGTCCCGATCCGTCCTGGAGTTCGGCATCGCGCATCTCGCCATCGAGCACTTCGAGGACCCATTCAGATAATCGTCACCGCCCACCGAAACAGCCCGTACCAATAGCCCACCACCCCACGACAACCACAAGCCCTGAGCCGCCCCCGAGAGCCTGACCCCGCCGAGCCGCGCGCACGCCCGACGGCCATGCCGAAGCCTTCGAACAACTCAAAGCGCGAGACCGAGAGACTCGAAGGCAAGCGAGGCAACGACGCCACCCTGTATTCACCTCGTATTCCCAACGCGCCCAGCGCACCTCAACGCCCGGTTTCGAGCGAAGCGAGACCGAGCATTGCCCGTTCGCGGCCCGGCTCGCGTTCGCGCGGCCGCCGCGCAAGCGACGAAGGAGCAAGCGGCGGCCGCGCAAACGCGAGCC
>NZ_BAFS01000076.1 GCF_000308415.1 Nocardia asiatica NBRC 100129 | reverse complement strand
ATGAGTGGATCGCCGACGACGCGATCACCACGGCCGACGCCGAAAGCCTGGTCGCGGCCATCGCCCACGGCAACGCCGAGCGCGTCTACCGCGCTCCGCTCGCCCCGGCCGGTAGCTGACATCCCGGCATTCCGACCGGTTCGATATTCGGGTGCGCCGGAGTTCCTCGGTCCCTACCGTTGGAGATGAGAGCCGACGAAAGGACCGAGACCATGTTTCCCGTCGAGCTGCGCGGCACCAAGGCGCAGACGCTGATGTGGGCCCACGAGCACGAGGTCGAGCAGGCCGCGCTCCAGCAGCTGCGCAACATCGCCGCGCTGAAATGGGTCCACGGCGTCCGCGTGATGCCGGACGTGCACCTCGGCAAGGGGGCCACGGTCGGCTCGGTGATCGCGATGCGGGAGGCGGTGTCCCCCGCCGCGGTCGGCGTGGACATCGGCTGCGGCATGGAGAGCGTGCGCACCGATCTCACCGCGGCCGATCTGCCCGACAACCTGCGTTCGCTGCGCACGCGGATCGAGGCGGCGGTGCCGGTCGGCTTCCAGGCCCACCACGACGCCGTCGACGTCACCCGGCTCGGCGCCCAGGTCGCCGGGCTCGGCGCGAGCACCGCGACACTGCGCGCGGGCTGGGACCGCTTCTGGGGATCCTTCGGCGCGCTGGACGACCGGGTGCAGGCACGCGAGTCCAAGGCGCACAAGCAGATGGGCACCCTCGGTGGCGGCAACCACTTCATCGAGGTCTGCCTGGACCAGGACGAGCGCGTGTGGATCCTGCTGCACTCCGGCAGCCGCAACATCGGCAAGGAACTCGCCGAGCGGCACATGGCGATCGCGCGGAAGCTGCCGCACAACGTCGACCTGCCCGACCGCGACCTGGCCGTCTTCGTCTCCGGCACGCCGGAGATGGATGCCTACCGGCGTGACCTCACCTGGGCCCAGGAGTACGCGGCGCGCAACCGCGCGGTGATGCTCGCGCTGGTCTGCCGTGCGGTGAGCGCCGAATTCGCCGAGCGCGGAGTACGTTTCGAGCAGCCGCTTTCGTGTCACCACAATTATGTGGCGGAGGAACTGATCGACGGCGTGCCGATGCTGGTCACCCGCAAGGGCGCTGTGCGGGCGGGCGCGGGTGAGCTCGCGCTGATTCCCGGCTCGATGGGCACCCGCTCGTATGTGGTGCGCGGTAAGGGGAACCCGGCGTCGTTCCAGTCCGCCTCGCACGGGGCGGGGCGGCGGATGAGCCGCAACGCGGCCAAGCGGCAGTACACCGTGGCCGATCTCATCGCGCAGACCGAGGGCGTCGAGTCACGCAAGGACGCGGGCGTGGTGGACGAGATCCCGGCCGCATACAAGGACATCGACTCGGTCATCGAGGCCCAGCGGGACCTGGTCGACGTGGTCGCGACATTGCGCCAGGTGCTCTGCGTCAAGGGCTGAACGTCGCGCAACTGCGCGCCGGGCGATCACCCTCGCCCGGCGCGCAAGTCGCTCGGTGTGCAGTCCCCTCGCCGCGCAGCTCGCCCGGCGCGCAGCCCTCTC
>NZ_BAFS01000077.1 GCF_000308415.1 Nocardia asiatica NBRC 100129 | reverse complement strand
GACCGGCGCCGGCGCCGACTCGGCGTCGGTCGCGACCGTGGCCGGCCCGGGTCAGACCGGGCGGATCTGGCCTTCGCCCCAGACGATCCACTTGGTGGACGTCAGTTCCGGCAGTGCCATCGGGCCGCGTGCGTGCAGCTTCTGGGTGGAGATGCCGATCTCGGCGCCGAAGCCGAACTGCTCGCCGTCGGTGAACGCGGTGGAGGCGTTCACCATCACGGCGGCGGCGTCGACGCGGCTGGTGAACTCGCGCGCCGCGGCGAGATCGCCGGTGACGATGGCCTCGGTGTGGCCGGTGCCCCAGGCGTTGATGTGGTCCACCGCCGCCTCCAGGCCGTCGACCACTTTCAGCGCGATGTCCAGGGTGAGGTACTCCTCGCCCCAGTCGGCGTCGGTGGCCGGGACCTGGCCGGGGAGGTCGCCGTGGATGGTGACGCCGTGCCGCTGCAGCGCCTCGGTCAGCCGCGGGACCGCGGTGTCGGCGACCGCGGCGTCGATCAGGACGGTCTCGGCCGCATTGCACACGCTGGGACGGCGGGTCTTGGCGTTGATCAGGATCTGCTCGGCCATGTCCAGGTCCGCGGCGGCGTGCACGTAGACGTGGCAGTTGCCGGTGCCGGTCTCGATGGTGGGCACCTGCGCGTCGCGGACCACCGCGTTGATCAGCCCGGCGCCACCGCGTGGAATGACCACGTCGACCAGGCCGCGGGCCTGGATCAGATGGGTGACGCTGGAACGGTCCTCGCTCGGCAGCAGCTGCACGGCGTCGGCCGGGATATCTTGCGCGGCAAGCGATTCGCGCAGCACCGCGACGAGCGCCGCGTTGGAGCGCGCGGCCGAGGACGAGCCGCGCAGCAGGGCGGCGTTACCGGACTTGAGCGCGAGACCGAACGCGTCGACGGTGACGTTGGGCCGCGCCTCGTACACCATGCCGACCACGCCGAGCGGGACGCGCACCTGCTTGATCTCCAGACCGTTCGGCAGGGTGGAGCCGCGCACCACCACTCCCACCGGGTCGGGCAGCCCGGCCACCTGCCGCAATCCGGACGCGATGCCGTCGACGCGGGCCTTGGTCAGCCGCAAGCGGTCCAGCAGCGATTCCGCGGTGCCCGCGGCTCGCGCCGCGGCGATGTCCTCGGCGTTGGCCGCGAGGACCCGGTCGGCGGCGGCCAGCAGGGCGTCGGCGGCGGCGTGCAGGGCGTCGTTCTTCTGCGCGGTCGTCAGCTGGGCCAGCACGCGTGACGCGACCCTGGCCTTGCGCGCGGCCTCGTGCACGACCTCGCGAACGTCCGGCTGGGTGGTCGTTCCTACCGTCATGTGCTACAGCCTACGCATCCGGCTCGGCGCCGATTCCACCCGCTGGGCGGCACGGCGACGCCGGGGCGGCCGCGTGCGCGCGGCAGGCTCGGGGACTACCGTCCGCCTCATGACGGCCGAATCGGACGCTCCCGCGATCGTGGTGCTCGGCAGCATCAACATGGACTTGGTGACCACGACCGGACACCGGCCCGCTCCCGGGGAAACGGTGCTGGGCACCGGCTTCGCGATGGTGCCGGGCGGAAAAGGCGCCAACCAAGCCATCGCGGCGCGGCGCGCGGGTGGCGACGTGCGGTTCCTCGGAGCGATCGGCACGGATGTCTTCGCCGCCGAACTGCGCGGGACACTCGCCGAGGCCAGGGTGTCGACCGACCGGCTGCGCACGGTCGCCGGGCCGAGCGGCATCGCCACGATCGTGGTCGACGGCGACGGCGAGAACAGCATCATCGTCGTCGGCGGCGCCAACGCCCGGATGACCGACCTGACCGGGCACGACCTGGCGGCCATCGCGGCAGCCGACATCCTGTTGTGCCAGTTGGAGATTCCGGTCGACACGGTGGCCGCCGCGGCGCGCCACGCCCGGGCGAGCGGCACGACCGTCCTGCTCAACCCCTCGCCGGTCCGCCGCCTGCCCGCCGAGTTGTGGGCGGATGTCGATGTGGCGGTGGTCAATTCGGGCGAGGCCGAGCGGCTGGGCGCGGACCTGGATCCGGTCGCGCACGTGGTC
>NZ_BAFS01000078.1 GCF_000308415.1 Nocardia asiatica NBRC 100129 | reverse complement strand
CCGAGCCGACACGCTGGCCTCAGCCATCCCATCCGCCACCGGACCACTCCCGACAAGAGGCAACGCGCCGCCGTCAGCCGTCGAACCAGCGACCGGCCCGCTCGTGCGAGGCGACATGTTCTCATCGGCCGCCTCACCAGCGACCGGCCCGCTTCCGGCGCGGAGCGGCATGCTCCCCTCGGCCACCGCATCCGCGTCCGCACTACTCCCGACACGAGGTAACACGCGGCCGTCAGCCGTCGAACCCAGCGACCGGATCGCTTCCGACGCGGGGCGACATGCAGTCCTCGGCCACCCCATCCGCCACCGGACCACTCCTCGGGCGGGGCAGCGTGCTGCGGACGCCGAGCGGCAACCGGTCCAGCAGCGGCGTGGCGGCGAGCCGGGCGGCGGTGCGCAAGCTCACCGCGTTGTTGCGGTTGCGTGCGTCGTAGCGCGCGCACAGCGCGCCGATCTCGACCTCCAGCTCCGCGCGCACCGATTCCACCGTCCCGTCCGCCAAGGGGAGGTCGCCCAGCCGCAGGGTGACCAACCGGCGCAGCAGCACGCACACGCCGGTCGCGAACGCGAGTCGCGCGCCCGCGTCGGCGGCGGAATCGGCGAGCCAGCTCGCGTGTTCGGCGACGATCTCCAACCCGCGCGCCTCGTTGCCGGTGAGCGCGCAGAATTCCACGTGCAGCGCCACCGACGGACGCAGGTCCTCGGTGTGCCGCACCAAGGGGTACCCGGTCAGGTGGGCGCCGCGAGCCGCGGCGACGCGACCGGTGCGCACCAGCGGGAGCAATGCCTCGGCCAGCACGCGGTGCGGCTCTTCGGCACAGCTGCGCTCGCCGTCGAGCACGGGTCGCCAGTGCGCCAGCGCGGCTTCGTCGTCGCCCAGGTAGACGCTCGTCACGCCCCACTCGCTGCGCTCGCAGGCCTCGCAGTCGGACATGCGGTCGCGCGCGGCGGCCGTCGCCGCCGCCAGCCACGTGGCGGCGGCCGCGGTGTCACCGGTCTTGCGGGCGAACTCGGAGCGCAGCGCCAGCACCGGCCGCGGACTGTAGCCGCGCTGCCGATACCGACTTTCCAGCTCGCCGAACCAGCGCTCGATCGTGGCCAGCGGAATCGACGGGTTGTCGATCATCCCCCAGGTCATCCATTTCAGGTACCAGTGCACCAGATACGTCATCGCGCCCAGCTCGGCGGGGTGATCGTCGTAGATGCTCAGCAACCTGCCGTAGGCGATGGGGACCAGATCGCGTTCGCCCGCGGAGGTGTAGGACCGCGCCAGCTCCAGCAGTACCCTGCCTTCGAGCGCGCGATCCGATCCCGCCTTCGCGGCGGCGGCCAGTGTCTCCAATCGCTCGTTCCGGGTCCGGCCGTGCGGCAGCGCGCAGACCTGCGTCAGCGTCGTGCCGATCGCGGTGGCGTCCACGTTCACTCCGTCTCTTCGCCGCGGCTCGCGGTACGTTGCGTCGCCCAGCCGAGCAATTCGCCGAAGGCGCGGTTGAGCAGCGCCGTGTCGGCCGCGCTCAGCGGACGATGGGTCATCAGGAGGGCTTGGCCGTACAGCGATTCCACGGCCGTCTTCAGCAAGCCGGGATCGCCGATGCGAGCCAGCCTGCGCACGACCGGGCTGTGGTGGTTGAGCACCAGCTGCGCGCGCGGCGTCGCGACCGCCAAGGCGTCGAGGATCTCGGTCCACAGCTCGTCGGCGTCCTCGGCGGTCTGCGCCCTGGCACGTTCGTTGCGTGCCGCGCGGCCGTCGAGATAGAGCGCCGCCACCGAGACCGGATGGAAAGCTCGCAGGATCACGTCGCAGGACAGCGGGTCGAGCGCGGTGCGCGCCACCCCGAGCACCGGGGCCAGCGCCAGTTCCTCGCCCGGGTCGACCGGATCGAGCGCCGCGGTGATCGCGTCGACGTCCAGTTCCGCCACCTCGACGCCCGGCAGCAGCCGGGGCAGCTGCGCGACCAGCTCACGGTCGTAGGCGTAGCCGCCGTTGACGACGCCGATTCCCTGGGCGGCGGCGGTCGCGGCCACTTGACGGAACTCCTCGACCGTCGCGGTCATCCGCACGGTGCGGTGACCACGGGCGAACTCGGTGAGCGGCACCCGCCCGTCGGTGGTCTCGAAGTGCAAGTGCGGCAACATGATCCGCAGCAGGTCGAGGGAGTGCCTGGCCATCGCCTTGACCCCGAGCGCGTGCACGGACAGGAACGCGGCCAGCCGCTGCGGCTGTTCGGCGGCGATCTCGGTGAGCCAGTCCCGGATTCGGTCGCCGAGCACCTCCCGCACCACGGCGAGCCGCTCGTCCTCGTAGAGCCCTTCCCGCGAGGCGGTGGGACGCAGCGTGTCGGTGTCGATCACACAGCGCACGAAGAACGCCCAGTCCGGCAGCACGCCGCGCACCGCGTCGCCCAGCAGCATTCCCTTCAGGTACACCCGGTGCGCGCTGCTCTCCGACGGGTTGCCCGGTTGGGACAGCACATACGCCACGCCGCTCACTCCGGCCGGACCGGCGTCCAGATCGATCACGTCGAGTGGAGCGAAGCCGAGCGTGCGGTGGCCGTACTCGAGCAGGGCGACCCGGCGCTCGGCCCCCGTCGGATACGCGCGACGCCAGATCGGAACGCCGTCGGTGACCGTCGTCACGACGCCGTCCGCCTCCACCGTCACTTCGCAGGGCAGCAGCGACCCGAACTCGCGCGCCAGATCGATCACCTGCTGTGGCTGGAACCACGCCTGCGCTCTCCCGCGCGGTGCGAGCGACACCGTGGTGCCCGGCTCGGGATGCGCACTCGGGTCGAGCGAGCGCACCGAGTACGTGCCGTCGGCGGCGGCCAGCCACTCGACGGGCGGTGCGGCCGGGTCGGTGGCCGACCTGGTGACCACCCGGATGGTCTCGGCGACGGTGAAACAAGCCAGCAGTCCGATCCCGAACTGCCCGAGGAACTCTCGGCGCGCGCCTTCGATGTCGTCGCGCTTGGCGGAACGGCCGATGGTGGCGAGGAACCGGTGCACGTCGGCCTCGGTCAGGCCGACACCGGGATCACTGACCCGCAGGCCGGACTCGTCCACGGTGAGCCGGATCGCGGTGGGCGCCCCCGTTTCCACCAGGGTGCGCGCGGTGACCGCGTCGACGGCGTTCTGCAACAGCTCGCGCAGGTAGACCCGCGGGCTCGAGTAGAGGTGATGCGAGAGCAGATCGACTATCCCGCGCAGGTCGACCTGGAATGAATAGTTGTTGTGCGCCGCCGCCGAATCGTGCGGCGTTCTGTTCACCATGGCTGCCGATCCTGTCGGCGCACGCCAAAGGTTCCCTTAACGAAGGCTTTCAGGTGGGGCGCTTGGACTTCGGCAGTTTGCGCACGACGGCGTCGTAGGAGAGATCGACCAACTCGTACAGTTCGTTATCCGGGACGGCGCCCGCGAGCTGGATGACGTTCCAGCCGTAGCGCCCGATGTACGCCGACGCCGCCACGTCGTCCGGGTACACCCGGACCAGTTCGTCGGCCTCTTCGCGGGACCGTCCGCATTTGAGGCCGACCGAGGTCGCGCCGAGGAAAGCGAAGATCTTGTCGCCCACCTTGGCGACGAGGTCGCCCTCCCACGGCTCGTCCTGCCGGGCGCCCGGCTTGGCCAGGCAGTAGCTCAACAGGGCTGCGTCGTCCATCCTCGTGTCCTACACCGGCAGCAGCCGGGACACGACCGCGGTGAGCTGTTTGGCCGAGCGGCATTCGTGCATCTCGATGACCTCGCCGTATTTGTCCGCGGCGGAATCCCCGGAGCCCCACTGATCGCGCCGTTCCGGATTGAGCCAGTGCGCGTGCTTGGCGACCTCGGCCAGCGACCGGAGGGTGGCCAGTCGCGGGTCGCGGTAGTTCGTGCGGGCGTCGCCGAGCACGAGCAGCGACGTGCGGCTGGTGACGGCGTCCGGATAGTCCCTGGCGAAGCCGGCCAGCGCGTTGCCGTAGTCGGAGTGCCCGTCCGGGCCCGCGACGTTCGCCTCGGTGAAGATCCTGGTCATCGCGTCTTCGAGCTGGGTGTGCGGATCGAAGAACCGGGTCACCTCGTCGACCTGGTCGACGAACGCGAAGATCCGCACCCGGGAGAACTGCTCGCGCAGCGCGCTCACCAGCAGCAGCGTGAAGTTGCTGAAACCGGCCACCGAGCCGGACACGTCGCACAGCAGCACCAGATCGGGACGGCCCGGCCGCGGCTTGCGGTTCACCAGATCGATCGGCACTCCGCCGGTCGACATGGACTTGCGCAAGGTGCGGCGCAGGTCGATCTCGCCGCGGCGAGCGTGCCTGCGGCGCGCGGCCAAGCGGGAGGCCAGGATGCGGGCCAGCCGCTGCACACCTCGTTTGAGTTCGGCGAGTTCGGCCTGGGACGCGCGCAGGAAGTCGACCTCTTCGGCCTGACGGGTGACGCTGTAACTGGCCACCCGCTCGCGGCCGAACCGTTCGGTGGCGCGGCGCCTGGTCTCCGCCTCGACGGAGGCCGTGAAACCGGCGATCCGCTGCCGCGCCGCGCGGCGAGCGACCTCCATGTCGAAATCGCTGGTGTCGGGCCCGAGCGACAATCCGGCGAGAATCCTCGCCAGCAGGGTTTGCGGCTGCACCTCTTTCAGCGCTTTGTACGCCGAGAACGACGAGCCGCTGGCGGATTGATACCGGCCGAGCCGCTCGACCAGTTGCGCGGCGAGCGCCTCCAACTGCCGGGTCGCCGCGTCCTGGGTGAGCAGCTGTGCGAGCAGGTCGCGCAGTGCCGGGATGTCGACCTCACCGGCGGGCGTAAGGGGGATCTCGATCTCGTCCTCGGCCGCCGTGCGTTCGCCGAGCGCGACCGGGAACCACAGGTCGAACAGCACGTCGAAGACCGCGCGGTGGGTGGTGCGTCGCAGCAGGGCGCAGGCCAGGCCCTCGCGCAGGACCTCGCGGTCCATCAGGTCGAGCACGGTCACCACGCGGCCCGCGTCCACCGTCTCCGAAGGCCCCACCGGTACCCCGCGCACACGCAGCGCCTCCACGAAGCCGACCAGATGCCCTGGCAGCCCGTGCGGCGCGCTCAGCTGCGCGACATCCGCGGGGACCGATCCCGCCGCCATGGCTCAGGCCAGCTTCAGTTCGGCCAGCGCGCGCTGGTGGTCGCTGCGGTGTTTGAGCACGACTCCGAGGGTGGCGCGCACCGTGGTGTCGTCCAGATCGCGCAGTCCGAGCGCGAGCAGCGTGCGGCCCCAGTCGATCGATTCCGCGACCGAAGGCAGCTTCTTCAGCTGCATGCCGCGCAGCACGTGCACGATCCGCACCAGTTGCGCGGCGACCGCCGCGGACAGCTCGGGGACCCGGCTGGCCAGGATGCGCCGCTCCAGCTCCTCGTCCGGGAAGTCCAGGTGCAGGTAGAGGCAGCGGCGCTTGAGCGCCTCGGACAGTTCGCGGGTGGCGTTCGAGGTCAACACGACGAACGGCTTGCGGCTGGCGGTGATGGTGCCCAGTTCCGGCACCGTCACCGCGAAATCACTGAGCACCTCGAGCAGCAGGCCCTCGATCTCGACATCGGCCTTGTCGGTCTCGTCGATCAGCAGCACCGTGGGATCGGCCCGCCGGATCGCGGTGAGCAGCGGGCGCGAAAGCAAGAACTCCTCGGTGAAGACGTCGGCCTTCGTCTCCTCCCAGTCGTTCTCGCTGGAGGCCTGGATGCGCAGGATCTGCTTGGCGTGGTTCCACTCGTACAGCGCGCGGGCCTCGTCGACGCCCTCGTAGCACTGCAATCGCACCAGCTCCGCGCCCGAGGTCTGCGCGACCGCGCGCGCCAGCTCGGTCTTGCCGACCCCGGCCGGGCCCTCGATC
>NZ_BAFS01000079.1 GCF_000308415.1 Nocardia asiatica NBRC 100129 | reverse complement strand
CGCCGGAAGCCTGCGTCCCGGACGTGCCCGGTGCCGTGAGCCCGCCGAGCAGACCGGGATGGCCGTGGCCCGGCGCATGCGGCTCGGTGACCGCGTGGTCCGTGCCGTCCGGCACGTGGATGCCGTCGGCCAGCCAGTCCGTGTACTGGTCGAGCTGGTCGCCGACGTGCCCGGCGGCGACGTCGACCTGCATCTCGGAGGTGAAGTAGATCCCGTTCGGGCCGATCCCGAAGTCGACCGACCACTGCGTGCCGACGAACAGGCCGAGATCACCGCCGTGACCGGCGTCCTGACCGACGCCGTCGAACGGGTTGCCCGCCGCCTGCGCCGCGTTGAGTGCACTGTTGCCGGGCAGGTCGAAGACGGTGGAGCCGGGCGCGACGAAGCCGTTCGCGCCGGGCAGGCCGAAACCGTGCCCGGCTTGGCCGAGCCCGTGGCCCGGCAGGCCGAACCCGTGCCCACCGGGCGCGTCGAACTCGTTCGCCGACTCCGGCCGGGCGCCGGGCAGCGGAAGACCACCGGACACGTTGCCTTCGGTCCCGGGGATGGTCAGTCCCTTTGCCGAATCGCCGTCCGTGCCGGGGATGCCGCCCAATCCGGGGACGCCGCCGCCGGAGTATCCGGGCAGCTGCATTCCGTGGCCGGCGTCGCCATTGGGCAAGGTGGGCAGCGGGAAACCGGCGTCGGTGCCGCTGTATTCGTCCCCGAACGCGGGCAGTGATCCGGCGGGCCCGACACCGGCGCCGGGCAGAGTGAACCCGGGCGTGGGAAGCGCGCCGGGCGCCGGGTTCCCGTGCGCGACCGGGATGTTCGAGCCGTGCGAGGAAATCGGCGCCGGCTCGACGATCTGATCCGGAAAGGTGATCACCGGACTCGGCTGGTCGGGATCGGGATCGGTGCTGTGCGCCCAGCCGGTCTGCCGGCTGTCGAGGCGGGACTCGCCGGGCTGCGCCGGAACGCCGCCACCGTTGGCGGCCACCAGTGCCCCGCCGGTGACGTACGCGCCCGCCCGCGCGACCCGCGCGACACCGGTGGCGACACGGTATGCGGTGTCGCCGGCGCGCTCGGCCCCTTCGGTGTCTTCGTCGAAGGGCAGATCACGCGTCATAGAAGGCTCCACTCTCGGTTCTCCAGCATCCTCACCCACGCCGGTCCGACAAGTGAAGATCACCCAACAGTATTTCGGGAATACTCCCCTGTCACATTCTCCAGGACTGGAGAGAATACGACTGTGGTGAGCACCACAACCCTGCCATCTGAATTACCGGATCGGAAGCCCCATTTTCGATGGCCTGCCGGACCGCGCGGCGGCCCGAATAGGTGGCGCTACCAGGCCCGATCGAAAACGTCGTGATCGCGGCGGCGAACTCGCGAGAGAAAACTAATAGAACTCTAAGAGTTGCCAGAGGAGTGCTGAAGATCCGCGCCCTGGTGTCGAATTCAGCGAACCACCCGTTCGGCAGCGACGACGCGGAGGAGACCACACCGTGGGCGCATCGACCGGAAGACCGGGAGCGCGGGGCGCACCCGCCCGGCCGACGCTCGCACCCGCCGATTTTCCCAGACTGTGGGATTAGATTGACGCCATGGCCGCACAACGAATCCTGGTCGTGGACGACGAGGTTCGCCTCCTCGCGTCGCTGCGGCGCGGACTGGAACTCTCCGATTTCGAGGTCGTCACCGCGGCTGACGGCGCGGCCGCGCTGAGCATGGTGCGCACCGCCACACCCGACGCGATGGTGCTCGATGTCAACCTGCCCGAACTCGACGGCGTCGGCGTGGTCACCGCGCTGCGCGCGATGGGCAACGACATCCCCATCTGCGTGCTCAGCGCGCGCACCGCCGTCAGCGACCGGATCGCCTGCCTGGAACGCGGCGCCGACGACTACCTGACCAAGCCGTTCGATCTCGGCGAACTGGTCGCGCGGCTGAACGCGCTGCTGCGGCGCAGCCAGAAGCCGGTGCGGCGACCCGAGGAGGTGCGCACGGTCGGCCAGGTGCGCATCGACCCGGCCGGGCACCGGGTACTGGCCGCGGGCAGACCGGTGGAGCTGACCAAGCGCGAATTCGAGGTGCTCGCCCTGCTCGCCGAGCACACCGGGATCGTGCTCGGCCGCGAGCAGATCCTGTCCGCCGTCTGGGGATACGACTTCCCCACCGACACCAATGTCGTCGACGTGTTCGTCTCCTACCTGCGGCGCAAGCTGGAGGCGGACGGCGCGCCCAGGGTCATCCACACCGTGCGCGGCGTCGGCTTCGTCCTGCGGGAGGAACAATGAGCGGGTCACCGTCGCTGCGCACCCGGGTGGCCGTGGTGTCGGGAGTGGTCGCGGCGCTCGTCGCGCTCACCCTGACGGTCACCTTCACCGCCCTGCTCGGGGCAACCGGCGAACGCCAGCTGGACGAGACCGTCTCCTCGATGGCGGTGCGCGTCGCGCCGCCACTGAGAGCCGCTCCCGGACAACCCGTTCCGCCGTCGGCCGCCACACTGTCCCCCGAGCAGGCGCCCGCGGACGCGGCCGACGCGCCTCACCCGGGGCCCCCTGGCGACGCGGCGGTCGCCCGGGTGGACGGGCTGCCCGGCGTGCTGGTCGCGCTCGATCCCGATCGCGACGTCGTGGAGGCGGCCATCCATCGCAGCCAGCGCATCGGTCTCGCCATCGGCGTCGCGGGCGCGCTGCTGGCCGCGCTGCTCGGCTGGTTCCTGGCCGGATTCGCCGCACGACCGCTGCGGCGGCTGGCCGACGCCACGCACAGCATCGACACCCTGGAGCAACTGCCGCCGCTGTCCGGCCGCGGCGCGCGGGAAGCCGAGGAACTCTCCGACGCGATCACCCGCATGCTGGCCCGGCTGGAGGCCGCCCACCGCGCCACCAACCGCGCGCTGACCGGCGCTCGCGACTTCGCCACGGTCTGCGCGCACGAACTGCGCACACCGCTCACCGCCCTGCGCACCGATCTCCAGGTGCTGGCCACCAAGGAGATCCCGGCGCGCCAACGCGGGGCGATCCTGGCCGAAGTGCTCTTCGCCGAGCAGCAGATCGAGAACACGCTCACCGACCTGGAACGCCTGGCGGTCGGCGAACTCACCGGACCGGACGTCTTCGAACCGTTCGACCTCTGCGACACCCTCGACCGGGCGGTGCACGACGCCCGGCGCAGGCACCCCGAGGTCCGGGTGGAACTCGCCGAATGCGCCCCGGTCACCATGACCGGCCTGCCCGGCGGCGTCATGCTCATCGTCACCAATGCCGTCGCCAACGCCGTGCAGCACGGTGCCGCCGAAACCGTCGTGGTGAGCGCCCGATCCGGCCCGGCGGACCGGGTGGAGATCGTCGTCGACGACGACGGCCGCGGCATGCCCGAGGCGCTACGCGCCGACGCCTTCGACCGTTTCGTGAAGGGCCCCGGCTCGCCCGGCTCCGGCCTCGGCCTGGCCTTGGTCCGCCAGCAGGCCGAATTGCATTCCGGCACGGCCGAATTCGACGACAGTCCGCTCGGGGGCGCCCGCCTGCGCGTGCGACTGCGCGCGACGGGCTAGCCGCCTACTTCTTGTCCTTCGGCTTGTCCGAGGCCGCGTCGGAGGACAGCGCCGCCACGAAGGCTTCCTGCGGGACGTCGACGCGGCCGATCGTCTTCATCCGCTTCTTGCCTTCCTTCTGCTTCTCCAGCAGCTTGCGCTTGCGGCTGATGTCACCGCCGTAGCACTTGGCCAGCACGTCCTTGCGGATGGCGCGAATGTTCTCCCGGGCGATGATCTTCGAGCCGATCGCCGCCTGGATCGGCACCTCGAACTGCTGGCGCGGGATCAACTCGCGCAGCTTGGTGGTCATCTTGTGGCCGTAGGCCTGCGCGGCGTCGCGGTGCACGATCGCGCTGAACGCGTCCACCGCCTCGCCCTGCAACAGGATGTCCACCTTCACCAGCTGCGACTCCTGCTCACCCGACTCCTCGTAGTCCAGGCTCGCGTAGCCGCGGGTGCGCGACTTCAACGAGTCGAAGAAGTCGAAGATGATCTCCGCCATCGGCATGGTGTACCGCAGCTCCACGCGGGTCTCGGAGAGATAGTCCATGCCGCCGAGCTCGCCGCGGCGGGACTGGCACAGCTCCATGATCGAGCCGATGAACTCGCTCGGCGAGATGATGGTGCACTTGACCACCGGCTCGAAAACTTTGCGGACCTTGCCCTCCGGCCAGTACGAGGGATTGGTGACCACGTGCTCGGCGCCGTCCTCCATCTCCACCCGGTACACCACGTTCGGCGCCGTCGAGATCAGGTCCAGGTCGAACTCGCGCTGCAAGCGCTCGCGCGTGATCTCCATGTGCAGCAGGCCGAGGAAGCCGCAGCGGAAACCGAAACCCAGCGCCACCGAGGTCTCCGGCTCGTAGGTCAGTGCCGCGTCGTTGAGCTGCAATTTGTCCAACGCGTCACGCAGGTCGGGGTAATCCGATCCATCCACCGGATACAGGCCGGAGTACACCATCGGACGGGGCTCGCGATATCCGGTCAGCGGCTCCGTCGCGCCGCCGCGCGCGCCGGTCACCGTGTCACCGACCTTGGACTGACGCACGTCCTTCACGCCCGTGATCAGGTAGCCGACCTCGCCGACGCCGAGACCCCCGGTCGGTTTCGGCTCCGGGGACACGATGCCGATCTCCAGCAGCTCGTGCGTCGCGCCGGTGGACATCATCTTGATCTTCTCGCGCGGGGTCAGTTTGCCGTCCACCACGCGCACATAGGTGACCACGCCGCGATAGGTGTCGTAGACCGAGTCGAAGATCATCGCGCGGGCCGGCGCGTCGGCGTCCCCGACCGGCGGCGGCACCTGGGCGATCACCTGGTCCAGCAGATCCGGCACACCCTCGCCGGTCTTGCCGGAGACACGCAGCACGTCCGAGGGCTCGCAGCCGACGATGTGCGCCAGCTCGGCGGCGTAGCGCTCCGGGTCGGCGGCAGGCAGGTCGATCTTGTTCAGCACCGGGATGATCGTCAGATCCTTGTCCAGCGCCAGGTACAGGTTGGCCAGCGTCTGCGCCTCGATACCCTGCGCGGCGTCGACCAGCAGGATCGCGCCCTCACACGCCTCCAGCGCGCGGGACACCTCATAGGTGAAGTCGACGTGACCGGGCGTATCGATCAGGTGCAGCACGAAATCGGTACCCGCGTGCTCCCCGGTCCGCGGCGTCCAGGGCAGCCGCACGTTCTGGGCCTTGATGGTGATGCCGCGTTCACGCTCGATATCCATCCGGTCCAGATACTGGGCACGCATCTGCCGCTCCTCGACCACACCGGTCAGTTGCAGCATCCGGTCGGCCAGCGTCGACTTGCCGTGGTCGATGTGCGCGATGATGCAGAAGTTCCGGATCCGGGCAGGATCGGTGAACGTCGTGTCGGCGAAGCTGGCGGGCACTCCACTCCTCATGGGTATCGGCAAACTGCCGTCCATCGTCCCATGATGCTCTGTTGGTTTTTGCAGCGCCTGCGGCGCTGCGTGTTCGCGGCCCCGAGAAGTCTCGCGACCGAGCGACCGAGACTCGCGCCTACGGCGCATGCGCTGTGTTGGTTTTGCAGCGCCTACGGCGCTGCGTGTTCGCGGCCCCGAGAAGTCTCGCGCCCGAGCGACCGAGACTCGCGCCTACGGCGCATGCACTTCGGTCACTCGGACGCGAGACGGGCCGCGAACGGGGCTCGTAAGACTCGCACCCGGCGGGCTGGCGGAGTGGGCGAGCGGCGGGATCGTCGTTTACCGGCGGCGTGGCACGAACTCGAGTGGGCCACGCCGTCCGGGGATGGCCGGGGAAATAGGCCGGGTAACCGAGTGCACGTTGATCCGCGGCGCCCAGAGGCCCGCCTCCTAGCGGGCGAGACTCGCGACAGTGGCGCATGCACTTCGATCGATCAGACGCGAGACGGGCCGCGAACGGGGCTCGTAAGACTCGCACCCAGGAAGTCGATACGGACAACGCCGTCGGAGACGCACCGCTCGCGCTGGTCGCACCCGAGCTGGTCTCGGCGATCTTCGCCCCTGGCATCGACGCGCTGTTCATCTTCCCCATGGGATTTGTCTGCTCAGGCCAGGATGGGCGCGTTGATCTGACTTCATGCCCTGCTCGGAGCGTGCACGCCCCCTGGCGACACAACGGATCACGGGCGGGTGATATGCGGCGGGGGCGACGTTATTCTCCAGGGATGGCCCGAAGTTGGAACTCCCTCGGCAAGCAGATCGGTCTCATTGCTCAGCAGCAGGGTCCCAAGATCGTCAGGCAGCAGGGGCCGAGACTGGTCGACCGCCTGATGGGGTCGCTGGCTCAGCGGCGCGCGCCCGGCGGGGTCTCGGTGCGGCCCGCCGCGTCGATTCCGGTCCCCACCGCCGAGCGGGCCCGGCAGATCGTCTACTCGCCGCAACTGGACGGGCGCGCGGACCCCGGGGAGATCGTCTGGACCTGGGTGCCGTTCGAAGAGGACCCGAGCAACGGCAAGGACCGGCCCGTGCTGGTGGTCGGACGTGACCGCCGCACGCTGCTCGGCCTGATGCTGTCGTCGAATCCGGAGCGCGCCTACGACCGCAATTGGATCGGCATCGGCAGTGGGGCGTGGGACCACGACGGCCGCCCGAGCTGGGTGCGGCTCGATCGCGTGCTCGACGTGCCCGAGGCGGGCATCCGCAGGGAGGGCGCGATCCTGCCACGCAAGACCTTCGACCTGGTCGCCCACCGGCTCTGCGCCGAATACGCCTGGCACTGAGGGTGACGATGTCCCGTGTGCTCGGACCGACCAAGATCGCCATGCTGGTCACCGACGTCAGTTCCCGCTCTACTGGGCGATCGCGTTCGCCCAGGTGATCCCGCCGGACATGGCCTACAAGGATTACACCGACCCGGTCCTCAGCGACTGGAACTACTCGTTCGTCGTGCTGGACCTGGCCGCGAGCGCCACCGGCTTGGCCGCCCTGTGCCGCACGACCGGCTGGCGCACCCTGATGACCGTCTCGCTGACGTTGACCAGCGTGGCCGGGTTGCAGGCCATCACGTTCTGGACGTAACCGGCGATTTCAGTCCGCTGTGGTGGGTGCCCAACCTGTTTTTGCTGCTGTTCCCCATCCCCGCGCTGGTCACCTTGGTGTGCGCCAGCCCCCAGGAGCGGACGGCGGGCTGACCTCGGGCACGTTCCGGTGCAGCCCCGGCTCAACCCGATCGCACGAGGCAGGAACGCCGGTCAGGAGATCATTTCGCGGGAGCGGCCGAACAGCAGGCCGTACAGCAACGCGCCGAGCGCGCCGCCGATCAGAGGGAACACGATGAACGCCCAGACCTGCCCCATCGCCCCGTCCTGGTAGGGCGCCACGGCGAGACTGCGGGCCGGGTTGACCGAGGTGTTGTCCACCGGAATCGACACCAGGTGAATCACCGCCAGCGTCACGCCGATCGACAGGCCGGCCAGCGGCACGTCGGAGATCTGGTCGGTCGAGGACAGCACCACGAAGACCAGCAGCGCGGTCAGCATCACCTCGACGATGATCATCGCGGCCATCCCGAACCCGTTCTGCACCACCACCTCGCCCAGCGGCCCGCGGATCGCCGCCGGACTGTGCTTGCCCCACCCGTTCGCGCCGAGCCCGTCGACCGACCGGTCGTACGACGGCAAGTTCTTGGCCAGCGCGAACAGGACCAGACCGGCGAGCAGTCCGCCGATCAGCTGCGCGATCACGTATCCCGCCGCGGACACGCCGCTGAGCCGGCCGAGCAGCAGATGCCCCACGGTCACCGCCGGGTTGACGTGGCAGCCCGAGATCGGCCCGATCGAGTACACGAGGAACATCAGCGACAGACCGAAGCCCAGCGCGACGCCCAGCGGACCGACCTTCTCCCCCGCCAGCACCGCGGTGCCGACGCCGCCGATCACCAGGACGAAAGTGCCCAGCGCCTCGGCGCCCCACTTCTTGCTCTCGGGAATCGGTTTGTTCTCGACAGCCTCTTCGACGACTTCCTGGGCCGTAGGAGACATCTGTCCACCTTCCGCGTTCCAGACATGTGCTCGGACTGGTCGTGGTACCGCTCGGACAACAGAGCCGCTCGACAGCGACGGTCGCTTCGAGACGCTACGCGAGTCGGGTGATCTCTACAACGACATCGGGGCTGAATCGCGCCGCCGCAGGTCCGGTGTCGATTTCGTGCGCCGGACGGCGGCTGGTACCCTCGATCTTCGGCGCTGCGTTACCCGTTCACTCCGGGTGTGTCGCGCGCCCGGCGAACTTTCCCAGGACAGACCCACCAGACAGGAACACGAGGAACAGGCGTGGCCAACATCAAGTCCCAGCTGAAGCGGATCCGCACCAACGAGGAGGCGCGCAAGCGCAACCAGTCGGTCAAGTCCGCGCTGCGCACCGCCATCCGCAGCTTCCGCGAGGCCGCGGCCGCGGGCGACAAGGCCGCCGCTGCCGAGCGCCTGCAGTTCGCCAGCCGCAAGCTGGACAAGGCTGCCTCGAAGGGCGTCATCCACGCCAACCAGGCCGCCAACAAGAAGTCCGCGCTGGCGCTGGCCCTGAACAAGCTCTGATCCACCCGGTACCGAGCGTCGGTACCGCCCGCTGTGACGCAGCCGCCGTGGCCACGATGACCATGGCGGCTTTTGTCGTGCCCGACACCCTTCGACGTTTGGGCATTCGTCCCGCGCCGTGTCAGAGGTTCCAGCTACCATTCGGCGCATGGTAACCGTGTATGCCAATCAGACGGTCGTTCGCGCCGAGGATCTGCCGGACGTGATCCGCGCGGCCGAGGTGCTCGGATTCGGACTGAAGATCGAGAATGTGCTGGTTCCCGACGACGACGGCGGTTACTCGTTGGAGTGGATCGTCACGCGAGACGAGGACGTGCCCGCCTACGAGGAGTGGGAAGGCCGCTACGAGGACGCGGACGAGGACGGCGAACTGGTTCTCAGTTCCCCGGAGCAGGCCTGATCAAGAGGCATCCAGACCGGCGACGAGCCGGTCGAGTGCCGCTTGGGAGTCCGCCTCCGCGGCGCGGTAGATGACGATCCGCTGGTCGGGGTCCTGCACGGGCATCAGTACCTCGTAGCTGACGACCAGCGGACCCACCACCGGGTGCCGCAACGGTTTGTTCCCCCGCCCCTGCACCCGCACGTCGTGCCGGGCCCAAGCCCGCTCGAACTCGGCGCTACCTGCGGTGAACTCGGCGATCAGGTCGGCCAGTGCCCGGTCCTCCGGGTGCGCGGCCCAAGCCGCGCGCAGATCCGCGATGCCCTCCCGGATGATGCGTTCACGCTCGACATAGAAATCCCGCATGCCCGGGTCCAGCAGGCACAACCACATGGAGTTGCGCTGCCGCTGCGGCAGGGCGCCGAAGTCGGTGATCAACGCCGCCATCTCCCGATTCCAGGCCAGGATGTCGTAGCGGTGGTTCACCAGCATCGCGGGCAGCGGCGAAAGATCGCACACCAGCATCGCCAGCGCGGGCGCGGGCACCGTGCTCGGCTTGCCGCTGGCGGGCTGCCGCTGACGGGCCAGGTCGAACAGATAGGCGCGCTCGTCGTCGTTCAGGCGCAGCGCCCGTGCCAGCGCGTGCAAGACCTCCACCGACGGCCGGAGGCCACGTCCCTGCTCCAACCGCACGATGTAATCGGTGCTCACGCCGGCCAGCTCGGCGACCTCTTCCCGGCGCAGCCCAGGCGTCCGGCGGTTCTGCCGACGGTGCGGCAACCCCAGATCGTCCGGCGTCAGCCGCTCCCGCCGGGCCCGGAGGAACGCGCCCATCTCCTGCGCTCGCTCCGCACCGCTCCCAGGCCCTGCGTGGTCACGCGCGCTACCTCCTCCGGGCCTGAGCTCGCGGCGCTGAGTTGTATCTGCACCGCTCCCGGGCCCTGCGTGGTCACGCGCGCTGCCGCCTCCGGGCCTGAGCTCGCGGCGCTGAGTTGTATCTGCACCGCTCCCGGGCCCTGCGTGGTCACGCGCGCTGCCGCCTCCGGGCCTGAGCTCGCGGCGCTGAGTTGTATCTGCACCGCTCCCGGGCCCTGCGTGGTCACGCGCGCTGCCGCCTCCGGGCCTGAGCTCGCGGCGCTGTGTTGAATCCACCGTGCCAGTCATCGTCATCGATCCTACGGCTGCCTAGGACTGGCTTTCCCAGGAAGAAGCTTCCCTTACTGGGGCTCGCGCGCCGCTGAAGACTGGGGCTCGACAACACGGCATCGCGAAACACAAGGAGCTGGACATGTCCGGAGCTCGCACCCTCGACACCTATCGGCTGCTCGGCCGCTCGGGCCTTCGGGTGTCTCCACTGTCGCTGGGAACCATGACCTTCGGCGCCGATTGGGGCTGGGGCGCCGACCGGGACGAAGCCCGCAAGATCTTCGACACCTACGTCGAGCGGGGTGGCAACTTCATCGACACGGCCAGTCAGTACACCAACGGCACCTCTGAGCAACTGCTCGGCGAATTCAGCGCGGACAACCGCGAAAGCTTGGTGCTGGCCACCAAATACACCATGCTGCGCCGACCAGGCGACCCGAATTCCGGTGGCAATCACCGCAAGAGCATGGTCGGCTCGGTGGAGGCCAGCTTGCGCAGGCTGAACACCGACTACATCGACCTGCTCTACTTGCACGCCTGGGATTTCCTGACGCCGGTCGAGGAGATCCTGCGCGCGATGGACGATTTGGTGCGCTCGGGCAAGGTGCTCTACGTCGGTATCTCCGACGCCCCGGCCTGGCAGGTCGCGAGGATGCAGACCATCGCCGACCTGCGCGGCTGGTCACCGCTGATCGCGCTGCAGATCGAGTACAGCTTGATCGAGCGGACCGTCGAGCGCGACCTCGTCCCGATGGCGCGCGAACTGGGCCTCGGCGTGGTCCCGTGGTCTCCGCTGGCCAGCGGCGTGCTCACCGGCAAGTACAGCCACGCCGATCTCGCCCACGAAGCGGAAGGCTCACCCGAGGGCAGCCGCAAGAACGTTGCCGCCGCCAACGGCTCGCTCACCGAACGCGGTCTGGCCATCGCCGAGGTGGTGAAGCAGGTCGCCACCGAGATCGGACGGTCTCCCTCGCAGGTCGCCTTGGGCTGGACGCTGCGCGACCCCGCGATCACCGCACCGATCATCGGCGCACGCACCGCGGCACAGTTGGAGGACAACCTCGGCGCGCTGGAGGTGGAGTTCGACGCCGGCCAGCTCGCCCGGCTCGAGCAGGCCAGCGCGGTGGACCTCGGCTTCCCGCACGAGTTCCTGGCCCGCCCGATGACCCAGACCGTCACCTTCGGCGACTTGAAGATCGAGGGGCGCGCCTGATCGCCGAACTCCGATGAATTCCGGCTCATCGCGTCGTCCGTATCGGGGACAGCACCGACCGCGGAGGGTGACGATGGACCTGGACGAGATCATGATGTGGACCCGCGCCGAACGTCACGGCGTCACCGACTTCCTCGACGACTTGGACGACCACGAATGGACGGCCGACTCGCTGTGTCCCGGCTGGACCGTGCACGACGTCTTGGCCCACCTCACACTGTCCAATCGGGTCACGCTCGGGGCGACGCTCGCCGGAGTCGTCCGGGCGCGCGGCAACTGGAACCGGATGACCGAGCGGATGGCGCGTGATCGCGCGCGCCGCTACGCACCCGCCGAGCTGATCGCGCAGCTGCGCGAAGGCGCCGGTTGGACTCGGCGAGCACCAGGCGCCGGACCGCTGGACCCATTGGTGGACACCATGATTCACGGTCAGGACATCGCTCGTCCGCTCGGCAGGCAGCGCGTGGTGCCCACCGAGCAAGGCGTGGTCGCGCTGGAGCACGTATTGCGGAGCCCGTTCTACGGGAGCCAGAAGCGTTTGCGCGGCGTACGTGTGGTGGCCACCGATGCGGAATGGGCGGCCGGTTCCGGGCCGGAGGAGATCCACGGGCCGCTGAGCGATCTGTTGCTGCTGGCGACCGGCCGGGCGTCCGGGCTCGCGGGGGTCACCGGGACAGCTGTGGAACGACTCGCCGAGGCGCTGTAGATCAACGCTCGGACCGAGCCGGGCTGAATGCTTTGTGCGTCAGGGCATCCAGCCCGATCCGGTGGCATCTGCCCGAAGGGACCGCTTGACTGGAGTGCCGCCGACCCACGGTGGCGCGATCGGCTCGGCCGGGTTACTCCGCTCGCTCCGATGGCTTCTCACTGGCCATCGGCCCCGCAGATCTCGCATCCGGAGCCTTGCGGCCGACCGATATCGAGCTGCGGGTGGAGGCGGAGTGGGGCTGGTCAGGCACCGCCAGACCTGTCCCGTAGCGCGGTCGACTATGCGGCATCCGCTGCGCGAGCGGTTCCCGGGTGGCGCGGCTGGTCAGGCACCCCAGACATGTCTCCACCTGGCGCGATCCACCACGCGGCATCCGCTGCGTGAGCGGTTCCCGGTGGCCAGGCCGCAGCGGCCCCGATCATGTGCGTGGCGGACGAGCCGGACCGGGCCTGATCAGCCCGCGCCGTGCAGGTCCAGGATCTGGGTGAGTGCGTGTTCCAGCGCGTATCCGGCGTCGGCGGCGCCGCCCTTGACGTCGGCGTTGAGAGTCGCGACCACCTGAAGGGCGGAGCCGATGGTCGCCGGGGTCCAGCTGCGGGCCTGGGCCTGCGCCTTCTTCACCTTCCACGGCGGCATGCCGAGCTGCTGGGCCAGCTTGAACGGGTCGCCGCGCCCGGCCGAGCCGACGCGCGCGATGGTGTGCACCGAGTCGGCGAGCGCGTCGGCGAGCAGGACGTGCGGCACGCCACGATCGTTCGCCCAGCGCAGCGCCTCCATCGCTGCGGGGCGATCCCCCGCCACCGCGAGTTCGGCCACGTCGAACCCGGAGACCTCGGCCTTGCCCGAGTAGTAACGGCGCACGGCCGCCACGTCGACCTTCCCGCCGGTGTCGGCGGCCAGTTGCCCGCATGCCGCGGCCAGCTCACGCAGATCCGAGCCCACCGCCTCCAGCACCACCTGGACGACCTCGCCGGACACCCGCACCCCGGCGGTGCGGAACTCACCGCGCACGAACTCGACGCGCTCGGCGGCCTTGCTCAGCTTGGCGCACTCGTGCGTGACGGCCCCGGCTTTCTGCAAGACGGGTACGAGCGTCTTGGCCCGTCCGCCGCCGGAATGCAGAACCACCAGCACCACGCCTTCGGGCGGGCTCTGCACCGCCTCGGTGATCACCGCCACCGCGTCCTTGCCCGCCTCGGCCGCCGACTCGAGGATGATCACCCGGTCCTCGGCGAACAGCGATGGACTCAGCAACTCGGCCAGTTCCGCGGTACTCGCGTCACCCGCGCGCAAGCGGTCGACCGGCACCGCGTCCGGATCCGGCGCCAAGGCCCGCACCTGCGCGGTCAGCGCCGCCAGCGCCCGCTCGATCAGTAGTTCTTCCTCCCCCAGCACCAAGTGCACCGGGGCGGGACGCTCGCTCACGACAGCGTCTCCTCGATGCCGGAGGGCGTCGTGCCCGAAGGCTCTGCCGGATTGCTCCACTCATCGCGCTCGTCCACAGGCCGATCCTACGGTCCCCGACCGACACCCCATCGCGACCACACGGCGGATCTCCGACCCGCCCAGCGGCAGGCGCTCGCGGAGGCGGCTCGCGACGGCGTGGTCATCGTGCACTCGTCACGTGCAGGTCAGCCCCGCCACCGACGACGGCGATATCGCCTCGGCGGTCTGTACGGGCCACCGTCGCACCGAGGGCGGACAATTCCGCTAGCACGGCGGGATGGGGGTGTCCGAACGTATTGTCGGCCCCCACACTGACCAGCACCAGGCGAGGACCCACCGCGTCCAGGAATTCTCTCGTGGTGGTGCGTGACCCGTGGTGCGGCAGTTTGAGGATGTCGGCCTGGATGGGAATCCCGGCCCGCATGAGTGCCCGCTGGCCTGTGGCCTCGATGTCACCGGTGAGCAGAATTCGTCCCGCGGGCGTGTTGGCGGTGACGACGATCGAACGGTCGTTGGCCTCTTCGGTTTCGGCTCCCCGGAGCGGCCGCGGCCCGTTGCGGGACGGTGCGAGCACCTCGAGTTCGACCGAGCCGAAACCCAGCACCTGTCCGGCCGACAATTCCAGCAACGGCACTCGCGCCCGCTCGGCGACGGCCGCGACCTGAGCCAGTCCTGAATCCGGGACCTGCGCGTTGCTCGGGGCACCTGCAGCCGGACCCTTCTCTAATCCGGCTGGGCTGCAGCTTATTTCGGTTTGGGCGGGGAAATGATCAAGACGAATGCGGCTATCCGCCGACTGCCCCAGCGCTCCCGGCGAATCAATCAGAGGAGCGGCATGAGTGATCAGCGCCTGCCCCTTCCCAGCGTCCGCGTGCCCGTGCGCATCCGCCGCAGGCACTGGACCGCAGCCGCCATCGGCATCGGCATCGGCATCGGCATCGGCATCGGCAGCCTGCCCAGCGTGTCCGGACCGGACCGGAGCCACGAGCCCATCCAGCTCGTGGATGCCGACGGCTATCGCGTCGACCGCGCGACCGTGCAATGCGCCGGTGAGTCCCCCGATGTGGTCGGCGTGTGGATGGGTGAGGATCAGCAGCGGAATCCGGGCGATACGCAGCCGGTCCAGGCAGGTGCGCATCGGGCGCGGGTCCGGTCCCACGTCGATGACCACGGCGGTGCCGGGGCCGACCGCCAAGGCGAGGCCGTCGCCTTGGCCCACATCGCACGCCGCGAGGACCCAGCCGTCCGGCGGCCAGCCCGGATGCCAGAGCCGCACCGGGACCAGCACGGCCGCGACACCCAGCGCCACCGCGGCGGCGATGCGCCGCACGGCTCGTACACGCAATGCCGCGATCGCGCCGGCAACCAGGACGCTCGCGACCAGCCCACCCGCGAGGCCACCCGGCACCCCGACGGTCGCGCCCGGCACCGCGGCGCCGTACCCCGCCACCCACAGCAACCACCACAGCGGAGGCGCCGCGCAGCGCAGAGCCAAGTCGGCCAGCGGCGACCACAGGCACGACAGCACCGCACCACTCGCTCCGATGACGGTGATCGGGGCGACGACCGGCGCGACGAGCACATTCGCGAGCACCGCCACCAGACTGATCCGCCCGGTGAGCGCGATCATGATCGGCATGGTGACCACGAAGGCACCCGCGGAGACCGCGACTATCTCCGCGGGCACGCGCCACCAGCCCCGTGCGCGCAACCAGTCGGCCCAGCTCGGCGCCAGCAAGATCAGGCCGCCCGTCGCGAGGACCGACAGCGCGAATCCCGCGTCGACCGCCAGGCCGGGCCAGAGGGCCAGCAGCGCGATGATCGCCGCGCACAGCGCGGGTAGCGCCTGTTTGTGGCGACCGGTGAGCACGGCCAGCAGGGTGATCGCGCCCATCGCACCGGCGCGCAGCACGCTCGGGTCCGGCCGAGCGACGACGACGAACATGAGCAGCGCGGCTGCCGCGACGACCGCCGCGCCGCGGGGACCGAGCGTCAGCAGCCGCACGAGGAACAGCACGACGGAAAGGAGGATGGTGAAATTCGCCCCGCTGACCACGGTCAGGTGTTGCAATCCGGCGATCTCGAAGTCGTCGCGCACCTGGTCGGACAGCGCGGAGGTGTCACCGACGACGAGTGCGGGCAACAGGCCCGCGGAGGCGGGCGGAAGCGCCCGCGCCGCAGACGCCGCGAAATCGGCGCGCACGGAGTCCGCGATACGCTGCCACCAAGGCAGCGCCCCGGCGACGGCGGGCGCTCCCTGCGCGTGGAGCGTGACGACAGTGAGATCGGGTCGGCGAGGCCGACTCACCCGGGCACGGAATTCGACCGGCCGCCCCGGCGACAGGTCGGCCCACTCCGGTCCGGAGGCCAGGACCACCACGGCGCCACCGGCTGGTACCGTCCCGCCGCGCCGGTATTCTCGCAGGTCTGCCCGGATCACCCACTGGCGCTCTGCTCCGAAACCTTTGAAGCGCAGTGGTTTCGGATCATCCGTCGGGGTGACCACCACACGGAGTGACTGCCCTGCCGCCGCGCGCAGCGGATGCGTCGCCACTCGGTGTTCCCGCCATGCCGCCGCGGCCGCGAACCCGTCGCCGAGGACAACGGCCGCCAGCGCCACCACCGCCACCGCTCGCCGACGTTCACGACGGTGCGCGATCGCCCACGACAGCAAGACCCACAACCCGATAGCCGCGATCGTCAACGAGGCCGCCAACAGTAGTCCGGCTCGCCACCCCGCCGTCAGCGCGACAATCGTCGCGCCCCAGCAGCACAACGCGGCAGGTAACAGCCGAGCGTCCAGCACCTGCGCGGGACCGGATTCCTCCGCCGCGGAGCCTGCCCGCGAACTCCTAACACGCTCGGTATCGCCCACCCTCGAACTACCAACGCGCCCGGCACCGCCCACCCGAGAACTACCAACGCGCTCCGCACCGCGCACCCGCGAACTACCAACGCGCTCCGCACCGCCCACATCCGAACTTCGCAAATACCGCGCACCTCCCACGCGCGGACTCCGAAACGGCTCGGCACCGTCTTCCCTCGGACCTCGAACAGCCCCTGCACCTCGCAGCGTGGATCCGGCGAGCAACCTCAGGGTCCGGCGAACCAATTCGACCGAGCCGCCCGTGGTCATACCCGCACCAGGTCACGCAACCGGGCCAGGCGGGCCGGGCCGATGCCGTCGACCTCGCCGAGTTGCTCCACGGAGGCGAAGCGCCCGTTGCTCGTGCGCCAGCTGACGATGGCGCGAGCGGTGACCGGCCCCACACCGGGAAGGGCGTCGAGTTCGGCTTCGGAGGCCGTATTGAGGTCGATCCGACCCGGCGGGCTCGACGGACGACCAGGGGCGGCGGCGGACCCGGACGGTGCGCGCCCGCCCGCACCGATCGTGCTGCTGGCGTGCGGTGGGGCCCCGGCGCCCGGCACGGTCGGACCGACCAGCACCTGGTCGCCATCCGACAATCGCTGCGCCAGATTCAAGCCGCTGGTGTCCGCGCCTTCGCTCGGGCCGCCCGCAGCGGCGAGAGCGTCGGCGACGCGCGAGCCCTCCGGCAGCCGGACCAGGCCGGTGCGCTGGACCAAACCGACCACGCTGACGACCAGTTCGGTCGGCGGCGGCCCGGGCGTGCCGCGTTCGGGCGAATTTCCAGCACTGCCGACCGCCCTGACCGACGCAGCCGCGCCGGTGGTTTCCAAGGCAGCGGTTTGCCGGACCGGAAACGGCGGCACCGTATGCGCGATCGGGCGCTCGCGGAACACGATCACCCCGGCGATCACCATCGCGGCGAGCCCGACGAGCGCGAGCGTGCGCACCCCGCGACGGCCAGGATCGATTCGCATGCCCCGGAACCGTTCGGGCACAAGACGTTGCCGTCGACTCGGTTCCTCCAGCCAGCTGGGAGAGCGCACGCGACCGACATCGTCTTCGTCCTCCGGCTCGGCGGCCGGGGCGTCGGGCAGCCGCGCGAGCCCCCACTTTCCCGCGCCACCCGGACTGTCGTCGGGCCGCGATTCACCCACCTGCCCAGCGCCTTCGGAGAAACCGCTTCCGCGTGCCGATCGGTCTTCGTTCTGCCCATCCGGCTCCCTAGCCTGCCGCTGGACCTCGGCACTCGGAGAACGCGCCGTCTGCCACTCGCCCGGTCCGCGCCAGGCCGCCTCCGATTCGGCCGTGCGGGTGCCCACACCGGCCGTTCTGCTCGCGCCGACCCGGGTGGCCAGCTCACCCAATCGCCGCTGTACCCGCTCGCGTTCGTCCTGTCGTGACATGGCGGCGACGGTAGTGCCGCCAGATGTCGAAGAACGCCGTCCGACCAGCCGATTCGACGAACCTGTTGACAACCGCCGCCCTGTGCACAACTCCTACTCGATCAGTCGGCCACCCGGCCGAACACACCGTGCGGGAGCACCGGCGTCATCCGAGATCTTTGGCGAAGCAGTTCGACAACGGCAGAACCTCGTACGGCGAGAAGATCGGAATCCGGTGATAGCCGCTGCGCTCGTAGAAGCGAACGGCTTCGGGTTGCAGATGCCCGGTCTGCAATATCAACCGGGGACGTCCCGCCGTGCGGGCCGCGTCCTCGGCGGCGGCGAGCAGCAACGCCGCGGCGCCCGAGCCGCGGCACGCGGGGCGGACGAAGCCAACCGCGCGTCCGGCGCCGCGGTCGCATTCGAATCACCAAGATTGTTGTGCCGGTGCGGGTTCGGCGGCGTTCAGTGGCAGCCACCCGGGACGACGAGCACGCCGAGCGCTCCCAAGCCGAGGTGCACCGCGAGCGCGGGCCCGAATTCGGCGACGATGAGCTCCCTGATGCCGGGCACGAGTTCCCGCAGCTGAGCCGCGATCGAATGGGCGGCGTCCTCGGCGCCGAGGTGCTGCACCGCCACCGCCGCGCCGTCCGCACCGGCCGCGTCGACCGCCGCCGCGACCAGTTTCGTGTACGCCTTGGACCGCGTGCGAACCTTCTCGCGCAGTTCCAGCCGCCCTTCGACGAGGTGCAGCAACGGCTTGGTGACCAACTCGCTGCCGAAGAACGTCGCCGCCGACGACAGCCGGCCACCGCGACGCAACTGTTCGGTGCGATTGACCAGGATGAACGTGCGGGCGCGCGCGGAGGCGGCGACCGCCGCGTCGTAGACGACCTCCAGCGGCGCCCCGGCCTGCGCCCGCCGCGCGGCCGCCAATGTCGGCAACCCGGTGGCCAGCCCGGCCCCCAGCGAGTCGACCAAGCGGACCCGGTCGGCGGCGTCCATGTCCCGCACGGCCTGCCGGCCGGCCTCCCACGTTCCGGACAGTCGGCGAGACAGATGCACCGCGACTACGCCGTCGCCGCCGCTGCGCTTCCAGGCCCGCTCGTAGACCTCGCGCAGCTCACCGGGTGAGGGGGCCGAGGTGGTCACGGTGTCGGAGGCGTAGTCGATGTCCACGGGGTCCACGCCTTCCCGCATCGCCCGGTCACCGACCAGGACGTGCAGTGGGACGACGGCGACATCCAGTTCCTCGAGGTATTCGGCAGGGAGACCGGCGGACGAATCGGTGACGACCACGACTGCCACGGACTACCGAACCTCCTGCAGGGTCTTGACCATCGCGTTGGCCACCGCCGTGTGACCATCCCAGCCCCAGTGGATGCCGTCCGGATTCGCCTCGCCGGAGAAGATGTTCTCGCGCACCGCCTCACCCAGGTCGACCAGCGGCACCGAGGTCCGCCCCGACCAGGCCCGGAGTGCTTCGACCGCGCGCGGTCGCCCGGAATGTACGCGCCCGTAGGCCGCGCAGTCGTGCACCGACGGCAGCACCGCTACGAACGGCAGGTCAGGTCGCAACTGTGTCAGCGCCGTGCGCGACTGTTCCAGGTAGTCGACGCTCACCTTGGGCGGAAGGGCTACGGGCCTGCCGAGTTTCGACAGCTTCGGCTGCAGCCAGTTGTAGGTGGCGCGGACGGCGCGGCGCAGGGCGGGCGGGCGCACATAGCGGATCAGTTCGCGCAGCGCGGTGGGCAGCGGCGAAGGCAGCGTGTCCATGCCGCCGACGGCGAAGACCACCGCCCCCGCGCGCGGCACCGCCGCCCATACCCGGGGATCCCCGATCAGCGCCCAGTAGGCGTCACGGCAGGTCCAGCCGATCCGGGCCACCAACTCGACATCCCAATCGAGTTCGGCCGCTACGAGATTCGGCCAGATACGGGGATGGTCGGCGGGCAGTCCGCCCTTGGGCCCGAAATAGGACAGGGAGTCGGCGATCACCAGCAGCACCGGGCGCACGGCTTCCCCGGCGGGCTCGTCGCGCGCTACGGATTCCGCAGCGGAAGCGGGCAACTCGATGCCAGCGACTTCGCCGGGCTCGGCCGGGTCGTCGTCTTCGATGCCGACTTTCGCAGAGGGAGCCGACTCGGCGCGAGCGAGTTCGGCACTCCCGGAGATGGACGGCTCGACATCGACGGCCGAGTCCGCAGCTGAAGACGCGGACTCGGCCGGAGCGAGTTCGGCTCCGCCCGACACGGACGGATCGACGCCGACGACCGACTCCGCAGCGGGAGAGGCCGACTCGGCTCGAGCGAGTTCGATCACCGGATCGGTCGGCTCGGGCGATGTGCGAAGCGCGTCGGCAGCGGATTCGTCCGCCGCCGCGGCGACCGCTGCGGCCCCGAATTCGTCCGCCGAACCAGCCGATCCGCCGAGCACCTGCAAGGATCCATCAGCCATCGGCGCAACCGACGCTCCGAGCGCCGCCACAGCCCCGTCCGCATCCGGCGCAACCTGTTCGCCGAGCGCTGCTCGCGACTCGGCGATCGTTCCCGGAGCGTCGTTGGCGGTGCCGACGGGCGAGGCGTCACCGCCGACGTGAACCTGCGGCTGCACGCCGATGGCGATCGCGACGACCTCGGCGGATCCGTCGTCCTCCGCGTCGGATTCCTCGGCGGGCTCGGATGGCCCGCCGGATTCCGCGGCCGACGACGCCTCGGGCGTAGCCTCGGGTTCGCGGGAGGCCGGTGGCGGGCCGCCGAACAACGCGTCCGGCAACTGCCGCTCGGCTTTCGCCGACACCTTACGGAACAGTTCGTCCGGGACCGATCTGATCGGCTCTTCAGAGGACATCCGGTGCTACCTTCGCCGCTGCGTTCCACACATCCAGACGCCAGCCGGGCTGTTCGATGCTCGGGCCGTGACTGCTGAGCTGCACCCAGCTGGTGTTGGCCAGTCCTCCGAGGATGGGCCAGTTCTGCGGCGGCAGGTCGAGCAGCGCGGCCGTGAGGGCGGCGATCAGCCCGCCGTGCGCCACCAGGATGATAGTCCGGCCGGGCCAGTCCTGCCGCCCGACCAGCAACTCCTGCACCACCGGCAGCGACCGAGCCCCGACCTCGAGTTTGCTCTCGCCGTTGGGCGGAGTGTAGTCGGCGTTCAGCCGCCAAGTCATGCGCGCGCCCGGATAGTCGGCGTCGACCTCCAGGTGGGTCAGCCCCTCCCAGTCACCGAGATTGGTCTCCCGCAACCTGACGTCGGGGACGACGGTGAGCCCGGTGTGCTCGGCCAGCGCCGTCGCGGTGTCGAAGGCCCGGCGCAGGTCCGAGGAGTGGATAGCGATGGCGTTGCGCGAAACCAATTCGCGCGCGGCCTCTTTGGCCTGCCTGCGCCCGAGTTCGGTGAGATCGGTGTCGATCTGCCCTTGCATGCGGTCGGTGGCGTTCCATTCGGTTTGCCCGTGGCGCAACAGGATCAGTGTGCGCACGCCGGCGTGTCTGCTCACGATCGCGCCTCGTCCTCCGTCGCCGCGGCGCGCGGCTGTGGCGCGGCCCCGGTGATGCCTGCGACCGGCACGACGGGGCAGTCCTTCCACAACCGTTCCAGCGCATAGAAATTGCGCTCGTCGTTGTGCTGGATGTGCACGACCACGTCGACGTAGTCCAGCAGCGCCCAGCGGCCTTCGCGGGTGCCCTCGCGCCGGACCGGCTTGTGCCCGGCCGCGCGCAGCTTCTCCTCCACGTTGTCGACGATGGCGTTGACCTGACGTTCGTTGGGCGCGGACGCGATCACGAAGCAGTCGGTGATCACCAGTTGCTCGGACACGTCGAGCACCACCACGTCGGATGCCAGTTTCTCGTCGGCGGCCCGCGCGGCCACCTGCGCGATCTCCACCGACTCGACCGACGCGGTCATCCCCGCACCTCGCTGTGCTCGCTCACGCTCAGCTACCTTCCGCTGCTCCGGGCACATACAGGTGCCGCTTCGATATGTACTGCACCACGCCGTCGGGGACGAGGTACCACACCGGCCGGTTCTCGGCGGCGCGGCGACGGCATTCGCTCGACGAGATCGCCAGTGCCGGGACCTCGATCATGGTCACCGCATCGGACGGAAGATCCCGCAGATGCTCCTCGAGATGATCGATGTTCAGCTCGTACCCCGGACGGCTCACCCCGACGAACTTCGCCAGTTCGAACAGTTCCGCCCAATCCTGCCATGTGAGGATGCTGGCCAATGCGTCCGCACCGGTGATGAAGTACAGCTCGGCGCCGGGATACTGCGATCGCATCTCGCGCAGGGTGTCGACGGTGTAGGTGACCTTGCCCCGATCGATGTCCGCGCGGCTCACCGAGAACCGGGGGTTGGACGCGGTCGCGATGACGGTCATCAGATACCGGTCCTCGGCGGGGCTGACCTGCTTGTGCGATTTCTGCCACGGCTGTCCGGTGGGGACGAAGACCACTTCGTCCAGGTCGAAGCGGTGGGCGACCTCGCTGGCGGCGACCAGGTGCCCATGATGGATGGGGTCGAACGTGCCGCCCATCACCCCGAGCTTGCGGCCGCGCCGACCTCTCTCGTGCATGACTGCCGAGCTTAACGGGTCGCGTCCGGCCCCTACGGGCCGGTTGAGCGGGCCGGGCGCCGAACTGGCGACGCCCGCCCGCACTCCGGCGCCGCGCTCAGGCGCCTGCGTCCGTCACCCCGCCGATCGCCAGCATCCCGGCCAGTTGGTCGCGGGTGTGCGCGAGCTCTTCGGCCGCCTCTGCCGACCGGTCGGCCAGTGCCTCCAGTTCGGTGGTCAGCGCCCGCATCGACGGAAGCCAGCGTCCTGGATCGGCTCCGGCCGACACCTGGATCCAGGCGGCCGACCGCAGGCAGCGCGCCCGCGCCGCCACCTCGCCCAACCGGGCCGACAACTCGGCCGCCCGGTGGTAGGCCGCCACCGCCTCCTGGTCCCGCCCGCAGCGCTCCAGCGCGGTGGCGGCCGACCACGCGAGGTCGGCGTGCAGATCGGTCCGCTCCGGGACGCGCTCGACCAGCCGGGCCCCTTCGAGGAACTGGTGCGCGGCCTCGCGGGGCCGGTCCAGCGCGAGCAGGGATCGCCCGAACTGCGCGCGCACCGCCGCCAGTTCCCCGGACGGATACGGGAGAGCCCCGCTGACCAGCGCCTGCTCGAACAAGGCGACCGCCTCACCGTGGCGCTCGGCGCGGTGGAACGCGCGCGCGGCGACCACGGTGTGGTGCAGCACGTCGGGTTCGGACAGCCCCTCCCATCGTGCGGCGGCGCGCACCGCCGCGTCGGCCAGATCGAGCTCACGGTCCGGCTGACCGGCGACGGCGATGACCAGCTGCGCGCCCAGCCGGGCGGCCTCCTCCCCGGTCAGCACCGGCGTGCCGAGCGCCAGCGCTTCGCGCAGATACGCCTCCGCCTCCTCGGGCCTGTCGGCGAGCCGGGCAGCGCCCGATTCGGACAACCTGCGCACCTCCGCCGCCCGGTCGCCGGAGAAGTCATCGGCGGCCGCACCGTCGACCCGATCGCCGCCGACACGGGGCAACATGCCGTCCTCGGCCCCTTCATCAACGACCGGACCACTCCCGACACGAAGCAACACGCGGCCGTCAGCCGTCGAACCGGCGTCCGGATCGCTTCCGGCACGGCGAGCCCCCGTCCTGCCC
>NZ_BAFS01000080.1 GCF_000308415.1 Nocardia asiatica NBRC 100129 | reverse complement strand
CCGTGCGCTGTTCGTGCCGACCGATGTCACCGTGGAACAGGACGTGGCCCGGCTGACCGAGGCCGCCGTGTCCGAATTCGGCCGCCTGGACGCGGCGTTCAACAACGCGGGCGCCGTGCACGCCTTCGGCCCGGTCGCGCAGATCGATGAGTCCGGATGGCGCGCCGATCTGGAACTCAACCTCACCAGTGTGTTCTACGGCCTGCGGCATCAGGTCCCGGCGCTGGCCGCCTCCGGCGGTGGCGCGATCCTGAACAACGCGTCGAATCTCGGTGTGGTCGGCATGGGCTCGGTGGCGCCGTACGTGGCCGCCAAACACGGAGTCGTCGGGTTGACCAGGGCCGTGGCACTCGAGGCCGCCGACCAGGGCGTCCGAGTGAACGCGCTGGTCTCCGGGGCGGTCGATACGCCGGCGTTCCGGAATTCGATGGGCGCGACGCCCGAAGGGGTGGCCGCCATCGAGGCGCTGCATCCGGTGGGCCGCATCGCCTCGGCGGAGGAGATCGCCTCGTTCTGCGCGTATCTGCTCAGCGGTGAGGCGAGTTTCGTCACCGGCGCCGCATTGGCGATCGACGGCGGCTTCACCGCGCGCTGAACGCGGGGACCTGAGACCGCCTCGGGTACCGGTGCGACCGGCCAGTCCCGAGGCGGGCTCGTCAGGCGCGGGCCAGTAAGCGGCGAACTCGGCCGGGGCGCGCCGCGGCCGCTCCTCCGGCGCGGACCGCGGGCTGCCGCAGCCGCACCAGCCGGTCGAACTCAGCGGCGCTACCGGCGGGTTCGGGCAGGCGGCCCGCGTTGAAGTCGGCGGCCAGCTGCCGCACCGTCTCCTGCGCACAGGACTTGTTGGTGCCGATGAAACCGGTCGGACCGCGCTTGATCCAGCCGGTCACGTAGGCGCCGGTGACCACCGGTCCTTCCGCGCGCTGCAAGACCACCCGGCCTGCCTCGTTCGGGATCACCGCGGCTTGCTCGTCGAACGGCAGGCCCGGTACCGCGACGCCGCGATAGCCGACCGAGGTCAGCACCAGGCCCGCCTCGAGCCGCTCGGTCTCCCCGGTCGCGACGGCTCGGACGCGTCCGTCCGGATCGGTGACCAGCTCGTTGCGGCCGATCTCGACGCCGGTCACCCGATCGGTCCCGAGAATCTCGGTGGGCGCGGACAAGTAGCGGAAGACGATGCGCTTGCGCTCGCCGACCGGCCGGGTGCGCGCGCTGTGCAGCAGCGCCAGCTTCTGTTCGATGTGGAAGGGCAGTTCCGCGCCGCGTTCGGGCAGCTCGCCCTCGACCACGATGTCCACATCGCAGCCCAGCAGCCCGACGAATTCCGGCACCGTGAAGGCGGATTCGAGCGGGCCGCGCCGACCGAGCACGACCACTTCCTCGATCTTGCTCTCGCGCAGCGCGCGCAGGGCGTAGGGCGCGATATCGGTGCCTGCCAGCGTCTGCGGGTCGCTGGTCAGCACCCGCGCCACGTCGAGCGCGACATTGCCGTTGCCGACGATCACGGCGCGCCGGGCGGACAGATCGAAGGCATAGTCGGCGTAATCCGGATGCCCGTTGTACCAGGCGACGAAGTCGGTGGCCGACACCGCGCCCGCCAGGCCCTCACCCGGGATGCCGAGCTTGCGATCGGAGGACGCGCCGACCGCGTAGATCACCGCGTGGAAGTGGTCGAGCAGTTCGGCGTGCGAGATGTGCGCGCCGATCTCGACATTCAGGTACGAACCGAAGCCCGGCTGCGCGGAGATGACGTCGAACAGCTCGCCGACCTTGCGGGTCTTGTCGTGGTCGGGCGCGACGCCGTGCCTGGCCAGCCCGTAGGGCACCGGTAGCCGGTCGAACACGGTCACCGTCACGTCGGGCTGGGTCAGCAGTTCGTCGGCGGCGTACATCGCCGAGGGCCCCGACCCCACGATCGCCACCCGCAGCGGCGCGCCCTCGGTGTGGATCCGCGCCGCGGGCACCGGGCGCGCCAGCAGCGGACGCGGGCGGGTCTGCCGGTAGAAATCGGCGTTGATCTCGATGAACGGCTTCTGCTCGTCGGTCAGCTTCTTCGCCGACACGATGGCGTCGACCGGGCACGCGGTGGCGCAGGCTCCGCAGTCCACGCACGCCTTCGGGTCGACGTACAGCATCTCGGCCGTCCGGAAGTCCGGTTCGTCGGGCGTGGGATGGATGCAGTTGACCGGACAGGCGTAGACGCAGGAGGCGTCGCTGCAACAGGATTGGGTGACGACGTACGGCATACCGGCTCAGGCGACCTTGCTCACGGCGCGCAGCGGTTCCGACCGGTACCGGGTGCTGGGACCGTCGATCCCGAGCGCCTTCCAGACCGCCTTGGCGACCGGGTTCATCAGCCCGATGTCCTTGGCCAGGGCGCGCACGTCGCAGAAGTAGTCGCTGAAGACCTGCTTGGCCTCCTTCGAACCGTAGAACAGCTCCTTGCGGACCTGCTCCGGGATGTCGAACTCGGTGAAGAACGAACGCGGCGGGGTGACGATGGCGCGGCCGAGGATCCACATGACGATCGGCATGGCCAGCGACAGGATGAACTTCTGCGCGGGCTTGGCCTCCGGCACGTGGTTCTTCAAGAATTCGTGCGCGAACGAGATATGCCTGGCCTCTTCGGCGACGTGAATGGCCATCACCCCGCGCATGATCGGGTGCACTTCTTCGCCCGAGCGCAGGATCTGCTTCTGGATGTGGTCGATCGGTTCCTCACCGGCCAGCACGGCCATGAAGAACAGGTTCGGGAACCAGGCCGCCACCGGCGCGCCCAGGTACTTGAACTTGCTGACCAGCGGGCCCATGCCGGGCACGTCCAAGCCGATCCGGTTGACCATCTCCTGGAACATCAGGGTGTGGTTGTGCTCCTCGATCATCTCGTGGGAGCAGTACCGGAACTCCGGCGAGCCGTTCGGCAGGCCGAAGTTGTGGATCACCATGCCGCTGATCAGGATCGACTCGAACTGCAGACCGACCTTGGCGATGTTCGCCTGCCGGTATTTGCCGACGGCGATCTTCTGCTCCTTCGACAGCGCCTGGTACCAGGGATGGCGAGCCACCGTGTCGGCGGACGCGGGCAGAATCCAGCGCTCCTCACCCGCGTCGGCGGCGAAATCGGGGTTATCCCAGTCGATGTCCTCGAACGGGTCGAAATGCTTGTTGACCGATCCCTCGGAGAGCAGAAGAAGCTTCGCGGCGTACTCCTGCGCCTTCTCCAGATCGGGATCGACTGCGGGTGTCACGGCTGCGGACATCGTCGTCACTGCCTCTCCTCGATGGAACCGTTTAACTGTATCCCATAGTTACACCAACGGAGAGTAACGTCAACCCGGGAATCACCGAGGCCGTCCGGCGATGCGCGCCCTCATCACGCGCACCGCCGGACGGCCCTGTTCATCGCGGACCTGCGCCGCCTAATTCACCAGCACCCCGTCCCCCGCCGCCAGGATGGAGGTCCCGAAACCGAAGATCGCCGACGTGCTCGTGACGACCATCACCCGGCCCAGCCTGCGCCGGGTCCGGCGCGACAGCATCAGGGCACGCGTGGTGGCGCGACGACGGGCCCGGCGACGCCTGGCGTGCCGCTGCTCGGCCGCGACCTCGGCCGCGACGGCCGCCCGCCGGCCGAGGATCGCGGCGCCGTCGGCGGTGGTCCGTTCCGGGTCCGGTGCGGTGATCACCGGCCTGGCCAGTTCCGCGGCGAGCACCTGCGCCACCTCCACCGGTCGCGCCGCCCCGCCGACCACCAGGACGCAGTCGACGTCGGCCATGGTCACGTCCGCGACCCGCAGACAGCGGTAGACGAGTTCGATGGACTCGCGGACATGACGAGCGCGCAATTCGCCGGCGATCGTGTCGGCGACCGACTCCGAGACCGAGGTCGACGTCAGGCCCGGCCCGGCGTGCTCGGCGATCAGCGCGCCGAACGCGCGTCCGCCGAATTCAGTCGATCGCAGCGACACACCGACGATCGGGTTGTGCGGGCATCCGGCGCCCACGCGGACCAAGGTGACGTCGAGCCCGGCGCCGCCGAGGTCGTAGACCAGCGCGAGACCCGGCATCATCGGACCGCGGTCGGCTTCCAGCCAGGCCGCCGCGGCAACGGGTTCGGCGACCAACGCGACCTGGTCGAGCTCGAGCCCGTCCAGCGCCGCTCGCAGCGCGTCCACCTGCTCGTCGGCGTAGCGGGCCGGGTAGGTCAGCGCGATGCCCAGCCCGGCGGCGCCCGCCGGACGTTCCTGCGCCGCCTCCCCGATCAGGCATTTGGCCACCGTGGCGACGAGGTCCGCCGGTGCGAGCGCGCGATTGCCCACCCGCGCCCACGTGCTGGAACGCTGCGTGAGGTCGGCGAATTCGGTGACCGCGCGACCGTGCCGGGGAATCATGCCGACCTTAGCCACGCCGGTGCTGTCGAAGGTCAGTGTGGTGCGCCGCGTGATGGTCTGCGGGCGCTGCGTTTTGCGTCGCCCCGGCGGAGCTTTGGCCGAACCTTCCTCCGCGAGAACGGAAACCGTGTTCACCGTACCGATGCTCAACCCGAGACCAACCGCCATCGCAATCCACCCGATCGCCGTGCCGATTTGCTTCGAACGTCGTCCAGGCAACCACTCCGCGATCTTCGTGCCAACCCCGGACAACCGATTGTCCGCAAGCCGCCTGTCCGCGACCGCGCCGCGTGCGCGCTCCGCGACGCCCTCACCTGGCACACCAGCACTACACATGCCGTCCAGTCGGATTTCCTTGCGACACGCGGGGATAGACAGTGCCCGGTGGAAGTTTGCCGGTTTCCCGCTTCCAGGCCGAGCCTCGATCAGCGAAGCATTCCCACATGCGGAGACTCGCGGCGACAAGTCACCACAGGAAGGTGCGAGGAATTAACCGAGGCGGCAGTCCCGCGAGCGGGCGGTGGCAGCGGCTTCGGCACCGCCCGTAGGGGCCGAGGCGATCACCGGTACGGCAGCCGCGCGCACCCCGACCCCGGCGGACAGCCGAGAAACCGCCCGAGGAAGCTGCCCGCACCAAATGTCCGGTTACACAGCAACCTTCCAGCGCTGCATCCCTTCGCGGAACGCGTACGCGCCGGGGCTGCCTCGAACCCGCTAGTGCGTGGGCAGTTCCGGGATCCGCGTGGCACGAACGTAGACCGTCTCCCCGTCCGAGAGCCGCAGCGCCTCCGCGTCACCCCGGGTGACCTGCGCGGCGAACAGGTCGCCGGTCGCGGCGTTGCGCAGCTCCACGCGCACCTCGAAACCGAGATGGACCACGCGCTCCACCGTCGCCCTGGTGACCCCCGCGGACTCCGCGGTGCCCTCGTGTTCGGCCAGCGCCATGCCGGGGTCACGGCCGACACGTATGTCGTGCGGTCGCACCAGATGTCCGTTGAGCCGGGCCACCGCGCCGAGGAACGACATGACGAACTCGTTCGCGGGCCGGTCGTACACGTCTTCCGGGGTGCCGATCTGCTCGATGCGGCCCTTGTTCATCACCGCGATCCGGTCGGCGACGTCGAGCGCCTCCTCCTGGTCGTGGGTGACCAGCACGGTGGTCACGTGGACCTCCTCGTGCAGGCGGCGCAGCCAGGTGCGCAGGTCGGCGCGGACTTTCGCGTCCAGCGCGCCGAACGGTTCGTCCAGCAGCAGCACCTGCGGGTCGACGGCGAGCGCTCGGGCCAGCGCCATGCGCTGACGCTGACCGCCCGACAGCTGCGCCGGGTAGCGGTGCTGGAAGCCGTCGAGTCCGACGATGCCGAGCAATTCGTCGACCCGCTTGTCGATCTCGTTCTTCGGGCGCTTGCGGATCTTCAAGCCGAAGGCCACGTTGTCGCGCACCGTCATGTGCTTGAACGCCGCGTAGTGCTGGAACACGAAGCCGATGTCGCGCTTCTGCGGCGGCACCCGGGTGACATCGCGTCCGGCGATGCTGACCACGCCGGAGTCCAGCGATTCCAGCCCGGCGATCGAGCGCAGCAGCGTCGATTTGCCCGAGCCGGAAGGGCCGAGCAGCGCGGTGAGCTCCCCGGAGGGAATGTCGATGGTCACATCGTCGAGGGCCGCGAACGTGCCGTAGTTCTTGTTCGCGTTGGTCACGGTGATCACTTGGCGCCCCGCTTACGTTCTAGGAGGGTCATCAGCAGAAGGGTGACGAGGGCGATGCCCATCAGCAGGGTCGCGGCGGAGTAGGCGCCGAAGGTGTTGTGGTCGTTGATGTAGCGGCCGTGCACCAGCAGCGTCAGCGTCTGCGACTTGCCGGGCAGCGCGGAGGACACCATGATCACGGCGCCGAACTCGCCGAGCGCGCGGGCCACGGTGAGCACCACGCCGTAGGTCAGGCCCCAGCGGATCGCGGGAAGCGTGATCCGCCAGAACGTCTGCCATCCGGACGCGCCCAGGGTGGCCGCGGCCTGCTCCTGGTCGTCGCCGATCTCGTGCAGCACCGGCTCCACCTCGCGCACCACGAACGGCAGCGTCACGAAGATGGTGGCGATCACCATGCCGGGCAGGTTGAAGATGACCTTGAAGCCGACGTCCTCCAAGCCGCCGAACCAGCCGCCCGCGCCCCAGAGCAGGATCAGCGAGACGCCGACCACCACCGGCGAGACCGCGAACGGCAGGTCGACGATGCCCTGGACCAGGTTGCGGCCCGGGAATTTCCCGCGTACCAGCGCGAGCGCCGTCACGATGCCGAAGACGACGTTCACCGGCACGACGATCGCCACGATCAGGATGGACAGCTGGAACGCCGAGATCGCCGCGGGTGTGGTGATCGAGTCGACGAACGCGCCGACACCCCGCTCGAAGGTGCGGTACAGGATGATGATCAGCGGCAGGACCAGCAACACGAACAGGTAGCCGAGCGCCAGCGTCCGCAACGAGAAGCGAGTCCACGGATGCAGTCTCATCGAACTCGCTCCGTCCCGTGGGAATGCCCGAACCCCGGCGACGCGGGGAGCGCTGCGCGATTGTGTCTCATCGAGTCGACTGCTCCTTGCGCGCGCTGCGTTCGGCGAGCAGCCGCAGCACGAGCAGCGTCGCGAACGAGATGGCCAACAGCGCGACCGACACCGCCGCCGCGTTCACCGGCCGGTCGATCTCGATCTGCTTCTGGATGTATTGGGAGGCCATCTCGGTCTCGCGCGGAATCGCGCCGCCGATCAGCACCACCGAACCGTATTCACCGATCGCGCGGGCGAAGGCCAGACCGCCACCGCTGATGATCGCGGGCGTCAGCGCGGGGAGCACGATCCGGCGGAAAGTGGTCCAGTTGTTCGCGCCCAGTGAGAGCGCCGCCTGCTCGACCTCACGATCGGCCTCGATCAGCACCGGCTGCACCGAACGCACCACGAACGGCAGCGTGACGAACGCCAGGGCCACCACCAGACCCGGCTGGGTCGCGTTCAGATGGATGTCGATCGGGCTCTGCGGCCCGTACAGCGACAGCAGCACGATGCTCGCCACGATCGTCGGCAGCGCGAACGGCAGGTCGATCAGCGCGTTGACGACGCCTTTGCCGGGGAACTCGTCGCGGACCAGCACCCACGCGATCAGCGTGCCCATGACCACGTTGATCAGCGCCACCACTACCGAGACCAGCACGGTGATGCGCAGCGAGTCCAGTGCGGCGGGCGCGGTGACGGCGTCGGCGAAGCCCGACCAGCCGTCCTCGAAACTCGTCACGGTGAGCGCCGCCAGCGGCAGCAGCACGATGATGCTCAGCCACAGCACCGCGGTGGCGATGCCGAGCGGGCCCACCGAGCCGGTCACGCGCAGCCACGACCAGTTCCAGCGGCGGCCCTGGGGCGCGGCGTCGGAGACGCCGGGACCGTCCGCCTGCGCGGTCCCGGCGTTACTGCTGTTCGTCACAGTCGTCCAGTATCCCGTGTAACGGGGGTCACCCGATCACTTGGTCGCGTTGTCATAGATCACCGCTACCGAGCCGGTGTTCGGGGTGAACAGTTCCTTGTCCACGGTCTTCCAGCCGCCGAGATCGGCGATCGTCCACAGCTTCTGCGGGGTCGGGAAGTCCTTGGCGTAGTCGGCGGCGACCTTCGGGTCGACCGGACGGAAGCCCGCGTCGGCCCAGGCCTTCTGGCCTTCCGCGGTGAACAGGAAGTCGCGGAAGGCGACGGCCTTCTGCTGGTTCTTGCTGTTCTTCAGCACCGCGACCGGGTTCTCGATCTTGAAGGTGACCGGCGGGACGATGTGCTCGATCGGATCGCCGTTGCGCTCGGCGAAGATCGCCTCGTTCTCGTAGCTCAGCAGGACGTCGCCGGTGCCCTGCAGGAAGGTCTCGGTCGCCTCGCGACCGGACTTGGGCTGCACCTTCACGTGCTCCGAGGAGACCAGCTTGCTCAGGTAGTCCAGGCCCGCCTGCGGGTTCTTGCCGCCGTCGCTCTTGGCCGCGTACGGCGCGAGCAGGTTCCACTTGGCCGAACCGGAGCTGAACGGGTTCGGCGTGACCACCTCGATGCCCGGCTTCAGAAGGTCGTCCCAGTCCTTGATGCCCTTGGGGTTGCCCTTGCGCACGACGATCGCGACCACCGAGCCGAACGGGATCCCCTTGGTGGCATCGGCGTTCCAGCTCGCGTCCACCAGGCCCGCGTCGACGAGGCGGGTGATGTCCGGCTCGACCGAGAAGTTCACCACATCGGCCTCGGCGCCGTCCTTCACCTTGCGGGACTGGTCGCCGGAGGCGCCGTAGGACTGCTGGATCTGGACGCCCTTGCCCTGCTCGGTCTTGTTGAACTCGGGAACCACCTTGTCGAAGCCCGGCTTGGGCACGGCGTAGGCGTAGAGGTTCAGGGTGCCGCCGCTGCCGTCCGCTTCGCTTCCCCCGACGGTGTCGCTGGCTCCACCGCCGCAAGCGGTCAGCGCGACCGCAGCGAGTGCGGCGAGGGCGACGGCGCCGTAGCGTCGGCGCGGCGAAAGCCAAGATTTGCGTGCCATCGGGGTGGACCTTTCGTACGGACCGCCAGTTGTCCGGTAATACATCGGTGACGGGCGACAATCTATTCGGTTCAGCAGATCTGCCGGTCGAGCGATACGGCAGCAGCGCGACTATCGGCCCAACGGGCCGCCGGGAGAGGGCACATCCGCGGAAAGCGCGCCAGTCTGCTGGAAACGTGACGCGGACGTGCCCGGTTGCCGATCAGCGACAGTAGATATCCGCGACCGCGAGATCGCCGACAGCAATCAACGCCAATTCATGGCGGACCTGCGGAACGGCGCTCGAAGACACGGGCAGACTTTAGCAGAGCGGACGACGGAGTTCGAATCGAAGAGTCGCAGGAAGAGGGCGGTTTCACCCGATGACCAGCCGCGCGGATCGTCCGCGCGCGGAGTTCGCGGGGCCTGAGCACCCGCACTCGGCGGCGCACCGCCGACCGCACCGCTCGGTTATCTCGCGGTCACCGACGGGGGCTCGGCGTGACTCTGGATGGACCGGCGACGGCGGCGAGCACCGTCGCCCGTGCGCCAGTCCCGGTGTTCGGCGGGCGGCGCGGGCCGACCGCACCGGGTGCACCTCAGCGGGTGCGCGTCAGCGGCTGATCAGCCAGGCGACGACGATGAGCGCGAGCAGGGCGACCAAAGCGAGTTGGACTCGCGAGCGAGGCATCAGTGGGCCCCGCTCTGTACCGGGGTGCGGTCCTCGGCGACCGGCTCGGGCTCGAGCATCGCCGCCGCGCCGGCCGGGACGGGCCGCACCGGCGCGGCCGCGACGCCGTACCGGCGGTCCCGCATGCGCAGCACGGCACGCAGCACCCGATCGAGCCCGTAGGCGATGGCGAAGCTGATCGGGACCATGCCGACAAGGACGACGAGGAACTGCGGGATGAACGGCAGTCCCGCCACCCACAGCTCGAAGCCGTCCCACCATCCTGCGATGCGATGCACGACTCCAGCCTAGTGGGTCCGGCGGCCGGTTCCACCGGACCGTCGGCCGCGGCGGCCGGCGTGCGCCGCCGAGTGGTGGACGCCGGGCGCCATCGGCCCGAAGATGGGGTATGGCGTCCTCCGATGACCTCACCCTGAACGACTCCGACGGCCTGCCGACGAGCTTGTCCGAGCCGGCCAGCCTGTCCGAACCGCATCGTCACGGCGCCTACCCGCCGGTCGACGACTACGCCTTCCTGTCCGACTGCGAAACCAACTGCCTGGTCGCCAGCAACGGCGCGGTGGAGTGGATGTGTGTGCCGCGGCCGGATTCACCGAGCGTCTTCGGGGCCGTCCTGGACCGCAGCGCCGGCCACTTCCGGCTCGGACCGTACGGCGTCAACGTGCCCGCCGCTCGCCGCTACCTGCCCGGCGGGATGATCCTGGAGACCACCTGGCAGACCGGCACGGGGTGGCTGATCGTGCGCGACGCGCTGGTGCTCGGGCGTTGGCACAACAACGACCAGCGCAGCAAGACCCACCGGCGCACCCCGATGGACTGGGATGCCGAGCACCTGCTGTTGCGCACGGTGAAATGCGTGAACGGCACGGTGGAGCTCGAGATGAGCTGCGAGCCCGCGTTCGACTTCCACCGGGCCACCGCCCGCTGGGAGTACACCGGCAAGGTGTACGAGGAGGCCACCGCGGTGCGCAGCGACGATCCGAGCGCGGGCCCGACGCTGGTGCTCACCACGGATCTGCGCCTCGGCCTGGAGGGCAGGGAAGCGCGCGCCCGCACCAGGATGACGGAGGGCGACGAGGTCTTCGTCGCGCTCACCTGGTCGGAGCTGCCTGCGCCGCGCACCTTCGAAGAAGCCGCGAACAAGATGTGGCAGACCACCGAATGCTGGCGCCAGTGGATCACGCTCGGCAAATTCCCCGATCATCCGTGGCGCAACTATCTGCAGCGCAGCGCGCTCACCCTCAAGGGACTCACCTACGCGCCGACCGGCGCGCTGATGGCGGCCGCGACCAGCTCCCTACCGGAAACCCCTGGCGGAGAACGCAACTGGGACTACCGCTACACCTGGGTGCGCGATTCCAGTTTCGCGCTGTGGGGCCTGTACACGCTCGGCCTGGACCGGGAGGCCGACGATTTCTTCGCGTTCCTCAACGACGCGACCACCGGCGAGAACGGCGAACCGGTTCCGCTGCAGGTGCTCTACGGCATCGGCGGCGAACGGCAGCTCGACGAGTTCATCCTCGATCACTTGAGCGGCTACGACCATTCCCGGCCGGTGCGCGTCGGCAACAACGCCTACCAGCAGAACCAGCACGACATCTGGGGCACCATGCTCGACGCGGTGTACCTGCACGTGAAGTCGCGCCAACAGGTGCCGGAGACCCTGTGGCCGCTGCTGGTCCGCCAGGTACACGCCGCCATCGAGCATTGGCAGGACCCCGACCGGGGCATCTGGGAGGTGCGCGGCGAGCCGCAGCACTTCACCTCGTCCAAGGTGATGTGCTGGGTGGCCCTGGATCGCGGCGCGAAACTCGCCGAGCTGCACGGTCAGTACGAGCACGCCGGAGAGTGGTACGCGATCGCGGAGGAGATCAAGGCCGACGTCCTGGCCAACGGCGTCAACTCCGAAGGCGTGTTCACCCAGATCTACGGCGGCGACACCCTGGACGCCTCGCTGCTGCTGGTGGTGCTCACCCGCTTCCTGCCGCCCGAGGACGAGCGCGTGCGCGCCACCGTGCTGGCCATCGCCGACCGGCTCACCGAGAACGGCCTGGTGCTGCGCTACCGCACGGAGACCACCGACGACGGTTTGAGCGGCGAGGAAGGCGCGTTCACCATCTGCTCGTTCTGGCTGGTCTCCGCGCTGGTCGAGATCGGCGAGATCCAGCGTGCCCGGCATCTGTGCGAGCGCCTGCTCGGCTTCGCGAGCCCGCTGCGGCTGTACGCCGAGGAGATCGATCCGCGCAGCGGCCGCCACCTCGGCAACTTCCCCCAGGCGTTCACCCACCTGGCGCTGATCAACGCCGTCACCCACGTGATCCGCGCCGAGGATTCCCGGCACGCGGGCCGGTTCCAGCCCGCGCACACGCCACAGGGCCACCCGGTCTGACCCGGCGACCCGCCTACGCGGGGACCAGCCCGTCGGCCTCGTCGCGCAGCACCCGCAGTTTGCCCAGCCGCGCCTCGAGGTCGGCGATCCGCTCCGGTGCGTGGTCGCCGTACTTGCCGTAGTTCTCCTCGGCCACCCGCAGCGCGTCGTCCGCGCCGCGCGAGACCTCGGTCGCGATGTCGGTGAAGTGGTCGCGCAGCACCCGCTGCATGGCGCGCAGGCGGTTGCGCGACTCCTTGCCGACCTGGAAGATCACGTCGTCCATCAGGCGAGCGACCGCCACCTTGGCCTCGGCCCGGCGGCGCAGTTTGCGATTCTTGCGGTCGTCCCACAGCGCGTTGACGCCCAGCAGCACACCCGCGCCCGCCGAGTACCAGTTCACCAGCGACATGCCCAGCAGACTGGTGGCCAGACCGACCATCAGGATGCCGCCGTAGGAGCCGCGCAGACCGGTGAGGAACTGCTGGGTCACCCCCGCCTTGGCGCTCTCCAACGGCTCCAGCGGCTGCACCGCCTCGAGCACCTCACCGGGGTTGTCCAAACGCAGGTCCGGCAGCGGCGCGGCGCGGTTGTCGGCCGGGAATTTGGCGGCTACCTGCTCGCACAGCTCCATCGAGCGGTAGTGCGCGACGGCGAAGTTCTCCTCGACGGCCTCGCAGATGCGCGCGTCGAGATCGGCTCCGAAATCCTTCCACCGGCGCGCCGGATCGGTCTGGGCGATCTCGGCCTCGGCGTCGCGGATGAGACTGCGCAGCCGGTGGCGCAGATCGTGCTCGATGTCGGCCATCAGCTCCGTCGCGCCGTCGACCAGGGTGACCTGCCAGTTCGCGGTGCGCTGGCGCAACTGGTCGGCCTCGTCACGGGCGCGCACGAGCTGCTCGGTGATCTCGGCGCGCCGCCGCGGATCGCGCAGCGCCTCGGCCTCGGTGCGCAGCGACAGCGCCAGGTGGTCGCAGACCAGGCGGATGTCCTGGACGGCGGCTTCCAGCGCCACCGCGTCCGCCCGGGCGATCACGTAGTCGCGCAGGTGATCGATCAGCTGCGGCACGCCCGATTCGATGTCGCGCTGGTAGTCGCCGGTCATCCCGGCCTGCCGGTGCAACTCCGCCGACACCGGCGCCACCGCGAAACCCAGCCCCGCCGAGTCCAGCAGTTCGCGATTGCGCTGCTGGGTGTGCGACCAGTGCGGATAGACATCGATCTTGTTCAACACGCAGACCACCGTCGGGCAGATCCGCTGGATGCGCTGCAGTTCGGCGATCTGCTCCACGGTCAGCTCGGCGCTCGCGTCGCCGACGTAGAGCACGGCGTCGGCGGCGGCGATCATCGACCAGGTGGTGCGGTTGTCGCCGAGGGCCCCCGGGGCGTCCATGACCACGACACCGTCGGCGAGCAGCGGACTCGGCTGGGTGAACTCCGCGCGGACGACTCCCTGGGTGGCCAGCGCCGGGCCGGGATCGAGCGGATCGACCGACTGACGTTCGGTGCGGCCGTACTCGGTCTGCCGCACCAGCGTCGCGGTCGGCTCGGGGCCGTACTCGACGATCACCGGGACGCTCAGATCACTGTTCGTCGCACTGACCGAGGCACCGACCAGGCTGTTGACCAGCGTACTCATGCCGTTCTTCGGATGGCCGACGACGACGAGCCGGACCCGGGGATCGCTCACCCTGGCGCGGACCATGCTCAGTCGGCTGCCGAGGTCGTCGCGTCCCGCGGAGCGGGCCGTCTCCCGCAACTCGTCCAGTATTCGGATGAGCGGGGCCATCGCGTCCGGATGTTTCACCGTCGCGGCCTTCAGCCCGGCAGCGGCAGACAACCCTCCTCCTTACTCTCGTGACTCTGGTTCTGGTACCCCCTGCGGACGCTCCGCAGTCCTCGCCGACCTCGCACGGCCCTGCTATATCAGCGAGATGTCCGACACGTCGGATGCCTGGTGCACACCCGCTGTGGCCGGGTCCGGCAGCAGCCCACCCGACAGTCCACTGTAGGAGGCCGACGTCAGGGCGGAGTGGCCGTAGCCGTGCTCGGCGACCATCGACGTGTCGGCGGCCATCGGCGCGGAGATTCCCTGCGGCTTCGGATCGATCACTTGCGGCTTGATCGGCGCCTGGGTGGGCGCGGGCACGACCGGCGCCGGTGTCACCGGAGTATGCGGCTCGATGGTAGGCGCGTGCGCCGGCGCGCTGTAGGTCGGCTGGTCCGGCGCGGTGTACGTCGGCTGTGACGGCCTGCTCACGGTCGGCACGTCGTCGGTCGGCAGGTTGTGTGTCGGGACGTCGTCGGTCGGGTAATTGCTGTGCGACGTGCCGCCGGTGCCGGGGCGGCCGGTGACGCCGCCCGGTGTCGTCACATCGTCGTCCGGGGTGGTCGAGCCGTGCGTCGGCGTGGGGGCCTGCGTGATCGTCGCGCCCGGTGTCTTCGTGGTCACGACGTCCGGCGCGGTGGTGATGCCCCCGTGCGGCAGCGTGGTGGCGCCCGGGATCTTCGTGACGTCCTGATCCGGCGTCTTGGGCGCGGACGGTGTGGTCACCTCGCCAGGCACGCTCGGCGTCGGCGTGGTCTTCACGATCGTCGTCGGC
>NZ_BAFS01000081.1 GCF_000308415.1 Nocardia asiatica NBRC 100129 | reverse complement strand
GGGGTGCGCTCGGCGCGTGTGGGTGGAGCACGGCCATCGTGGATACGGCTTGCTTCGTCGTGGCATGGCATCTCGGCATGGCGGCGTTCGCTCCTTCGTCGCTTGCGCGGCGGCCGCGCAAACGCGAGCCGGGCCGCGAACGGCGGATGCTCGGTCTCGCTTCGCTCGAAACCGGGGGTTGAGGTGCGCTGGGCGCGTGGGTGGTGAAGCACCGGAATCGTGGATGCGGTTGCCTCTTCGTGGCTGGCATCTCGGCATGGCGGCGCTTGCTTCTGCGACGCTTGCGCGGCGGCCGCGCGAACGCGAGCCGGGCCGCGAACGGGCAATGCTCGGTCTCGCTTCACTTGAAAGACGTGGTTGGGGTGTGCTGGGCGCGTAGTCCCGGAGTTCGGGATATAGCGCATGGCTGTTCATGAACTGGCGGCAAGTGATGCGGTTTGTTCGCGGACCCCTTGTTGTTTCCGTGATCGCCGCTTGCTCTCAGCGCGGGTCACCGGGCCAGGAAGTGCCAGCCGAGCCATGCCCACACCAGTACGGCGGTGATCTTCGTTGCCCGGGTACTGGTCAAGTACGCGATGGTCTCGCTCAAAGAGGCGATCGAGTCCCGGCGCAGCCGTGTGACCGCGACTGTGGCCAGGGCGATTGCCAGGAGCAGGCAGAACCCGGCGATGACTATGGCCCGGTCGCTCATCTCGACACCAGCCACCATCCGGCGCCCAGCCAGACCAGCCATCCGGCGAACCGCAGCGGCCACTGTTCGAGCGCCGGATCCAGCAGCGTGGACAAGCTCGGGTGTTCCCGGCTCGGCTGGTTCAGGGCGGGTTGCCGCAGCAACGCGTAGACCTCCCAGGCGGACGCCGCGACCAGAAGCGCCGACCATACAGCCACGCCGCGCCCGAGCCGGGTGGTGCGCGCAGGCCGCTCGGTTCGCACGCGGAAGGCAAACACCATCGCGACCAGCGCCGCCACCGCCACGAGCGCGGTCGCCGGCCAGCTGAACGGACGGGTCGCGGCGCCGCACACCGCCAGCACGAGACCCATCGTCAGCAGCGTCAGGCGCCACCGGAATAGACCTGCCAACCGCGCCGGTTGCTCCGTCATATGCGCAGGATAAGGCCCTGAATGGCCGGAACCGGGCAGGTTGGCGCCGCAACGTCGGAAAGCGGTCGCCGAGTTCGACCCGCGCCGAGCGAGCCGTTCAGCCGCCGGCGCGCAGAAGGCCGGAGATCAACAACAGCACCGACTGCTGGGTTTGCGCACGCGCGAGATCGCGGTCGGCGGCGTGCGCGACGATCAGGGCGGCCTCGCTGACCACGCTGACGATGAGCTGGGCCAAGACGGGTACCGGGGCGTCGGCGATCAACCCGGCGGCGCGGGCGCGCTCGAGTTGTGCGGTGATCAGGCCGAGGCCGTGGGCGGACTCGAATTCGCGCCACGCCTGCCAGCCGAGCACGGCGGGGGCGTCGGTGAGGCCGATGCGCAGCATCGCGGGCCGTTGACAGAACTCCAGGAACAGACCGAGCCCTGCCGCCATGCCGGCCATCACGTCATCGGGATCGACCGCGGCGATGGCCTTTTCGATCTCCTCGGTGGTCTCGACTTCGATCTGCTCCAGGACCGCGAGGAACAGTCCTCGTTTGTCGCCGTAGTGGTGGTGCAGCGCCCCCCGGGTGACACCGGCCTCGGTGACAAGTTCCTCGGCCGAGGTTCCCGCGAAGCCGCGCTCGGTGAACAGACGGCGTCCGGCCTGTTCGAGCGCGGCTCTGGTGGCGCGCGAGCGGTCTTCCTGGCTACGGCGTGGCATGCAGCCGAGTGAACTCCAGAATCGATCGGGTGAGCAACTCGGGCTGGTCTTCGGAAATGAAGGTGTAGGAGTCGTCGATCAGCTCGAGCGTCGCGTTCGGCAGATCACGAGCCAGGCGTTCGGCGAAGGACACCGGGAAGATCCGATCTTCGCGCGCCCAGGCCAGCAGCACCGGGATGTCGATGTCGGCGAAGTGGCGCGCGGCCTCCAGCGTGTACCGGCGATGGGCCGATTTCAGGAAGCGCCGCAGGTCTTCGCGGATCGCGGCGGAGTTCCGGCTCGGCAGCAGATAGGAGTCGATGATCTCCGGCGGTATCGGCCTTTTGGTGAGCCAGCCGAAAGCCAGCGGCAATCGGTGCAGCGCCCGGACGCGCAGCACCTCCGTCAGCGGGCGGATCGATCCGGGCACCTTCGCCAGTAGTGGAAGCGCCGTGAACGGCTGCGGTAGGAAGCCCTCGTAGCTGTCCACCGAGGCGAGCACGACGCGGCCGATCCGGGACCGATCGCGAGTGAGCAGCACCTGGGTGATCGCGCCGCCGGTGTCGTTGGCGACCAAGGTGACGTCGGTGAGGTCGAGACGCTCGAGGAACGCGGCGATCAGGTCCGCCACGCCGACCGGGGTCAGCTCCGCGTCCGGGACCGGGATCTCGTGTGAGCCGAGCGGCCAGTCCGGTGCGAGGCAGCGGTATCCGGCCGCGGCGACGGCGGGCACGACGTTGCGCCAGATGTCCGCGTTGACGAGCAGCCCGTGCACGAATACGACCGGAGCGCCCTCTCCTGTCCCGTGGTAGCGAATACGGCCGCCGGGCAGCTCCACCTCTTGGGTGCGGCCGAGTGCTGTGCTTGTTGCCATTGGTCCTCCCAGTTCCGAACGGATGCCTCCACTTTTACATACATACGGTATGTATGTCTACGTGCGGACGCACCGTCCCGAACTAGCGGATGACCGCGTCGACTATGACGTCGTCGCGTACGACGTAGTAGCCGGAAAACGCCCGCACCGTCCCATCGATCTGGCGAGCCGACAGTTCGATGTGCACGGTGTCGCCGCTCTGCCCGGTGATCCGCACCGCGTCGTGCGCGGTCGTCGACAGACCTGCCACGAAGTGCTCGTAACTGGTGTCGAGATTCCGGCCGCCCAGCTCCCACGCCCGTCCGTAGTCCCGCCGATTGATGGCGTCGAAGTACGCGGTGACGATCCGCGCCGGACCGGTCGCCGGGGCCGGCGTGGTCGTCGTGGAGCGCGCGCTGCTGCGCGACGGCGTGGTCGCGGCGGTACGGGAGCCCGGGCGCGACGGCGTGGCGGTGCGGGCGCTGGTGGTCGTCAGCGACAGTCCCGACCCGATGGCCGAGGCTTTCGGATCGGCCGACTCGTCGCCGGGCGCCACGACCAGCACCACCGCCACCACCGCGGCGGCGGCGAGCACCACTCCCCCAGCGATGACGGCGGGATTGCGGCCCGGCGCGGCACCCTCGACCTGCGGGCTGGCATTCGACGGCCGCGCCAGGGCGACGGACTTCGCGCCGCACCAGGTGCAGAATCGCCCTGCTCCGCCGCGCGGTTCGTGCCCGCAACTCCAGCACACACCCGCCCCGCAGGCGGTGCAGTGCCGTTGCCGCCCACCGGACAGCGGTTCCCGGCATCTCCAGCAGTTCGCCATTTGTGACCCCCGCACCGCGCGGCGCTCAGCCGAGGATGGCCTTGACCGCGATTTCCAGCGCGCTCACCACCGCGGCGAGCGAGGCCACGCCGGCGACCGACCGCCCGACCGCGTGCAGGAATCCGGAGAGCACCAGCCGGTTCGGGCGTTCCTTCGCCGCCTCGGCCACCGCCTGCCGCGTCGTTTCCTCGACCAGCCGCCGGTCCGGCAATTCCGCGTCGTACCGGCTGATCCGATCGAGCAGATCGTCCAGGGCGGAACGCAATTCCGCCACGGTTCGCGGAGCCGGAATCGCGGCCGCCTCGGCGGTGCTGTTCGACAACGTGCCGTCACCGCCGGCGACGACGGAATTGCTCATGTTCGCATCCCTGCCGATGGAAACTCCGGTATTGCTTCCGACATTCTTCGTCATTCACTTTCCCTTCTGCGCAGCAAACTGTTTCTCGAGGATTCGGCGGGTGCGGAAGCGACCCGCGCGGAAGCGCCGCCGATGGCGGAATTCACCAGATTGGCGTCGCCGTTGATCGTCACACTGCTGTTGATGATCTGCTCGCCACGGCGAATCAGTTCGTCCGGATCGACGTTGCGCTCGGACAGGAACTGGGCCAGTGTCTCGAAGATCTTCTTCTCGACCGTCTTGGTGAACATCTCCTGGTCGAGCAACTGGAAGTAGCGGTGATAGCGGATCGAGCGGCCACGCCGGTCGACCCGCAGATCGCCCGCCTCCTCACGGACGCTGATGAGCGCGCCGTGATCGAAGGTGAACACTTGGCCGACCTCGCTCACTTGGCGGGCGTACTTGCGTTCCCTGCGGAATTCGCCGAGCAGTTGCCGGATGGCGTCCGGCACGGCGTGCCAGTAGATCCGAGGCAGGCGCAGGAGGCTGCGACCGGCCAGGCGCAGCACCTGCCCCGGCCGCGGACGCAGCAGCAGGTCATCGATCTCGTGGTACGCCTGCCGCAACGGCGGCAGGGCGCAGTAGTTCGCCTCCACGAACAGCGATGTGGTGCTGACGGCGAGGCGAACGAACGCCGTCCACACCGCCTCCCCGCCCCAGCCGACGAACTCCGCGGTCAGATAGGGGCGCGCCCGGTCTTCGGGGGAAGTCATCAAGGACTCGATCGTCGTCTCCGGCACGCGATCAACGGGCCTGCCCGCGGGATCCGGCAGGAATCGCTCGTCGTGGTGGATGTCGCCGCCGTTGACGAACAGCCGGTTGTAGACGTTCAGCCCGCGCAGGTCGAGTTGCGCGATCTCCTTGCGGAGGCGTTCGTTCAACTCGACCGCGGTGAACGGGCGGACCGGCTCCTGATCCGATCCGGGCTTGGTGATGTCCAGCGCCATCGACCACGCCGAAAGCGGCCACCCGTGACCGAGGAACGGCTGGTAGCCGTGATACGCCGTCACATTGCCGTCGGAATAGGCCGCGACGTGCTCGATCTGTTGCCGGACCGAGGGCTTACGCGGTGTCGGAGCCGCCGAGGCGCGAAACCTGCCGCGCCGCAGGGAATTCGCTGTTCCGCCCCAGCGGGCGAAGCACCCTTCGCCCCACACGGCGAGCCAGCCGACGAGAAAGGCCGCCAACGGCAGTGGCGAGACCAAGCGAAAAGGATCGAGGATCAACAGCAGGCCGAGCGGCCCGGCGTCGAGATCGGCCGCGGCGATCTGATTCCCGACGACGACGACCATCGTCGCGATCAGCACCAGGTTGCGGGCGAGCTGCCGCTCCCGGGCGGCGACCGCGTGCTTCGCCACCGCGACGAGATCGACGCCCGGCGACCGGGCCACCGATCGCAACGGTTCCTCGAGCACCTTCTCGACGACCTCGGATGCCAGCGCGCTGTCGAAATGAACCGCGGCGCACAGGTAGCGGGTGGCTTCTTCCCCGCGCATCGCGGCGGCTTCACGGCCGCGCCTCGACGGTTCCGCGGACTCCGTTCCGCCGGAGCGCGCACCACAGTTCCCGCAGAACGCGGCGCCTTCGGGATTCGATTCTTCGCATTCTGGGCATCGCACAGGAAGAGCCAAGCATTCGGCCGGCATCGGGTCTACGAAAATGCTTGCGCTGTACCAACTCTGATCGACACATCGCCCCGCCAGGGTAATTCAAACCCGCACACGCCCTTGTTGAGCAAGATCTTGCACGGCGAGTAATCGCGTTCCCGCACGAACTGGTCGCCCGGAAAACCGGCGGACGGAATTCCGATTCATTATGGACGCTTGACCAGGTGGCCGCTACGGTTGATCGCAAGCGAACGACAGGGAGTGCACATGACGGTGTCCGATCCGACCCGGCTGCCGCCCGGCACCCGCGAACTGGGGCTGGCCGAGATGGCGGCCGCGATCGCGGACGGCGCGATCGGTTCGGCCGCGGCGGTCGGCGGCGCGCTGGACCGGATCGACGCGGCTCAGGGCACACTGAACGCCTTCCGGGTGGTGCGCCGGGAACGCGCGCTCGCGGAGGCCGCCGACGCCGACCGGCGGCTGGCCGCGGGGGAACGGCTGCCGCTGCTCGGCGTGCCCGTGGCGGTGAAGGACGACACCGATATCGCGGGCGAGCCGACCGCGTTCGGGTGCGGCGGCGAGTTCACGCCGAAGACCGAGGACGCCGAATCGGTCCGTCGCCTGCGCGCGGCGGGCGCAGTGATCGTCGGGAAGACCAACACCTGCGAGCTCGGGCAGTGGCCGTTCACCAGCGCCGCCTGGTTCGGCCACACCCGCAATCCCTGGGACCGCACCAGAACGCCGGGCGGCTCCTCCGGCGGAGCCTCGGCGGCCGTCGCGGCGGGACTGGTCCCCGCGGCCCTGGGTTCCGACGGCGCGGGCTCCATTCGCATCCCCGCCGCGTGGACGAACCTCGTCGGCATCAAGCCTCAGCGCGGGCGGATCTCCACCTGGCCGGAGCCCGAGGCGTTCTACGGGCTCACCGTGAACGGGCCGCTGGCCCGCACCGTCGCGGACGCGGCGCTCCTGCTGGACGCCGCCGCCGGACCGCATCACGGCGACCTGCACACACCGGACCCGATCACCGCCTCCGACGCCGTCGGCCGTGATCCCGGCCGGTTGCGCATCGCCCTGTCACTGCGCATCCCGTTCACCGCGACCAGGACCGCTCTGGATCCGGAGGTCGAGCAAGCGGTACGGCACACCGCCGACACGCTGCGCGGCCTCGGGCACACCGTGACCGTGGCCGACCTGCACTACGGCATCATGATCGGCGCCTCGTTCCTGCCGCGCTCGCTCGCCGGAATCCGGCGGGTGTACCACCGGACGCCCGGCCTCCAGGTCGATCCCCGCACCGCCGCCAACGCCCGATTCGGGCGCGTGCTCGACGGCCCCGCCCTCTACGCGGCGCGGCAGCTGGAACCGCTGCTGCACAGGCGAATCGGCCACTTCTTCCGCGACTACGACGTCGTCCTCGCGCCGACCACCGCGACTCCGCCACCGCGCGTGGAGGAAATCGACGGCATCGGCGTCAACGCCACCAACAATCTGATCACCGCCGCCTGCCCCTACACCTGGCCGTGGAACGTCCTGGGCTGGCCGAGCGTCAACGTCCCCGCCGGGTTCACCGATTCCGGCCTCCCCGTCGGCGCTCAGTTGATGGGCACGGCGAACTCCGAACCCCTGCTCATCTCGTTGGCCGCCCAACTCGAATCCGAACTGAACTGGCAGCGCCACCGCCCCACGCCGTGGTGGTGAACTTGCCCGATGCGGACACGCCGGTCCCACTCGCCCGGGCGGCAGCAGTGATCGGCCGGGTCGAAGCCCACGCGAGTCCACTGGTATCGAGTTCGGCATATGGTCCCGGCTGATAGCTCTCGCCCGTCGTTTCCGCTCGAAGACCGCGGTCATGGCGGCTCCAGGTACAGGCGTTCGTTCGGCAGTCGCGGCAATCCGGCTGGGTTGCCGGGGACCACGGTCACCGCGTCGGGATAGTGGTAGGCGCGCCAGTCCTGGATGAAGCGTGACGCTGCGGTCGTGCAGGCGGCGAAATTCAGGCGCAGGTCGTGGAATTGGATCGACAGGTGCACGTCGTCCTCTTCGGGGCGCGGCGACAGCTGCGGGTCCACGGCGTCACCGCCTGCGGTGCGGTTGGCAAGCTCGGATCGACTCGATGACGGCCATGCCGGAAGGGCGGAAGGCATCGTGTGGTGGCGTCACCCAGACGCGGAATCCCGCCTGGCGGGCGCCCGGCGAGGGCAACGCGATCTGCGCGCCGAAGCGTGCTACCGAGACGTTGAGCCGGAACAGCTCGGCGAACAACCTGTTCTCGTCCGGCACGTCCGGCACGATCAGGAATGTCCATAGCTTCGAGCGCGGATGCGAGACGATCGGACCGATTCGCACGCCCAGACCGTGCATCCTGCCCTTCACCGCAGCCCCGAGCTGATGCGGCATGGTGATCGCGCCGACGCTGCCCGCGGGCACGATGATGCTCCCGATCTCGGGTTGCACTCTGGCGGGTAGCCCGCAGGTCTCACGATAGAAGCGGCACCGCGTCAACGGCGTATCCGCCCGCACCGGCGACAGCACCTGAGTGTCCTCCAACCCCATCCCCGCATCTCCCTGCTCGTGGTGTGATGAGCACCCGGCGCCGGGGAGCAAAGCCACCGATCAGCCGCTCACAGCCGATCGATGTGCCGTCGAGCGCAACGGCATCGACCCGGCGCCGGATGCAGGAACAGCATCCGGTGACGGCGCGACGTAATACAGGTACCAAGCAGGCATTTTGGTCCTACTCTTCCGGTATTCGACACGTCGAGGTGAGGGGTGGGGCCAGCGATGATCGACAAATGGACCGGCGCTGACGTCCTGGCGCTTCGCACCGCTATGCGGCTGACGCAGGAGGAGTTCGCGGCGGTCTGCGGGCGCGCGGTGCGCACGGTCGGGAAGTGGGAACAGCAGGGCAGTCGAGCCGTACTCAGTCCGCGGTCCTCGGATGCCATGGATACGGTGCTGGAAGGTCTCAGCCCGGAGCAGGGGTATAGGTTCTACAACGAGAGTGCATCGCTCGCATACCCGATCGCGACCTCGACACCATCGACCGGCCTACACTCGTCTCTGGATGCCGAGCTTAGGACGTGGGTCGAGATGAACCGACGTGAATTGCTTCGCCTGTTCGGCGGTGTTTCTGGCGGATTGCCTGCTGTCGCCGCAATTCTGGCGGGCCTGAATCCAGACGAACAACGACGGGTCGGTGCGGTGCTCGTCCAGCCTGGCAGAGTTGACAGCGCCACTATCGGCCGCATCGAGTCCGCGATGAATATCGCATTGTCACAGGAAGACCTCTACGGTCCGTACGCCGTACTACCAATGGTTTCCGCCCAATTGGCCATCGCGTCCGCTCTGCTGCGGGAAGCACCAGACCAGTTGCGGCCCCGCCTGCTGACCGTCCACAGCCAGCTCGCGGAAATGGTGGGATGGATGCGTTTCGATATGCGCGACTTCGATTCCGCGAAGTCGAGTTATGAGCAGGCCCGCGAATCCGCCCACGCGGCAGGCAATGACGCGCTGGTCACTCTGGTCCTGTGCAACATGAGCTACCTCGCCATATGGCGTGGCTCCCCGCGCACGGGGATCGATCACGCGGTGGCTGCGCAGAACTGGGCACGTTCGGTGGACGACGGCCGGCTTCGCTCGTACGCCGATGTCATTGCGGCGTTCGCTTACGCCGGTACCGGTGGCCATCAGGCATGTGTTGCAGCGCTCGATGCCGCCGACGCACTACTCGACAACGCTGCGCCAGCGGAGAACTCCATCGCCTATTTCCATGGGCAAGGGCTGTCGCTGTCGTTTCGAAGCGACTGCATGTACCGACTCGGACGGGCGGCCGAGGCACAGCACGCAGCCGAATCATCACTCGCTCTCATCGGTGACGACTTCACCCGCAATCGTGCAGTAGCCTACGTCGACCTGGCACACGCCCACATCGCGGCACGGGAGATCGACGAAGCCGCTCAGGTCGTCGGGGAGGCAGCCGGTCTGGCAGTGTCGTGCCGTTCCGACCGGCTCATCGGAATAATCTCCGATGCCCGAGCAGACCTCGCCCCGTGGTCGGATGCACTTTGCGTGCGCGAACTCGACCAACTGCTGGCGAACTACGAACTCCTCAATTCCCGGATGTAGATGTCGAACTCAGGGGATACGAACGCCGGTGTATCTTGCCGCCCTACCAGTTGCCATCCACCGATCGCCCGGTAGAACGCATGTGTATCTTTCGCCTGCGGCTGTACTGCCAGCGTCGCCCGCTGCTCTGGTCTGCTATTGAGCAGAATGTCCAGCAGTCGGCGGCCGATGCCGCGCCGCCGCGCCGACTCGTGAACGGCGAGATCGATCACCGCGAAGGTCCTACCCGGCCATTCGCGCGTGACATCCGGTGATACCGGCTGCTGGAACCCGTCCCACCAACCGGTGCTGGTGCTCAGAGTGGTTCCGTACACGAATCCGACAAGACGCCCGTGAGATTCCGCGAGGGCGATACCGAAGCCAGGCTTGGCGATCATGCCGCTGAGCATCTCTCGATGCCGCTGCGACTCGGTCTCCGGCCAAACGAAGGGGGGTGCCGAGAATGCCTCGACGTACAGCTCGCAGATCGCATCGAAGTGGTGCCGGGCGGCGTCGGCGGTTCCAAGCCGAACCACTGTCGCGTCGTTCATGGACCCGACCATAGATCCGACCTGACGAGCATCGGCGGGGAACACCGGACATCGATCTCGGTACCGCTCGATCCGCATCCGCACTTCAGTGGCACCGCCACTGGATCGACCCGCTGTAATGCCCCGGCAGGAGATGCGCACTACCTCCGGTAGGTCGAAGTCGGCTGTGCCGGGCGACTTCCCGCGCTACGGCAAGGTCGGTAAGGTCCAGGCGATGTCGAACTCACGCATCGACGAGATAATCGCCGGCAAGCTCGCCTGGACGGAAGTGGACCTGCTCAACATCAACGACGGTTCGGCGGAGCCGTTGCGAAAAGCATTGGAAGAGTTCGGCATTCACGTCAACTATCGACCGATTGGACAGGCTCGTCATCTGGTCACCGCGTTGGGCGGCGACTCCCCGGTTGCACCTCATGTGATCGTGAGTTGTCACGGCGACGATGGGCGGATCCTCCTGCCTGAACTCGGCGGGCCGGTAGCCGAGGTCCAGCCCTTCAGCGGACGAATGGGCCCTGAGCACATCCGGGCGCGTCTGCGGATACCCGGCAGCATCGTGATCTGCACCGGCTGCGAGACCGGAAACTCGTCCTTGGCCGAAGCGTTCCTGGACGTCGGCGCAACGACCTACTTCGCTCCCAGCGACGCGCCCGACAGTCACGCTGCGTTCTTCGCCGTGCTGCTCTTGTTCTACGAACTGACTGCGGGCCGAGATTTCCAGAGCGCAGCCGACCGTGTCCGTGCCTACGACGGCGAGCTTTCCATGTGGAAGCTTTGGACCCGCTGACCGCGCGAGACCCGGTCGACTTCGCCTCGAGTACCGCTCAGAAGCCGAGTTTGCCGAGTTGCTTGGGATCCCGCTGCCAATCTTTCGCCACCTTCACGTGCAGATTCAGATAGATGCGGGTGCCGAGGATGTGCTCGATCTGTTTGCGGGCGTTGGTGCCGACTTCTTTCAAACGCGAGCCGCCCTTGCCGATGACGATGGCCTTCTGGCTGGGGCGCTCGACGTAGAGCAGGGCGTGGACGTCGAGCATGTCCTCGCGTTCCTCGTACGGCAGGACCTCCTCGATGACGACGGCCAGCGAGTGCGGTAGTTCGTCGCGCACGCCTTCGAGCGCGGCCTCGCGGATGAGCTCGGCCATCAGCGTTTCCTCGGGCTCGTCGGTGAGTTCGCCGTCGGGGTAGAACGCCGGGCCCTCCGGCATCTTCGAGGCGATGACGTCGACGAGAACTTCCACCTGCTCGCCCTTGACCGCCGACACCGGCACCACGTCGGCGTCCGGGCCGAGCAGTTGGGAGACGGCCAGCAGTTGCTCGGCGACCTGGTCGCGGCCAACCTTGTCGATCTTGGTGACCACGCCGAGCAGTGTCGTCTTGGGCGCCATCTGCCTGATCTGCTGCACGATCCAGCGGTCGCCCGGACCGATCTTCTCGTCGGCCGGGATGCACAGCGCGATGACGTCGACTTCGGAATACGTATCCCGCACAAGGTCGTTGAGGCGCTGGCCGAGCAGGGTGCGCGGGCGGTGCAGACCAGGAGTGTCGACCAGAATCAACTGCGCGTGGTCGCGGTGCACGATGCCGCGAATGGTGTGCCTGGTGGTCTGCGGGCGCGACGAGGTGATCGCGATCTTCGCGCCGACCAGCGCATTGGTCAACGTCGACTTGCCGGTGTTCGGCCGGCCGACGAAACAGACGAAGCCGGAACGGAATTCGTCCTTCTTCCGCGCCTCAGCCACCGCGCACCTCGCCCGCGTCGGCGCTCACCGCGTCCACCGCGTCCGCGGAGTCGTCGACGATCTCGAACACCGCGCCGTCGCGGTCGGTGAAGATGATCCGCGTCTCGGCCGAGACCTCTCGCACCGCGGCCACCCCGAAGTCGGACAATCGTCCGCCGACCACCACGGCCGCCTCGAACCCCTCCGCGCCGCTGGACAACGCGGCGGCCACCGCGGCTTGCAGCGCCGTCAGCCGCAACGCGGTCAGCGAAACCTCGCCCGCGGCATAGGTCCGGCCGTCGGTGTCACGGATCGCCGCTCCGCTCGCCCCGCCGGTGCGGCCCAGCGCGCCGCGGGCCAGCACGACCAGCTTGTTGTCCTCCGCGTCCAGTTCGGTCATTCGGTGTCTCCGTCCTCGTCGCGATCGGCCGGCGTCTCCCGTTCCGATCCGTTGGCCTTGCGCTTGCCATTGGGATTGTCGCCGTTTGTGTTTCCGGCGGGGACCTTCTCGCGCGCTTTGCGCACCACGACGGTGTTCACCCGCATCCGCCCCCGCGCATCCGCTCCGCCCTCCCCGCGCAGCACCAACCCGTATACCTCGATCTTCGACCCGGGCAGCGGCACGCGGCCCAACTCGTGGGCGAGCAGGCCGCCCACGGTGTCCACGTCCTCCACCTCGATCTCCAGCCCGTACAGCTCACCCAGGTCCTCCACCGGCAGCCGGGCCGAGACGCGGTAGCGGCCGTCGCCGAGATCCTCGACGGGCGGGGTCTCGTCGGTGTCGTACTCGTCGGCGATCTCACCGACGATCTCCTCGAGCACGTCCTCGATGGTCACCAGGCCCGCGATCCCGCCGTACTCGTCCACCAGCAGCGCCATGTGGTTGCGCCGCAACTGCATCTCGTCCAGCAGGCTGTCCAGCGGTTTGGAGTCGGGCATGAACACCGCGGGCCGCATCACCTCGCGCACCCGCACCTTGCGGCTGCGATCGGCATACGGCACAAGATCCTTCAGGTAGACCACACCCAGGATGTCGTCCACGTTCTCGCCGATCACCGGGATCCTGGAATGCCCGGAACGCACCGCGAGCGACATCGCCTGCGCGGCGGTCTTGTCCGCCTCGATCCACACCATCTCGGTGCGCGGCACCATCACCGCGCGCGCCGGTGTGTCGCCGAGTTCGAAGACCGACTGGATCATGCGCCGTTCGTCGTCGGCCACCACCCCGCGCTCACCGGCCATCTCGACCACCTCGCGCAGCTCGATCTCGGAGGCGAAGGGGCCGTTGCGGAAACCCTTACCCGGGGTGATCGCGTTGCCGAGCAGAATCAGCAGCCTGCTCAGCGGACCGAGCAGCGCACCGATGAGCTGCAGCGGCAGCGCCGCGGCCAGCGCGATCGAGTACGCGTGCTGACGGCCCAGCGTGCGCGGCCCCACGCCGACCACCACATAGGACACCAGCGCCATCACCAGCGCGGTGACCAGCAGCGCCCAGTTCCTTTCCCAGACCGTCATCAGGCCCGCGGCCAGCAGCACCGTGGCGCCGATCTCGCACAGAATGCGCAACAGCACCATGAGGTTCACGTAGCGGGCCCGGTCGGCGACGATCCGGCTCAGCCGCACGGCGCCGGGCCGGTCGGCGCGCATCAAGTCCTCGACGCGGGCGGGCGAGATGGTGTTCAGCGCGGAATCCACACCGGCGAACACCCCACCCAGCGAGACGAGCAGGACCGCGAGCAGAACAAGGGTCAGGGAGTTCACGCGGAACCCAGGGAGTCACCCGGTGTGGTGAAGCCCGCCTTGCCCAGCAACCGCGCGTCCCGCTCGGCGAGTTCGGCGCGGCGCTGTGCCTCGCGCAGGCTCTCGTACCACTCCTCGAGCAGCCGGGCCTGCAGCGCGAACATCTCCTTCTCCTCCTCCGGCTCGGCGTGGTCGTAGCCGAGCAGGTGGAGCACGCCGTGCACGGTGAGCAGCGCGAGTTCGTGGTCCAGCGGGTGCCCGGCCTTGCGCGCCTGCCCGGCGGCGAACTCCGGGCACAACACGATGTCGCCGAGCATGGACGGGCCCGGCTCCGGGCTGTCGGGCCGTCCGCCCGGCTCGAGCTCGTCCATCGGGAAGGACATGACGTCGGTCGGGCCGGGTAGGTCCATCCAGCGCATGTGCAAGTCGGCCATGGTGTCGAGATCGACGAGCACCATCGACAGCTCAGCGGCCGGGTGCACGTCCATCCGGGCGATCACGAACCGCGCGACGCTGACCAGCTCTTCTTCGGGCACGTCGATACCCGACTCGTTGGCGATCTCGATGCTCACTCGAACAGCCTACGATCCCGGCGATCGCGTCGCCGGAGCGGAGCCCCGCCCGGCGAAACGAGTTACCGCCGGTCCGCCCGGCTCGCCGCGCGGCGCTGCGCCCGGTTGCCGCCGTAATGCGGGGCGACCGGCGGCCGCGTTTCCGCTTCGAAGCGGTCGTAAGCGTCGACGATGTCCGAGACCAGACGGTGGCGGACCACGTCGCTACTGGTCAGCTCCGCGAAATGGATGTCCTCGATCTCGGTGAGGATCTCGCTGGCCGCGCGCAGGCCCGACCGCGCGCCGGTCGGCAAGTCGACCTGGGTGACGTCACCGGTCACCACGATCTTCGAGCCGAACCCGAGCCGGGTGAGGAACATCTTCATCTGCTCGGCGGTGGTGTTCTGCGCCTCGTCCAGGATGATGAACGAGTCGTTCAGAGTACGTCCGCGCATGTAGGCCAGCGGCGCCACCTCGATGACACCGGCCGCCATCAGCTTGGGAATGGCCTCCGGATCCATCATGTCGTGCAGCGCGTCGTAGAGCGGGCGCAGGTACGGGTCGATTTTCTCGTTCAGCGTGCCCGGCAAGAAGCCCAGGCGCTCCCCCGCCTCGACCGCGGGACGGGTGAGAATGATCCGGTTGACCGACTTGGACTGCAGCGCCTGGACCGCCTTGGCCATGGCCAGATAGGTCTTGCCGGTACCGGCGGGGCCGATGCCGAACACGATGGTGTTCGCGTCGATCGCGTCGACGTAGCGCTTCTGGTTCAGCGTCTTGGGCCGGATGGTCTTGCCCCGCCGGGACAGGATGTCCAGGCTGAGCACCTCCGCGGGGGACTCGCTGGAGCCCTCGGTGAGCATCGAGACGGTGTGGCGCACCGCCTCCGGGGTGACCACGCGGTTGCGGCCGGTGAGCGCGACCAGCTGCTCGATGACCCGCTCGGCGAGCGCCACGTCGGCCGCCTTGCCGGTGAGGGTCACGGAATTGCCGCGGACGTGGATGTCCGCGTCGAGCAGCGATTCCAGTTCACGGAGGTTCTGGTCGGCCGAACCGAGGAAGGGGAACACGGATTCCGGAGCGAGTTCGATACTCGAGCGCACGGTGCGCGCTGCGGGACCCGAACCGTTGTCGCCGGCGCCGATGCCCGCCGCTGGGGTGGCCGGGTCGCCGATCTCGCCTTGTGTTCTCAAAAGTGGCTACAGCCTGCTTTCCGGTCTCGACTGCGTTGTTGAGACGAGTTTAACGCGCCCTACCGACACGGCCCAGTGGATAAGACGCCGATCGGAGCGGCGACCACCGCGAAGCTCTCACCAACGGGGAGTCAGGGCGCCGAGCGCGCCGAGGGCGACCGCCGCCGCGGTGGAGGTGCGCAGAACCGTCGGGCCGAGCAGAGTCACATCCGCGCCCGCCTCGGCCAATGCGGTGAGTTCCGCGTCGTCCAGGCCGCCTTCCGGACCTACCACCAGGACGATCGCGGTGGCACCGGCGAAGGGCAGGTCGGTGAAGCGGGCGGAGCCGGACTCGTGCAGCGCGGCGACGACCGCGCCGTTTGCCTTCGCCGTGCGAACCAACTCCAGCAAGTCCTTGGTGCGGTGCAGGTCGGCGACCTCGGGGATGTAGGCCCGGCGGGACTGACGGGCGGCCGCGCGGGCGGCGGCCCGCCATTTGCCGACCCCTTTGCCCGCCTTGCCCTCCCAGTTCGCGACGCAGCGCGCCGCCTGCCACGGGACGACGATGTCCGCGCCCGCCTCGGTCATCAGCTCGACCGCAAGTTCGGAGCGGTCCGATTTCGGCAACGCCTGCACGACGGTCACCGGCGGCGTCTGCGGGGCGGCCAGCACCCGGTCGCGCACCGCGAGTTCGAGCCGGTCGCGGTGCGCGGCGACGACCTCCGATTCGGCGAGCACGCCCCGCCCGTCCGAGAGGGTGATCGGCTCGCCGACACGGATGCGGCGCACCGTGGCGGCGTGCCTGCCCTCCGGGCCGTCCAGCACCGCGACCGCGCCCGGCGCGGGCACCTCGTCGAGGTAGAAGACCGTCGCGGCCACCTAGCGCCCGCTGAACGAGGCCCGCAACCGCGCGAACAGGCCGCTGTTGTGCTCGGACTGCGCCGACATCACCTCGGCGCGCTCGCGCTCGCGCATTCCCTTGTACTTGCGCAGCAACTCGGTCTGCTTGCTGTCCAGTTTGGCCGGGATCACGATGTCCAGATGCGCGAGCAGGTCGCCGCGCGCACCGGAGCGCAGCCGGGGCATGCCGTGCCCGCGCAGCACCGAGATCTCGCCGGGCTGCGTGCCCGGTGGGATGGTCAGCTCGGTCGGGCCGTCGAGGATGGTGTCGATCACGACGGTGGTGCCCAGCGCCGCGTCGACCATCGGCACCCGGATGGTGCAGTGCAGGTCGTCACCGTCACGGACGAACACGTCGTGCGGCTGCTCCACGATCTCGACGTACAGGTCACCGGCGTGACCGCCGCCCGGGCCTACCTCGCCCTGCGCGGCCAGCCGCACCCGCATGCCGTTCGCGACACCGGCCGGAATCGGCGCGGCGATCTCGCGGCGCGCGCGCACCCGGCCGTCGCCGCCGCACTTGTGGCACGGGTCCGGGATGGTCTCGCCCGCGCCCCGGCAGGTGGGACAGGGACGCGAGGTCAGCACCTGGCCGAGGAAGGACCGCTGCACCGACTGGACTTCGCCCGCGCCGCCGCAGGTCTCGCAGCGCACCGGCTTGGAGTTGCCGTTGGTGCCGGAGCCCTGGCAGATGTCGCACAGGATCGCGGTGTCCACGGTCAGGTGCTTGGTCACGCCGACCGCGCACTCGGCCAGGCTCAACCGGGTGCGGATCAGCGAGTCGGCGCCCGGCTGGACGCGCCCGCGCGGCTTGCGCGCGCCGGTGGTTCCGCTCATGCCGCCGAAGAACGCCTCGAAGACGTCGCCGAGCCCGCCGAAGCCCGCGCCGTTGAAGCCGGCCCCGCCGCCGCCCGATTCCAGCGGGTCGCCGCCCATGTCGACGATGCGCCGCTTCTCCGGATCCGACAGCACCTCGTAGGCGGTCGACACTTCCTTGAACTTGGCCTGCGCCGCCTCGTCGGGGTTGACGTCGGGGTGGAGCTCACGCGCCAGCTTGCGGTAGGCCCGCTTGATCTCCTGATCGGTCGCGTTCTTCGCGACGCCGAGCAGTCCGTAGTAGTCCCGTGCCACTTTGAGTCTCTAGTCCTTGGTCGTTCTCGACGGTGCCGCCGGTGCCGCGCCGCGTAGGAAGCGCGCCGACAACAGCATTAGTCTCGTGCACTCAACTTTATCCGCCCGAAGGGTCGAGCGTAGCAGTGGCATCGCCGACCGGGTTTCCGGTCAGCGCTCGGCGAGGACCTCGCCGATGTAGCGGGCCACGGCCGCCACCGAAGCGATCGTGCCCGGGTAATCCATCCTGGTCGGGCCGAGCACCCCCATACCGCCGAGCACCGCACCGGCCGCGCCGTAGCCGGTCGACACCACCGAGGTGCCGCGCATCTGCTCGACCTGCGTCTCCTCCCCGATGCGCACCGTGACCGTGCCCGGGTGCTGCGCCGCGGCGAGCAACTTGAGCACGATCACCTGCTCCTCCAGCGCCTCCAGGACGGCGCGCAGCGAACCGGGGAAACCGAAGTCCGCGGCGTTGCGCGTCAGGTTGGCGGTGCCGCCGAGCACCAACCGCTCCTCCGGGTGCTCCACCAGTGTCTCCACCAGCACGGTGGACACCCGCACCAGCACGTCGCGCAGCCGCAGCGGCGCGTGCTCGGGCAGTTCCGCGACCGCCGCCGAGGCCGCGGCCAGGCGCTTGCCGTCCATCGCGCCGCCGAGCATGCCGCGCAGCGCGGCCAGGTCCTCGTCATCGATCACCGCGCCGAGATCCACCAGGCGCTGATCGACCCGGCCGGTGTCGGTGATCACCACCAGCAGCAGACGCGCCGGGTTGAGCGCGACCACCTCGATGTGCCGCACCGTGGACGCCGACACCGTCGGGTACTGCACCACCGCGACCTGCCTGGTCAGCTGCGCCAGCAAGCGGACGCCGCGGCGCAGGACGTCGTCGAGGTCGACGCCCGACTCCAGGAACTCCATGATCGCCCTGCGCTCCGCCGGCGACAGCGGCTTCACCTCGGAGATCCGGTCCACGAACTGCCGATAGCCTTTGTCGGTCGGGATGCGGCCGGAGCTGGTGTGCGGCTGGGTGATGTAGCCCTCGGCCTCGAGCACGGCCATGTCGTTGCGCACCGTCGCGCTGGAGACACCCAGATTGTGCCGCTCGACCAGCGTCTTCGACCCGATGGGCTCCTTGGTCGCGACATAGTCCGCGACGATCGCGCGCAGGACCTCGAAGCGCCGATCCTCGGTGCTCGACATCGGCCGCACCTCCTCGCTCTCGTCTCCCGGTCGCGCCGTACCCGGCGCCGACGCCCCGCGCCCACCACGCAGCGCAGGCGAATCCCGGTTCGTCTGTTTATCCAGTCTAATTGTCGAAAGCCGAATCGCTCGCCCGCAACGCCCCCGGTGGGGGCGGGGCCCCCGTCCCGCAGCAGCTCGGATCACAGCGAAGCGGGACGTGCTCGGGGTGGACCCACGAGCACGTCCCGCTCGGTGCGGCGATCAGCGGGCGACGGCGGCTTCCACCACCGCGGCCACGGCGTCGGGCCGGGAGACCAGCGAAGCGTGGATGGGTTCCTCCTCAGTCCTTCGCGAAGTCGAGCAGATCGGCGTCGAACGCCTTCTCGAAGTCGCCGCACAGGCCGTGCGGAGCGCCGGGATACACCTTCAGCTGTGCCCTCGGCAGCAACTCCGCCGTTTTGGCGGCGGCCGCGGCGAACGGCACGATCTGGTCGTCGTCGCCGTGCGCCACCAGCACCGGGATATCGATGCCAGGCAGCTCCGCGGTGAAATCGGTCTCGGAGAACGCCGCGACGCAGTCCAGCGCGCCTTTGAGCCCCACCTGCATGCCCATCAGCCAGAAGTGGTCGCGCAACCCCTGCGAGACGTTCGATCCCGCGCGGTTGGCGCCGAAGAACGGGACCGCCAGGTCCTTCCAGAACTGCGACCGGTCGGCGGCCACGCCCGCGCGGATGTCGTCGAACGCCGCGATCGGCGTTCCTTCCGGATTGGCGTCGGTCCGCAACATCAACGGCGGCACCGCGCCCAGCAGCACGGCCTTGGCGACCCGCGAAGTGCCGTGCCTGGACAGGTACCTGGTCACCTCCCCGCCGCCGGTGGAGTGCCCGACCAGGATCGCGTCGGTGATGTCCAGCTCGTTCAGCAGCGACGCCAGATCGTCGGCGTAGTGGTCCATGTCGTGCCCGTCCCACACGTCGCTGGAGCGGCCGTGCGCGCGCCGGTCGTGCGCGATGGCGCGGTAGCCGTTGCTCGCGACCAGGTGCATCTGGTTGTCCCAGGCGTCCCCGTTCAGCGGCCAGCCGTGGCTGAACACCACGGGACGTCCCGAACCCCAGTCCTTGTAGTAGATCTCGACGCCATCGGTGGTGGTGATCCTCGGCATGACGGTTCCCTTCGATCCGGATGGAATGGACTACGCCTCGCCGGGCACCGCGGGAGCGTGCTCGCCGAGGAATCGCAACGCGGTGTCGGCGACCGCGCGCCAGCCGTGATCGGCGGGCATGGAGTGGCCGCGATCGGCGAAGACCACGAGTTCGGTCACCGCCTTGTTGCGGCGCTGGATCCGGTAGGCCGAGCGCACGGTGGCCTCCGGAACGGTGCGGTCGAGGCCGCCCGCGATCATCAGCAGCGGGCCGCGTTCGCCACGGGTGTCCACCGCCGCCTCGCTGCGCGGCACGAAGTTGGCCACGCCGGCCTGGAACAGCGGACGCGCGGGCGCGGGAATGGCGAATTCCGCGAACAGCTCGTCGGACTCCGCCCGGGAGACGCCGTTGGCGAACGCGCGGTGGTAGCTCTCGGCCGTATGCGACCAGGTCTTGGACTGGACGTCGCGTCACCCTGCCTCCTGCGGCGAACCGCGATCGACCCCTGTCGATCGCCGCTCGACAGCGTATGACGGGCAACCGCCGGAAAAATGACTGTCGGTGCACGATCCTGGGCTCAGGATGCACAGCCGGATGCGCCGAGTTCATGCGAGGATTGCCGAATCTGTCTCAATTGCGACGGAGGCTGTCATGACGGTCGTGTTCAATACGGACACCATCGCGCCGCACGAGCGGGTGGACGCGGTGTCCACGGCGATGCAGGAGGCATCGGTCCCGTCGCACGTGGTGCTGGACGGGCCGGATGAGCAGGTCCACGCCACGTTCGACGTGTGGCAGTTCGGCGACGCGAGCGTATTCCGCGCCCGCACTTCGGGCATTCAGCTGATCCGCACGCTCGAGCAGGTGCGCAGCTCGCCCGCGCCGGTGCTGGCGATCGCGGTGCAGCAGGCGGGCGACGGGCACTACGAGCAGGGCGGCGTCCACCGTGTCGTGCGTCCGGGCGAATTGCACGTCATGGACCTGAACGCGCCCTACGACTTCAGCTGGCACGGTGACGGCGCGTCGACCTGCCTGCACGTGCCGCTCGATCAACTCGGCCTGCCCGCCGATCTGATCAGCCAGGCCGCGACCAGGGTGCAGGACAGCCCGCACTACCGGCTGGTGGCCGGCCACATCGCCCAGCTGACCGCCGACGCCGACGCGCTCAGCGCCGACCCGGCGGCCGCGCTGTCCGGCTGCGCCAGCATCGAATTGATCCGCGGGCTGCTGCTTTCGGCGGGCAGCGACGACGGCAACAGCTCCGTCGTCCCGGCCGACATCCTGCTGTCACGGATCCGCGCCTACGTGCGGCGCAACCTGGCCGACCCCGACCTCGGCGCCGAACAGATCGCCAAGGCCCACAACATGTCGGTCCGGCAGCTGTACAAGGTCTGCGCGAACGCGGAATACAGCCTCGAGCAGTGGATCATCAGCCAGCGGTTGGAGCAGGTGCGCGGCGATCTGGCTCAGCAGAAGCAGAAGCACCGGACGATCGCGATGATCGCGCGACGCTGGGGTTTTCGCGACCCGAGCCATTTCGCCCGGCGCTTCCGCGCCGCCTACGGGGTCTCGCCGCGGGAATGGCGCAGGCTCGCCCGCACGGCGGACGAGCCGTAGCGGTCAGCCGCGGTCGCTGGATCTCGCGTGTTTGCCCGCGAGGGCGTCGAGCCCGAGCATCGCGAGCAGCGACTCGCAGTCGGTGGCGTTCTGCGCGTAGCTGGCCACGGTGCGGGCGGCGACGGCGCACTGGCGCGCATTCTCCGCTTTCTCCGCCGCTCGCGCCTCCGCGAATTCGCCCGGTTCATGGATAAGGGTGATGTGCCGTGCCGACGCCATGAGTCTCCTTGGGGTTGGTCGCAGACTACGCGGCCGCTCGGCGGCGCGTAACGGAAACGGACGCGTAGTTCGCGCGACCGCCGCACCCGCCGACCGGAATCGGCTCGTCCGGCAGGTCCTGCGATCGACCGCGGCACCGGCTGGGCGAGTGCCGTTTCCGGCAGGTAGCACCAGTCCGACCGCGTCATATGTGGCGCGCCGCGGGTCAGCCGAGCAGTTCACGGACGACGCCGTCGGCGAGCAGACGGCCGCGATCGGTGAGGACGAGCCGATCGTCGTCCGAACGGACGGCGAGGCCGTCGGCGACCACGCGATCGACCGCGGGGGCCGCGGCAGGCGCCAGATCGGCCAGCGGCAGGCCGCTGCGCAGCCGGACCGCGAGCATGACCCGCTCCATGTAGCGCTCGTCCGCGCCGAGCGCCTCCCAGCCCGCGGCGGGCAACCCGCCCGCGCCGACCCGATCCGCGTACCGCGCCGGGTGCTTCACGTTCCACCACCGCACGCCGCCGACGTGACTGTGCGCGCCGGGCCCGGCGCCGAGCCAGTCGCCGCCGTCCCAGTAGCCGAGGTTGTGCCTGCAGACCGCGGCATCGCCCGCCGCCCAGTTCGACACCTCGTACCAGCCGAGCCCCGCCGAACGCAGGCGCGCGTCGATGCGCTCGTAGCGGGCGGCCAGCACGTCGTCGTCGGGGGCGGGCAGTTCGCCGCGGCGCACCCGCCGGGCCAGCGCGGTGCCGTCCTCCACGATCAGCGAGTAGGCCGAGACGTGGTCGACGCCCGCGCCGAGCACCGCGTCCAGGCTGGCGTCCAGGTCGGCGTCCCGCTCACCCGGCGTCCCGTAGATCAGATCCAGGTTGACGTGGTCGAATCCGGCGGCGCGCGCCTCTCGCGCGGCGGCCACCGCGCGGCCGGGGGTGTGCGTGCGGTCGAGCACCCGCAGCACGTGCTGCGCGGCGGACTGCATGCCCAGCGACACCCTGGTGAACCCGGCCGCCCGGATGCGCTCGAAGAATTCCGGCGAGGTGGACTCCGGATTGGATTCCGTGGTGACCTCGGCCCCGGCGGCGAGGGTGAACTCGGCGCGCACCGCGTCCAGCACCGCGGCCAGCCCGTCGCCGCCGAGCAGCGAGGGCGTCCCTCCGCCGACGAAGACGGTGGCCACCTCCGGCGTGGGGCTCGGCAACGCGGCGAACTCCCGCGCGGCGGCGGCCAGCTCGCCCCGCAACGCGGCCAGCCACGACTGCGGCGATGCCGACGTGCCGAGCTCTCCCGCGGTGTAGGTGTTGAAATCGCAGTAGCCGCACCGGGTAGCGCAGAACGGCACGTGCACGTAGATCCCGAACGGCCCGCCGCCGAAATCGCGCAGCACCGGCGCGGAGGTGTCGGTGCAGGCAGAGGCGGCGGGAGAACTCACATGTCCAGTGTGAACGCCCCGTATTGCGCACCGACGCCCGGGACTGCGCAGCGCCCTCGCCCGACCCTCCGATCGCCGGTTGCGGTCATGCCCGGCGGCGAACCCACCGCCCTCGCGGTGGCCGGTTCCGAACCCGACGACCTATCGGCGGCAACGCGGGCGGCCGGAGCTTCAGTCCGCCACCACGGGGGTGTTCTGGTTGGCGGTGAGCAGCCAGCGACCTTCCTCCTTGGACATCACGTACATCGGGCTGCCTTCGCTGGCCAGGACACCGTCCGGAGTGAAGTAGCGCTGGCGCACCTTGACCGCGGCCACGTCGGGCCGGATGAACAGGACGTGCTCCACCTCGTAGGTCGCGGTGCCGTGCGCGCTCGACCCCGGCAGCACCCGGGCGGTGAACTCGGCGATGGCGGCCCGTCCGAACAGGCGCTTGCCGTGCCCGGTGGTCCAGATCGCGTCCTCGCGGAACAGCGCGGCGAATTCGTCGACGAGTTCGTTCTGCTGGACGTGCTGGACTCGGGCGACGACCGCGTGGACGGCCTCGATCTCGGCGGCGGTGCCTGCGACTGTGCTACTCATGAGCCGAGCCTGCTACCTCGACCGCGCTCGAGGTCAAGCGGGGTGCGCAGCGTCACAGTCGCATATCCGCCGCATCACCCGCCTCGTTCGACGTCCTCACTATGACTGCCGTCACAAACCTGGTCCGAAGTCCAGGGGATTTCCCGCCGAATCGGGGGAAATACCGGAAGCGGGCTCGGAAGGCCCGCGCTGACATGGCACAATAGGCCGCATGCGCGCTTTCGGAGTACGACTTGTGGCACGGCGCCACGTCGATTACAAGCGCGTCTGCAGCGCCTGCTGTCTGCCCAGTTCCCTCCGGTAGCCCAGCGCGCCCCGATCCCCGGATTCCCGGCGATCCCGACTTCATCGGCCCGCTGACACCGCAGGCGTGAGTCAGCCCCTCGCGCCCTCAGCAGGATGTACCACCCACCCCGCAGGAGCGACCCCATGACGTCGAGCACCGACGCCGGTCCGACCGATCAGCCCACGCCCGAATCGCAGCCGGGGCCCCGCGCGCGTCCGGAACGCCCGGCTTCCGAGCGCCGTGTCCGCCCGGACCGCCCGCGCCCGGAGGCGACGGCCACGGGACCGCGCGTGCGCACCGGCAAGCCCGTGCGCCGCAAGGCCGAGGGCCAGTGGGCGCTGGGATACCGCGAGCCGCTGAACCCGAACGAGCAGTCCAAGAAGGACGACAACCCGCTCAACGTCCGCGCCCGGATCGAGAACATCTACGCCAAGACCGGCTTCGACGGCATCGACAAGGGCGATCTGCGCGGGCGGTTCCGCTGGTGGGGTCTGTACACCCAGCGCGAGCAGGGCTACGACGGCACCTGGACCGGCGACGAGAACATCGACTTGCTCGAGGCCAAGTACTTCATGATGCGCGTCCGCTGCGACGGCGGCGCGCTGAACGTGGCCCAGCTGCGCACGCTCGGCCAGATCTCCACCGAGTTCGCCCGCGACACCGCCGATCTGTCCGATCGCGAGAACGTGCAGTACCACTGGATCGAGGTGGAGAACGTCCCCGAGATCTGGAAGCGGATCGAGGCGGTCGGCCTGAAGACCACCGAGGCGTGCGGCGACTGCCCGCGCGTGGTGCTGGGATCGCCGCTGGCGGGCGAGTCGCTGAACGAGATCATCGACCCCACCCCCGCGATCGACGAGATCGTGCGCCGCTACATCGGCAAGAAGGAGTACTCCAACCTGCCGCGCAAGTTCAAGACCGCGATCTCCGGCCAGCAGGACGTGGTGCACGAGATCAACGACGTGGCTTTCGTGGGTGTCGTGCACCCCGAGCACGGCCCCGGTCTGGACCTGTGGGTCGGCGGTGGCCTGTCCACCAACCCCATGCTCGCCAAGCGGGTGGGCGTGTGGGTGCCGCTGGAGGAGGTGCCCGACGTCTGGGAGGCCGTCGTCTCGGTGTTCCGCGACTACGGCTACCGCCGCCTGCGCACCAAGGCGCGCTTGAAGTTCCTGATCAAGGACTGGGGCATCGAGAAGTTCCGCCAGGTGCTGGAAGACGAGTACCTGAAGCGCAAGCTGATCGACGGCCCCGCGCCGGAGCAGCCGACCAAGCCGATCGACCACGTCGGCGTGCAGCGGCTGCGCAACGGGCTCAACGCCGTCGGCTTCTCCCCCATCGCGGGCCGGGTGTCGGGCACCGTCCTGACCAAGGTCGCCGAGGCGGTCGAGCGGATCGGCTCCGATCGCATCCGGTTCACCCCGTATCAGAAGCTGATCGTGCTCGATGTGCCCGACGACAAGGTCGACGCGCTGATCGATGAGCTGGAACCGCTCGGCCTGCAGGCGCGGCCCTCGCTGTGGCGGCGCAACCTGATGGCCTGCACCGGCATCGAATTCTGCAAGCTGTCCTTCGCCGAGACGCGCAAGCGGTCCCAGGCGCTGGTGCCGGAGCTGGAGGAGCGGCTCGCGGATCTGAACGCGCAGCTGGACGTGCCGATCACCGTCAACATCAACGGCTGCCCGAACTCCTGCGCCCGCTCGCAGATCGCCGATATCGGCTTCAAGGGTCAGCTGGTCGACGACGGCGCCGGGAATCAGGTGGAGGGCTTCCAGGTTCACCTGGGCGGCAGCCTCGGTTTCGACAGCGCCTTCGGGCGCAAGCTGCGCCAGCACAAGGTGACCACCCAGGAGCTGGGCGACTACATCGACCGGGTGGTGCGCAATTTCGTCAAGCAGCGCACCGACGGCGAACGGTTCGCCCAGTGGGCGGTCCGCGCCGACGAGGCCGACCTGAGATGAATGTCGACGGGAGATCAACTGTGACAACCGAACTCGTGGAAAAGCTGTCCGAGGACGAGCTCCGCGCCATCGCCGCGCGCGGCGCCGCCGAATTGGACGGCGCCTCGGCGACCGAACTCCTGCAGTGGACCGAGGACACCTTCGGCGCCAACTACATCGTGGCCTCCAACATGCAGGACGGGGTGCTGGTGCACCTGGCCGCGGGCGTCCGCGCCGGCGTGGACGTGCTGTTCCTGGACACCGGCTACCACTTCGCCGAGACCATCGGCACCCGGGACGCGGTGGAGGCCGTGTACGGGGTGAACGTGATCAACGTGCGGCCGGAGCACACGGTGGCAGAACAGGATCAGCTGCTGGGCAAGGATCTGTTCGCCCGCGAGCCGAACGAGTGCTGCCGGTTGCGCAAGGTCGTCCCGTTGCAGAAGTCGCTCGCCGGGTACAACGCCTGGGTGACCGGCATCCGCCGGGTGGAGGCGCCGACCCGGGCGAACGCGCCGCTGATCTCGTTCGACGAGGCTTTCGGACTGGTGAAGATCAACCCGATCGCGCCGTGGTCCGACGAGGAGATGCAGGACTACATCGAAAAGCACGGCATCCTCGTCAATCCCCTGGTGGAGGAGGGCTACCCGTCGATCGGCTGCGCGCCGTGCACACGCAAGCCGGAGCCGGGATCCGACCCGCGAAGCGGGCGCTGGGCCGGCCTCGCGAAGACCGAATGCGGGTTGCACACAGCATGACCGAGTCAGGGCCCGGAGGAGGCAGCCCGCGTAACCACGCAGGGCCCCTCGGGCATGCGAAAAAGGGACACAGCATGACCGAGTCAGGGCCCCGAGGAGGCAGCCCGCGTAACCACGCAGGGCCCCTCGGGCATGCGAAGAAGGACGCAGCATGACCGAAACCATCCAACGTTCGTTCGGGATCACCGATTTCGACACCCTCGCCGCGCTGGAGTCCGAGGCGATCCACATCTTCCGGGAGGTGGCGGGCGAGTTCGAGCGGCCGGTGATCCTGTTCTCCGGCGGCAAGGACTCCACCGTGCTGCTGCATCTGGCGCTGAAGGCGTTCTGGCCCGCGCCGCTGCCGTTCGCGCTGCTGCACGTGGACACCGGGCACAACCTGCCCGAAGTGCTGGAGTTCCGGGACAAGGTCGTCGAGCGCTACGGCCTGCGTCTGCACGTGGCGAAGGTGGAGGACTACCTGGCCGACGGCAGGCTCACCGAGCGCCCCGACGGAATCCGCAACCCGCTGCAGACCGTCCCGCTGCTGGACGCGATCAGCGAGCACCGGTTCGACGCCGTCTTCGGCGGTGGCCGCCGGGACGAGGAGCGGTCGCGCGCCAAGGAGCGGATCTTCTCGCTGCGCAACGCTTTCGGCCAGTGGGACCCGAAGCGGCAGCGTCCCGAGCTGTGGAATCTCTACAACGGGCGCCACGCGCCGGGCGAGCACGTGCGCGTGTTCCCGCTGAGCAACTGGACCGAGCTGGACATCTGGCGCTATATCGCGCGCGAGGACATCGATCTGGCGAGCATCTACTACGCGCACGAGCGTCCGGTGTACCTGCGTGACGGCATGTGGATGACGCCCGGCGTGTGGGGCGGCCCGCGCGACGGCGAGGTGCTCGAGACCCGGTCGGTGCGTTACCGCACCGTGGGCGACGGGTCCTCCACCGGCGCGATTCTCTCCGACGCCGCCGACAACGCGGCGATCCTCGCCGAGGTCGCCGCGTCCCGACTGACCGAGCGCGGCGCGACCCGTGGTGACGACCGGGTTTCCGAAGCCGCGATGGAAGACCGAAAACGAGAGGGTTATTTCTGACATGTCCGACCTATTGAGGCTGGCCACCGCCGGTTCTGTCGACGACGGCAAGTCCACTCTGGTCGGACGCCTGCTCTACGACACCAAATCCGTTCTGGCCGATCAGATCGACGCCGTCACCCGCGCGTCGGTGGACAAAGGTCTGGCCACCCCGGATCTCTCGCTGCTCGTGGACGGGTTGCGCGCGGAACGCGAACAGGGCATCACCATCGATGTCGCCTACCGCTATTTCGCCACTCCGCGCCGCTCTTTCGTGCTCGCGGACACCCCCGGGCACGTGCAGTACACCCGTAACACCGTCTCGGGCGCGTCCACCGCGCAGCTGGTGATCCTGCTCGTCGACGCGCGCAAGGGCGTCATCGAGCAGACCCGCAGGCATGCCGCCGTCCTCGCGCTGCTCGGCGTGCCGAAACTGGTGCTCGCGGTGAACAAGATCGATCTGGTGGACGACGCGGCCGGCGTGTTCGCCGCCATTTCCGCGGAGTTCGGCGAACTCACCAGCACCCTGGGCTGGTCGAGCGAGGACGTGCTGGAGATCCCGGTCTCGGCGCTGCACGGCGACAACATCGCCACCCGGTCGGACAACACTCCTTACTACGACGGCCCCTCGCTGATCGAGCACCTGGAGTCGGTGCCGGTGGACGCCGACAGCACCGGCGATCACGCGCTGGGCCTGCGGTTCCCGGTGCAGTACGTGATCCGGCCGCGTACCCCCGAACACCCGGACTACCGGGGTTACGCCGGGCAGATCGCGGCGGGCGCGGCGGCTCCCGGTGACGAGGTCGTGGTACTGCCCTCGGGTGTCCGCACGACCGTCGAGCGGATCGACACCCCCGACGGCGAGCTCGCGGTGGCGCAGACCGGGCGCAGCGTCACCTTGATCCTGGCCGACGACGTCGACGTCTCCCGCGGCGACATCATCGCCTCGGCCGCCGACGCGCCGGAGCCGGTGGATTCCTTCGACGCCACCGTGTGCTGGCTGGGCGACAAGCCGCTGCGGCCCGGCGCGCGCTTGCTGCTCAAGCACGGCACCCGGACCACCCAGGCGATCGTCGGCGCGCTGCTGGAGCGCTTCGACGAGCAGCGCCTGGCGGCCGATCCGAACCCGGAGGCGCTGGAGCTCAACGACATCGGGCGTATTTCGGTGCGGGTCGCCGAGCCGATCGCGGCCGACGACTACCGGGTGAACCGGCACACCGGCAGTTTCCTGCTGATCGACCCGGCCGGTGGCAACACGCTGGCGGCCGGTCTGGTGGGCGACGTGCTGACCGCCGTCGAGGTCGGCACCGGAGCCTGACATGGCCGTGTCGCGAGCCCTTTCCGGCACCCGGCCGGTCCTGCGCGCGAGCGCCCCGGCGAGTCGCTCGGGCTCCGCGACAGCCGGGGTCGGTCATCGCGGGGCCGCGCTCGGCGAGCACGCGGCGCGGCCGCCCGCGTTGATCGCCGTAGCCCACGGCAGTCGTGATCCGCGATCGGCGGCGACCGTCGCGGAGGTGGTCGGCGCCGTCGCGGCCGCGCGGCCCGATCTCGACGTCCGGACGGCGTTCCTCGATCTCACCGCCCCGTCGGTCGAACAGGTCGTGGACGCCGTCGCCGCCGACGGACACACGCACGCCGTGGTGACACCGCTGCTGCTCGGCAGCGCCTTCCACGCCAGGGTGGACCTGCCCGGCCTGCTCGCCGCGGCGCGCGCCCGCCGGCCCGGACTGCGCCTCACCCAGGCCGATGTGCTCGGCGCCGATGCCGGGCTGATCAGTGCGCTGCGCGACCGTGTGCTCGCCGCCTCCGCCGTGCGTGCTCCGGCGGATCGGCGCGTCGGCGTCGCGGTCGCGGCGGTCGGCTCGTCGTCGGCAGCGGCCAACACCAGAACCGCCGAGGTGGCCACCCGGCTCGCCGCCCGCACCGGCTGGTGCACCGAGATCTGCTTCGCGACCACCGAACCCTCACTGCGCGTGGCGATCTCCCGGCTGCGTGCCCGCGGCGCCGACCATGTGCTGGTGGCCCCGTGGTTCCTGGCACCAGGCCTGCTGACCGATCGCCTGGCCCACGCGGCGCCGGAGGCGATCCACGCCGACGTGCTCGGCGCGCATCCGGCGCTCACCGAGGTCGTCCTGGATCGCTATCACGCGGCTGTCGAGGAGACACGCGCCCTCTCGGCCTGACCGCGGGTTCCCCTCCCGCGCTCGCAGAGTCGGTCCTGCTGAGCACGCGCCGTGGCCGACGATCACGGTGCTGCTCGAAAGGCCCGAGATCACGCCGACCGGCCGCACCTCGTGGACGCCGACGGCGTCGAACTGCCCCGATTGCGGGCTCCTACCCGAATTCCCTGGTCAACGGATGCTGCTCGCCACGCTATCGGACCTCGCCGCCGGAGTCGGCGCCGCGCTCGGCGACCGGGTCGACGGCCGACCCGAGCAGACCCGTGACGACGGCGCGGGCGGTGGCGACCCCCCACTCGTCGCCCATCTGGCGGGCGGTGTGCGCCGCGGCGATCACCGCGTCGAGTTCGAATGCGACCGCATCGGGGGCGCGGCCACCGAGATGACCCTGGTCCTGAGCGCGGCGGATCTCCTCCACCAGAAAGGTCAGCCAGTCCCGGCGATCCTCGGCGATGGCGTCGCGCACCGGCCCCGGCTTGCTGTCGAACTCGGCGAGGGTCGCGACGCGGAAGCATCCGCCGGGAAATGCCGGATGGATCACCTGGTCGAACCAGCGCTCGACCAGGGCGCGCAGGCGCGGTAGCCCGGCGGGCTCGCTCAGACTCGGCGTGATGACCGCGTCGATGAACACTTGCCGCGCGGATTTCACCGCCGCGAGCTGCAAGCCCTCCTTGCTGCCGAAGAGGGTCGCGATGCCGCTTTTGCTGAGACCGAGATCGGTGGCCAATCGGCCGATGCTGAGACCGCCGAGCCCTTCGACGGACGCCACCTCGGCGGCGCGGCGGGCGATCGACGCCCGCGCCCTGGCGCCTTTGGCCAAGCGCTGATCGGTGGGATGCGGCCGGTCCGGGCGGACGGTGTCGGTCATGACGTCATTCTCCCACTCCGCTGTTGCACATACGAACGTACGGTCGTACTTTAATTGTACGAACGATCGTGCGTTTTGTTTCCCTGATTCGAAGGACTCCCCATGACCGACGCGTCCGTCCGGCTCGGCAGCCCGCCGACCGCGACCGCGGCTACTCGCACCTTGCTGATCGCCTGCGGTGCGGCCTTCATCGCTTTCCTCGACCTCTCGGTCGTCAACATCGCCTTCCCCTCGATCGCCCGGGACTACCCCGGCACCGCTACTACCACGCTGACCTGGGTTGTCAGCGGATACGCGGTCGCGTTCGCGGCACTGCTCACCCCGGCGGGGCGTTTCGCCGACACGCTCGGGCGCCGCAGGCTGTTCCTCGGCGCGCTGGCCGGTTTCGCCCTCACCTCCCTGCTGTGCGGGCTCGCGCCGACGGCAGGCTGGCTGATCGCGGGCCGGATACTGCAAGGCGCCACGGCGGCGCTGATGGTGCCGTCGGCCCTCGGCCTGGTGCTCGCCGTCACGCCGCGCGCGAAGATCGGCGCTGCCATCGGGGCATGGTCGGCCGCGGGCGGGTTCGCCGCCGTGCTCGGCCCCGCGCTCGGCGGCGCGCTGGTCGAGGGATTCGACTGGCGAGCGGTCTTCGTGCTCAACGTGCCGGTGGCGCTGCTGCTCATCGCGGCGGCGGCGCGCATTCCGGCGGACGGTCGCCCGTCCGGCGGCGCACTGCCGGACCCGATCGGCACCATCGCGGTGGCACTCGGTCTCGGCGGGCTGGTCGCGGGCGTCACCGAGGGGCAGCGCTGGGGCTGGACCTCGGCGGGGACCCTGGCCGCCCTGCTCAGCGGCGGCCTTCTGGTCGTCGTCGCGCTCGCGCGTTCGGTGCGCCACCACGATCCCGCCATCGCTGTGGAGCTCTGGCGCAGCAGGTCGTACGCGCTGGCCAACGCGACCTCGTTCGTCTTCGGCGCCGCCATGTTCGCCTGGTTGCTGTCGGGACCGCTGTTCCTGGACGCGATCTGGGGCTATTCGGTGCTCGGCTCGGCGGGGGCGATGACCATCGGCGCGGTGGCCTCGATGGTGACGGCGACCGTCGCCGGACGGGTCGGTTCCCTCGCGGTGCGGCGATGGCTCGGCGTGCTCGGTGCGCTGATGTTCGTGGCGTGCACGGTGTGGATGAGCACGGACGCCTTCGGTCCCACCCCAGCCCTGTGGTCGGCCTGGATTCCGGCTGGTGTGCTCGGCGGCGGCGGCATCGGATTCGTCGTCACGGTGCTGGGCACCGCGGCCGCCGGTTCCCTACCGCCGCGGCAGTTCGCCGCGGGCACCGGCATGAATCTGACGGCGAGGCAAGTGGGCGGCGCGCTCGGCGTGGCCGTCCTCGCCGCCGTGTTCGCGGCCCGGCCGGACGATCCGCTCGCCGCGTTCCACACCCTCTTCGCCGTATGCGCGGGCATCGCCGCCGTGGCCGCCTGCCTGGCCGCCCTGCCGTCCCGCACCCCGTCCCTTTCCCTCGATGATCAGGAAACACTGTGAGCGACAACGCGATTCGCACCGAAGCCAACGATCCCCTGCTGCTGCCTCCCGCCGAACAGCGACGCCTGCTCGCCGACGCGCCCTGGCAGCGCTACGCGGTGCTCGGCGACTCCATCGCGCAGGGCGTCGGCGACCCGAGCCCCGGTTACGAACCGGTGGGGTGGGCCGACCGCGTCGCCGCCGTGCTCGCCGCGGTCCGCCCCGGCCTGGCCTACCTGAACACCGGCCGGATCGGCGCCAACTCCGCCCAGGTCATCGCCGAACAGTTGCCCTCCGTGCTCGAATTCCGGCCCCACCTGGTGCATCTCACCTGCGGCGGCAACGATCTGTTCCTGCCCGGCGGTGACCTCGCCGAGCTTCGGGCCAACCTGGACACACTGTTCGGGACGCTGGCCCGCACGGGAGCGCAGGTCGTCACCTTCACCCTGGCCGACGTCTGGGAAGTCGAGCGCATGGCGCCGATGCGTCCGATGCGCGAGCGGATGGCCGTGCTCAACGACCTGGTCCGTGAGCTGGCCGCGCGCTACGACGCGCTGCTGCTCGACCTCTGGGACCACCCGCTGCGCCTGCGCCCCGACCTGATGAGCGCCGACCTGATCCATTTCAGCATGAGCGGCCACGCGGTTCTCGCCTCGGACATGGTGCGCACGCTGGCCGATCGCGTTCCCGCACCGCGCTGACCGGACACGTGTGGTGGTGGAGGCACCGGCCGATGGGCCTCCACCACGTCCGGCGGGTGGGCGAAGCGCGACGGGCGACGGGCGAAGCGCGACGGACCAGGCACGACGGACGACGGACGAGGCACGACGGACGACGGGCGACGGGCGACGGGCGACGGGCGACGGGCGACGGGCGACGGGCGCTACACAGCGACGAGCCCAATGGCGCAACTGCTGGAGGAATGGTCATGATGCCGGGTCGGGCCGGTCGTCTCGTCCGTAGCGTTCGAGCAGTTCGGCGCCGAGGCGGGCCAGTTCGGCGCGGACCTCGGCCGGACCGAGTACGTCGATCGAGCCGCCCCAACCGGCCAACTGTTGGGCGAGCATCCACGCGGTCGGGGCGGTGACGCGGACGCGGACGCGACCGTCGCCGACGGGCCCGTCCACGACGCAGTTCCTGCCCTGCTGGTCGCGCAGAATCGGCAGCAGGCGTTCGGGGATCGACACGGTGGCGGCGATGGTCGCGCGCCGCCGTTCCATCTCCTCGACCACCTGCTCCCATGCGGCGGCGAGATCGAATTCGTCCGGGCGGTGCGCCGGTTCGCCGGTGAGCGACGCCTCGGAGATCCGGTCGACGCGGAAGGTCCGCTGCCCGCGCTCGGTTCCGGCGACCAGGTACCAGACAGCGTCCTTGTCCACCAGCCCCCAAGGATCCACTAGACGCTCGGACCGCTCGCCGGTGCGGTTCGCGTAACGCAGCCGCACCTTGTTGCGCTGCACGACAGCTCGTTGCAGCAACGACACCACCGGCGGCAGCTCGCGATCGGTCGCACCCCAGCGCGCCGGGTCGATCACCACCGCGTCGGCAGCCGCCTCCGCGTCACCCCGGAAGGTCTGCGGCAGCGCCCTGACCAGCTTGCGCAGCGCCGATCTGGCCTCCGGCACCGCACCCGCGGAAGGACCCGCCAGCAGGAACAAGGCGCGCGCCTCGCCCGCCGTCAGCCCGCTCAGGTCGGTGCGCGCACCGCCCACCAGCGACCACCCGCCGCCGCGTCCCGGCTGTGGATACACCGGAACCCCCGCGGCCGAGAGAGCTTCCAGATCCCGGCGGGCGGTGGCCACAGAGGTCTCGAGTTCCGCCGCGACCTGCGCGGCCGTCACCCGCCCCCGGGTCTGCATCATCAGCAGGATCGCCACCAACCGGTCCGCTCGCATGAACACAATTCTGCCGGTAAAAGTGCTCATTCGGTGCGCACTTTGGGTCGGATGATGGAGGAACGACCACAAGAAGGAACAACCCGAAGGAGAACCACCATGCTGCGCGGAATGGCGACGAGCACCTTCTACGCCGACGACCTGGAGGCCGCCAAGGACTGGTACGCCCGGTTCTTCGGCGTCGAGCCGTACTATCACGTTCCCAACGGCTACTACGAGTTCCGCATCGGCGATTACCAGCACGAATTCGGCATCGTGAACCGCGCCTACGCACCGGCGGGCGCGCGCAACGCCCCGGGCGGCGCGATCGTCAACTGGCACGTGGACGACCTGCAGGCGACGTTCGACCGGCTGCTGGAACTCGGTGCGACCGTCTACGACCCCATCACCCCCCGAGGAAACGACGGGAGCTTCGTCACCGCGTCCGTGGTCGACCCGTTCGGCAACGTCCTCGGTCTCATGTCGAATCCGCACTACCTCGAGATTCTCGCCAAAACCGGTCCCGCGTAATCGTGCGTTCCAGGCGTGGTGTCGGGCAGAGCCCCGACGCCACGCCGCACAGTGCGAATCATCCTGGCGACTCCACGCCCCTCGCAGGGCCCGCCTACCGGTGCGAATGCCGCCCGGAGTCGGAGCATCGGACGCGAACGCCGGTCACCCTGGTCAGCGGAACCAGCGCTCCAGGACGGTGGCGACGCCGTCCTCGAGGACGTGGCCGGTCACTTCGTCGGCCAGGTCGCGAACATCCGCGGGCGCGTTGGCCATGGCGACCGAATGCGCTGCCCAGCGCAGCATCTCGCGATCGTTGTAACCGTCGCCGATGGCCAGCGTCGCTTCGCCGGGGACACCGAGCGCGATGCGCAACTGCTCCAGCGCCCACCCCTTGGACACGCCCTGCCGGGAAACGGTGACCCACGGCCCGAATTCACCGTGGACCCAGCTCGCGCCAGGCACGCGCAGGGAGCGCAGCGCGCGCAACATCTCTTCCAGCGAACCGTCCGGCCACCAGCCGTTCAGTCGCGGCGTCGGCTCGCTGCTCAGTAACTGATGGTCGACGAGCAGGTATTCGCCGAGGGAGTATTCGCCAGGACCGGCTCCGGTGGCCCAGGTGCCGATGCCGACCTTCTCCACGGCGAAGATCATCGCGGGGAACAGCGCACGCAACGCGGTGATCGCCGGTGCGGGATCGAAGGACTGGATCGCGACCGGCTCCCCGCGGGCCACGTCGATCTGCACCGCGCCGTTCGAACACAGGGCATGTCCCTCGCGCAAACCGAGTTCGGTGAGTACGGGGCGGGTGGTGAGCAGCGTGCGCCCGGTGGTCACCACGACATGCGCACCCGCTACCACGGCCGCGCGCACCGCCGCGACCAACCGCCTACTGATCGGTGTTCCCGTATCCAGCAGCGTCCCGTCCACATCCAGCGCGATCAGCTGGGGACCCCCGGAGGCCATCAATCCATTGTGCCTCGACGGCGCGGCGCCCGTCCGCGAATCCGGAGCCGCGAGACCCGCACTCGGGGCGGACAATTCACCTCGGCGGCGACCACTGTCGCGGGCGCTGCGGGCGCTGCGGGCGACGCTATCGACCGCGGGCTCCGCCGCCGGCACCACCCGCACCTCCGGCACCGCCCGTGGACGACCCGCCCACCGAGCCGGAACGGCCCCGCGATCCGCCGGACGACGAAGTGCCCGAGGAATTCCCACCCGAGTGACCACCGGCCGAGGACGCACCGCCCGGGCGTCCGCCCGATGCGGTGCCACCGGACCGATGCGATCCACTCGAAGACGAATCACCGGCCGATCCGCCCGAGGAGGAGCCATGGTTCGAGGAATTACCGGACGACCCACCTGACGAGGAACCGTGCCTCGGCGAGTTACCGACCGCCCCGCCCGGGGACGCATCGTGGTTGGAGGAGTTGCCGGGCGGCCCACTCGAAGACGAACCGTGCGTCGAGGAATTGCCGGACGACCCATCCGAGGACGCACCATGGTTCGAGGAATTACCGGACGACCCACCCGACGAGGAACCGTGCGTCGAAGAATTACCCGACGACGAACCGGCAGTGGACCCGTGCGAGTCATCGGACGAGCCGTTCGTGGAGTGATCATCGGTCGACGCGGTCCCCCCACTGGAGGAGTTTCCACTGCCGTCTCCGGACGATCCCCCGGCGCCCGGTCCGCCGGAAGAGGAATCGCCCGCCGAATTCGTGCCGGAGGAACCGCCGTGATCACCCGATGACGTACCGCCCCCCGGCGAATCGGATCCCCCGGTGGGCGGGCTGCCCGCCGAGTTTCCCGGCGCAGTCGCACCGGAACCCTGGCCGGACTCTCCGGGCGTCGAACCATTCTGGGGCGCGGGGTCGGTCGAGCCCGGCGTCCCCACCGGCGGTGTACCCGCGCCGGGCAACTGACCGGGCGGCTGCCCTGGCACACCGTTCCCCGGCAGCGGCTGTCCGGGAACGGGCGGCTGCGCGATGTCGCCGGGCACGGGGCGGACGACCTGCCCGAACGGCAGTGGATTCACGAAGTAGGCGGGATCGCCGTATCCCCGGTGGCGCGGCCCACCCGGGACGCAGCAGTTTCGCGGGTCACGATGTGAGCCGAGCTGCGACTCGGCCATCGAAGGACCGTAACCGGCGCTGCGCGGAGCCGGTGTGATGAATCGGGTGTACGCGGAGGTCCGTTGCGCGAGGAACGCGGGCAGCGCACGGCCCGGGTTCCGGGAGGTCGCGGATATCCGCATCCAGGCGTCGGCGAGACGCTCGCTGCCGACGTCGACAACCAGGCTGTCGCTCGGCACCGCGAGGTCAGGGAAACGCTCGAGCATCGGCGTCAACTCCGGCACGGTGGGACTGCCGAACACGGTGACCGCCGACATTGCGACCGCGGAGACGACTGCCGCACTGGAGAACACCGCGACGCGAGGCGCATGGGGACCTCCGTCCGACGCGCCGAGCGCCATGGTGCGGGCCGCCATGAGGGCGGCGCCGGCGGCGACGGTCTGACCGGGGTCGGACGAGATCACCACCGGCCGGCCGAGTTCGGCGAGCGTCCGCGCCACCTCCGCGGGGCGCGACGCGCCGCCTACCAGCAGGATGCAGCCGATGTCGGACAGGGTCACCTCCGCCGCGCGCACACAGTCGCGGACCAGTTGAAGCGAGTCCTGCACATGGGTGACGCGCAGGCCATCGATGTCCACGATCGACGTCATCGACAGGCCAGCGGATTTGGAGGAGACATCGGGGGCGTACCGCGCGATCATCGATCCCAGCGGCCTGCCACCGAAATCGTAGGAACGCAGCGGTTCACCGATCATCGGATGGTTGTCCCAGTCCGGGCCGACGCGCACGATGCTCACGTCGAGGCTGGTGCCGCCGAGGTCGTAGATCAGCACGAAGCCGGTTCGCAGCGGGCCGTGTTCGTGCTCCAGCCATTCCGCGGCCGCTACGGGTTCGGGAACCAGAAGCACGTCGCCCGCCCCGGATAGTTCCAGCGCCTGGCGCAGCAACGCGACCTGTTTGTCGGAATACGTTGCCGGGTAGGTGGTGACGACCCCCGCCTCGGCCGCGTCGGGCTCCGCCGCGCGCAATTCGTTGACCACCGCTGCGACCAGATTGGCCGGTGACCAGATGCGGCCACCGACGATCACCGCGTCCGGGTCGCGGCCCAGGTCCGCGAAATCCGTTACCGCCATGCTGAATTGCGCAATCCCGCCGAGGCGCAGTCCACCCGCGCTGTCGAAGGTCACCGCGGTGCGGCGTGACCGCACCGCCGGGCGTGGTCGTTCCGCGGTGACCGAAGCCGTCACGGAGTTCACTGCACCGATGCTGAAACCCAGACCTGTAGTCATTCGCTATCCCGTCAACGCACCGTGACCACGTCCATCACATGGATCGCCCCTGTGGCCGCGGTCGTCTTCCAAACAGCCACCACAGGTTAGCTGTTTCGCGTCCATACGGATGCATGATTGATACGAAAAGTTCGACTGAGCGCCACCATCGTCATGAATTGCCAGTTAGATACGATTCGCCCGAAATATTCAGCCCAGTCGACACCGCCAAACATACTGAGCGTCTGCCCATTCCGCTAACATACAGCGATCTCGCTATCTGCCACGAAATCCGACTCACGGCCGGTTTACCCCGTCGGAAACACGCGTCACGACGGACATCCACCCGTCGGTCACCACATAGTTGCGCATGCCCTTGATTCGAGACGACAGCTGGTGCACGTCACATCAATGACACATCAACTAGACGTCCGATTCACGCCAGCACCCGCGTCCGCGCCCGGCTTGACTCGACAGCGGATCCCACCACGGAGGTGAGACCGCGCAAGTGGAGAGGAAATGCGGAGGATGGCAACACGATTCGCCGAGCAGGTCGTACTGATCACCGGTGCGACCTCGGGTGTGGGCAAAGCGGTGGCGATGCGGGTCGCGAGCGAAGGCGCTGCGGTCGTGCTCGGCGCGCGAGGCGAGGACGCGGGCCGGCGGATGGCCGCGGACATCCGCGCGGCCGGTGG
>NZ_BAFS01000082.1 GCF_000308415.1 Nocardia asiatica NBRC 100129 | reverse complement strand
TCCCCGCCGGTGACGTCGAACAGCCCGTAGACGCTGATGTCGCGCGCCGCTGCGGCCTCGCGGTCCACCGCGGCGAACTCTCCTGCGGCGGCGCCGTATCCGAGGAAACGCCCGCCGTCCGCGGTGGCCGTGAGGGCGGCCTCGCCGAGCGCGCCGCCCGCCCCGTCGAACACGACGTGCGCGCCCGCTCCCCCGGTCGCGGCGCGCGCCTTGGCCGCCCAGTCGGGTTCGGAGTAGTCGACCACCTCGTTCGCTCCGAGTCGCTGGGCGAGTTCGAGCTTCGCGGCGCCGCGTGCGGCGGCGACGACGTTCGCGCCCGCCGCGCGGAGGAGCTGGATCAGCAGGATTCCCAGTCCACCGGCCGCGGCGGTGATCAGTACCCATTCGCCGGGCCGGACCGCGGCGCGGTCGAAGACGGCGAGCGCCGTCCTGCCGTCGTGGGCGAGAGCGACAGCTTGCGGCGCGGTCAGCCCGTCGGGCAAGGCGACCAGTGTGTCCACCTTGGCCAGTGCTTTCTCGGCGTATCCGCCGATCGGCAAGCCACCGCCGATGCCGCTGGCCGCGGTCGGCGTCGACACCCGCTTGCCCACCCAGTCCGGGTCGACGCCGGGGCCGACCGACGCCACCACACCGGCGACAGCGCCGCCGGGCACATAGGGCAGCTCGATCTTGAAGAAGTCGGTGCCCCAGCCGCCGCGCAGCCGGGTATCCAGGAACATCACATCCGCGGCGGCCACGTCGACGACCACCTCTCCCGGTCCGGCCACCGGATCCGGTAGCTCTCGCACCACGAGCACTTCCGGTCCACCGAACTCATCGGCTTGTACAGCCCGCATGACGCACCCTTCGTTGTTCCTTGCCGTTTCGGACGAAGATCAGCATGGAACCTGAAGGGCAGTTGAGGTCAAGTCGTGTCAGGAACCGCCGCCACAGCTGGAACTACTGCCCCCGCCACAGCTGGAGCTGCTGCCCCCGCCGCAACTGGAACTGCTCCCGCCACTACAGCTGGAGCTGCTCCCCCCGCCACAACTGCTGCCGTGGTGGTGATGGTCGTGGTGGTGATGCCCGCCTCCGCCGTGCGGTTGGTCGAAGCCGCCGATCAGACCGGCGCCGCCGGCTGCCCAGAACGGATCCGTTGATCCCCCCTCGTTGTGTCCCCCGACTCGCCACCCACCGTAGGGCGGCGGTGGAAACCGATCGCGTTGCGATCGCAGGACGACGATTACGACGATGATCGGAACCGCCACGAGGAGCAGCACCATCAACAGGATGAACAGAACGATGAGTGCGCTCATGTCAAGACGGTAGCCGTCCATGGGGCCGCACGTACAGTGAACTGTGGTGAACTTCAGGTTCCGTCGATCCGCGGCGGGCGAGATCGATCTCGCGACCGTGCGCGCCGCGGTCGAGGCACTGGAATTGCCGGAGGCCGTCTTCAAGACCTGCCCCTGGCAGCCGCGAGCGCTGGTGGCCGAGGGATTGCGGCAGTGGCTGCTGTGCTGCGGCGCCGCCATGCGTGACGACCAGGTGATCGGCATGCCGTCGCACGCGGTGGACGAGGCGTGGCACGGGTTCATCCTGTGCACCAAGCGCTACGCCGAGTTCTGCGCGCGCGCCTACGGCCGCTTCCTGCACCACTTCCCGGAAGGCGCCGGGCCGCCGATCGATGCGCACGGAACCATGGCCGAGCAGCTCGGCCGCACCGTGGTGGCGTGGTCGTTCGTGGCGGCTCCGGGCGAGGAATGCGTGCTCTGGGATCTGGATCGGCGGGTGGGTGTGGAGCAGCCGTGGGGCATCGGGCCCGAGCGAGTCGTGGCGATCGAGGCCGAACTCGCCCGCACCCTCGCCTGAGTCAGGTGAGCTTCACCCGCGCCGCCAGGAATCGCACGACAGCGGGCGTGAGCCGCCCGAAGTGATACTGCAGGTGAGCCTCCGGCGTCACCGGCACGATGCTGCGATCCCGCTGTAGGGCGCGCACGATCTGCTCGGCCACCTTCTCCGGGCCGTAACGGCGCATGCGGTAGAGGTTGTCGTAACGCTCTTGCTTGCGCTTCTCCTCCTCCGCGCTGACGCCGGAGAACCGCGTGCGCGCCACGATATTGGTGTGCACGATTCCCGGGCAGATGGTGTGCACGGAGATTCCGCGCGCGGCCAGTTCCGCACGCACGCAGTCGGAGAACATGAACACCGCCGACTTGCTGGTGGAATACGCGCTGAACCCCTGCTGCGGGCTGTAGGCCGCCATGCTGGAGAGGTTCACGATGTGCCCGCCGAGGCCGCGCTCGGCCATGGCGGGCCCGAAGGCACGGCAGCCGTTCACCACACCGCCGAGGTTGATCCGCATCACCCGGTCGAAGTCGGCCGACGACGTTTCGAAGAACCCACCGGCCTGGCCGATCCCGGCGTTGTTGATCAGGATGTCCGGGACGCCGTGGTCCTGCAGCACCGTCGCGGCGTGCGATCGCATCTCGTCCTCGTCGGCGACGTCCAGCCGATAGACATGCGCTACACCGTTTTCGGCGGCGATCAGCTCGGCGGTCTCCTTCGCTGCGGCGAGGTCGATGTCGGAGAGCACGATCTCGGCGCCGCGGCGGGCCAGTGCGAGGGCGGTGGCACGGCCGATGCCGCTGCCGCCGCCCGTGATGACGACCAGCTGGTCGTCGAACGGCCGTGCGGACCGGCCGGTTTCGGCGCGGCGCAGCGTGCGCGGCGGCTGCGCGCCGCCGAGGGTGTCGATGAGTTCGGTGGTCGCGGTGGCCAGCAGTTCCGGATGCGAGAACGGCATCCAGTGCCCGGCGCGCACGTCGCGCCGCCACAGCCGTTCGGTCCACTTGTGTTCGTCGTCGAATCCCGCGGGACGCACGGCGACGTCGCGCCCGGCGACGATCAGCTGCACCGGCACCTCGGTGCGCCGCTCGCGGGGCGCGAGCATGCGCCGCACGATGTTCGCGCGGTAGATCAGCAAGCCGTCGACCAGGTCGGCGCGGAAGGTGGGCCCGAGACGCACATTCGACGGCGCGGTCTCGTTCATGACCGAGACCACTTGCCGCCAGAAGCGTTCGGTGCCGATCAGGCCGAAGGCGGCGCGCGGCAGCACGGGTGTCATGAAGAAGAAGGTGTACGCCGACGACAGCAGCTGGGTGAACGGCTGCCATACGTTGCGCGGCGTCGGACGCGAGAGCCTGCTGCGAATCCACTTGCCGACGTGATCCAGGTTCGGGCCCGACACCGAGGTGAACGACGCGACCCGGGCGGCGGCACGCGGCTCGCACACCGCTTCCCACACCTGCACCGAACCCCAGTCGTGCGCGAGGACGTGCACCGGCCGGTCGGGGCTCACGGCGTCGGCGACCGCGTAGAAGTCGGCGGCCAGGCGGTCCAGCCGGAAGTCGTCGGTACGCCGGGTGCGGGTGGAGCGCCCGTGCCCGCGAGTGTCGTAGGCGACCACGTGGAACCGGCGAGCCAACAGTGGCGCCACCGCGTCCCAGAGGTGGTGGGTATCGGGCCAGCCGTGCACCAGCACGACGGTTTCCGCGGTGGGATCACCGTATTCGTAGACGGCGAGGTCGAATTCACCGCTGCGCACGGTGCGTTCGGCCACCGGAAGTGGTTCGGTGGTGGTCATCGGGTTTCTCCTTGACGGACCGGAGGGCGGGTCACAGATCGAGCACGAGCCGCCCGCCGTCGGCGCGTGAGACGCACACGAGCATCTCGCCCGCCTCGTATTCGGCGGCGGTGAGCACCGTGTCGCGGTGGTCGGGTTCGCCTGCCAGCACCCGCACCTTGCACGTGCGGCAGAAGCCCTGCCTGCACGAGTACGGGCGGTCGGGACGAGAGGCGAGGATCGTGTCGAGGGCGCTGCGGTCCGCGCCGACCTCCACAACCTCACCCGTGGAGGCGAACTGGATCTCGAACGGCTTCCCGTTCACGATCGGCGGTGGTGAGAATCGTTCGGAATGCAGCTCCACATAGGGCGTTCGACGCACTGCGTCGGCGATCACGGTGATCATCGGCGCCGGGCCGCAGCAGTAGATCGCGGTATCGGATCCGACGCCGGGCAGCAGGTCGCTCGCGTCGGGCAGCCCGTGCGCGTCGTCCGTGCGCACGACTACGCGGTCGCCGAATCCCGCGATCTCGTCGAGGAACGGCAAGGTGTCACGGCTGCGCCCGGTGTACACCATCGACCATTCGATCCCCAACCGGTGCGCCAGCCGCGCCATCGGCAGGATCGGCGTGATCCCGATGCCACCGGCCACGAAATGCGGACGATCGGCCGCGGATCCGTGTCCGGGCACGGCGAACGGGAACGCGTTACGCGGCCCGCGCACCACGATCGGCGACCCCACCGCGAGGGCATCGTGCACCTCCACGGAACCGCCGCCGCCTTCCGGGATGCGACGCACCGCCACCCGGTAGGCACGAAGGTCGGCGGGGTCGCCGCACAGCGAGTACTGCCGCAGCCGGCCGGAGGGCAGTTCGAGGTCGAGATGGGCACCGGGCCGCCAGGACGGCAGCACGCGCCCGTCGGGGGCGGCCAGTCGCAGGCTCACCACGTCCTGATCGCGCGCCTCGATCCGCCGCTCGGTGACCACCAGCGCCAGCCGCCGGTCGTCCACCCTCGGCCGTGGATCGCGCCGGTTGACCAGCGTGGTCCAGCGCAGTCGCGCCGAGGCCACCGCGTCGAGCACCCGCACGGCGCGGTCGCGCTCGCGCTTGCCGAACAGGTCCGCGGGTAGTTGGCCGGGAACGGGCAGCCTCACGAGGCGATCGCCTGCGCCGCCGGGGATTTGGCCAGGTAGGCCACCGCCTGCGCGGTGGAGCCGACCGTCTCCGGGTTGTAGCCGGGCTGGAGCGTGCTCAGCGCGCTCCACAGCAGCGAGGGGACGCCGGGCAACGCGCCGCGCCACATCGCGCCGAAGACCCGCGCCAGCAACCGGGGATAGCCGAGATCGGGAAGCTCGCGGTCCTGGTGGACCATGAATTTGGTGCCGCGCACCACCAAGGTCAGGAAGATCGGGAACACCAGCAGCATGAGGGCCGCGCGCCGCACGTATCCGGCGCCGAAATAGACCGCCACGTCGTGCGCGACGTGCCGGTGCTCGACTTCCTCCGCTCCGTGCCAGCGGAACAGGTCCGCCATGCGCGGATCGGCGCCGAACCGTTCCAGGTCCGCGTTGAGCACCCAGTCGCCGAGGTAGGCGAAGAAGTGTTCCAGGCACGCGATGAAGGCCAGCCGCTCGACCAGCACCTGTCGTTCGGCGACGCCTTCGACATCCCGCGGTCCGAGCGTCCTGCGGAACAGGTACTCGGCCTGGCGCAGATAGGGCCCGGGATCGATGCCGTGCACGGCGAGCACTTCGTGCAGCACCTTGTCGTGCGTCTCGGCGTGCATCGATTCCTGACCGATGAAGCCGAGCATCGCCTCACGCAGCTTTTCGTCCCGCACGTAGGGCAGTGCCTCGGCATACGTGGCACAGAACATCCGCTCGCCCTCGGGAAGAAGGAGGTTCAGCGAATTGATCAGGTGCGAGGCGATGGGCTCGCCGGGCATCCAGTGCAGCGGCGTGCCCGCCCAGTCGAAGCGCACGTTGCGGGCGTGCAGCGCCACGGCGCCGGGGTCTGTCTCGGGTCGCCGCCCGGCCTTGCGAAGTAGCTTCATCGGTACTCCTCGATCCTCACTCGCCACCGCGCGATTCCTACATGTCCGTAGTAAGGACTATACACATACATGGAACTTTCGGTAACACACAAAAGCGCATTGCGCACTGTACGGTGACACGACTTCGCGACAGTGGTCACACCGGCGATTTCCGACCCGAAATTAGAACGCGTTCTAGTAGGCTTTCGCTATGGAACGATTGACCGGATTGGATGCCAGCTTCCTGTACTTCGAAACCGGGACCCAGCATCTGCACGTGTGCGCGCTGCTGCTCCTCGACCCGTCCTCGGGCGACTACTCGTTCGAGGGTTTCAAAGCCGAACTAGCCCGGCGACTTCCCCTCATTCCGCAGATGCGCCGCCGCTTGTACGAGGTGCCGTTGCACCTCGACCATCCCGTCTGGGTGGAGGACCGGAATTTCGACCTCGACTACCACCTGCGCCGCATCGCGATCGCCGCGCCGGCCGGGCGGCGCGAACTCGCCGAACTCGTCGGGGACATCGCCAGCCGTCCCATGGATCGCGACCGCCCGCTCTGGGAGATGTCCGTGGTGGAGGGCCTCGACGACGGGAAAGTGGCGGTGATCTGCAAATACCACCACGCCGCGGTGGACGGCATCACCGGCGCCAACCTGATGATGCACCTGTGCGACCCGGAGCCGGGCGTCACGAAGACGGTGCCCGACGACGAGTGGCGCCCCGAACCCGAGCCAAGCGACTGGCAATTGCTGGCCGAAGCGGTGGTGAAGTTCCCGACCCGAGCGGGCATCGTCGGCATGCTGCCCAAGACGGTCGGCGTCGTCGCCGGATTCGCGCAGCGCCGCCGGGAGAACAAGGCGGGCATGGCGATACCCTTCTCCGCTCCGCGCACGCCGTTCAATCTCGCCATCACGCCGCATCGCACGGTCGCGTTCACCGAGGCCGAATTGGACGCGGTCAAGGAGATCCGCTCCGCCTTCGGCGTCAAGGTGAACGACGTCGTGCTCACCGTGGTCGCCGGCGCGCTGCGCGCCTATCTGACGGAGCGCGGCGAGCTGCCGGACCGCTCGCTCATCGCGTCGGTTCCGGTGTCGGTGCACGAGTCCACCCGGCATAAGGCGGGGGTCAACAAGGTGTCGACGCTGTTCGCGCGGCTCGGCACCGACCTCGCCGACCCGGTGGAACGCCTGCGCGAGGTGGCCGAGAACAATCGCGGAGCCAAGGAAGAGCACGAAGTGATGGGCGCGGACTTCCTGCAGGACTGGTCGAAATACGCCCCGCCGAACACCTTCCGGCTCGCGGCCAGGATGTACTCCTCGCTCAAGCTGGCCGAGAAACACCCCGTGGTGCACAACCTGGTGGTGTCGAATGTGCCCGGCCCGCCGATGCCGCTGTACTTCCTCGGCATCCGGGTGGACGGGATGTACCCGTTCGGGCCGGTGTTCCACGGCGCGGGCCTGACGGTCACTGTGCTGTCCAACAACGACAAACTGAACTTCGGCTTCATCGCCTGCAAGGAACTGGTGCCCGACATCGCGGCGCTCGCCGACGCCGTACCCGGTGTGGTCTCCGAACTGCTGTCCGCGGCGCGGAAATCGGGCTAGCCCCGGCGTCCTGTCCGCCACCGCCGTCGGACAGGACCGATCAGATCTTCGCGGCGACGGTCTCGCAGGCTTCGAGCAATACGGGAACGAAACGGTCGGCTTCCAGCACGCAGGAAGCGTGCCCGGCCTCGACCAGGTGCGTGCTCGCCCCCGGGATCAAGGTCGCCATCTCCACCTGCCGATAGACCGGAATCGCCCGGTCCCGGGTCGTGATCACCACGGCCGTCGGCATCCTGAGCTCCGGCAGCCACGCCGTCGCGTCGAAGCGCCCGACCGCTGCGAGCACTTGGGTGAGCGCCCACCCGCTGGTGCTGCGGAACTCGTCGAGCGCCCAGCGATTCAATCGGCCCGGCGTCCAGGTGACCTCCGGAAGCTCGGGTAGGCGGCCCGCGAGCTTCTCGGCACGGCGATAGGAATACGGCTCGACCGCCGCGGCCAAGACGCCGAAGGTGCGGTGAAAAGCGTGCTCACGCCATTTCTCCCGAAATCTGTACGGCGTCGCGCAGAGCACCAGACCGCTCACCCGGTCCGGATGACGACGCCCGGCCAGCAGGCTGACGATCCCGCCCAGCGAGAACCCCGCGCACATGGCCCGTTCGACCCGCAGCGCGTCGAGGACCGCCGCGACGTCGTCGGCACAGTCCTCCAAGGTGAACCGCTCGGAGCGGATGCCGCGCCCGTGCCACCGCTGGTCGAAGAGGATCACGCGATATCGCTGGGCCAGGGCGGCAAGTGACGGGAACCAGGTGAGGTAGGCGGTGCAGGCGGTGGCGTGCAGGAGCACCAGCGCGGGCGCGTGCTCCGGACCGGGGATGTCGACCACGTAGGTCCGGCCCCGCCCCGGCAGTTCGACCAGTCGGCCACCGGCCACCTCGGCGATGTCCGGCACCCGGAAACGTGCGCCGAACCGCGCCACGCTGCGGCCGGGGTTCGTCATGGCGCACCTCCCTGGCGGTCTCGCGACTAGAACACGTTCTATCCGATCATGGCACAGTCGCGCGCCGGGCGCGCCGAAGGCGGCGCGGCACCGGCCATCGCCACCGCCGAGCGCCCGCCTGGGCTACTGTCGCGAGACGCGCGCACAGGACGCGCTTCTGTAACGTGTTACAGGAGAAGTTCGAGAGACGGAGGTACCCCGGATGGGGCGGTTGACCGGCAAGGTGGCGTTGATCAGCGGCGGAGCGCGCGGCATGGGCGCGGCGCACGCCAGGGCGCTGGTCGCCGAAGACGCGCGCGTGGTGCTGGGCGACGTGCTCGACGACGAGGGCGCCGCGGTCGCCGCGGAACTCGGCGACAACGCGGTCTACGCGCACCTCGACGTGCGCGAGCCGGACGACTGGCGCAAAGCCGTGAGCGAGGCGGTGGAGCGGTTCGGTTCGCTGAGTGTGCTGGTGAACAACGCGGGCATCGCGAACGGCAACCTGCTCGTCGCGTTCGAGCTGGCCGAATGGCAGCGGATCATCGACATCAACCTCACCGGCACGTTCCTCGGCATGCAGGCCGCGACCCCCGCGATGATCGAGGCGGGCGGCGGCTCGATCATCAACATCTCCTCCGTCGAGGGCATGCGCGGCAGCCCCGGCCTGCACGGCTACACGGCCACCAAGTTCGCCGTGCGCGGGCTCACCAAGTCCACCGCGCTCGAACTGGCGCAGTACAAGATCCGGGTGAATTCGGTACACCCCGGCCTGATCCGGACCCCGATGACGGAGAACATCCCCGAGGACTTCCTGCAGATCCCGCTCGGTCGCGCCGCCGACCCGGCCGAGGTCTCCGCCCTGGTGACCTTCCTGGCCAGCGACGAATCGTCGTACTCGACCGGAGCGGAGTTCGTCATCGACGGCGGCCTCACCGTGGGCGTTCCGCACAAGAGCTTCGGCTGAGTCACCCGCGGGTGGCGAGCACGGCGAGCGGCGGCAGCGACACCAGCGCGGCGCACGCGATCAGGGTGCTCCACTTGTAGGCCACCAGCAGCGCGGCGAATTCGCGCAGGAACGCGCTCGGCAGGTAGTAGAAGGCGGTCCTGGCACCGGTCACCTCGGCGTCGAGGTCGAGGCGGCGCGCCAGGATCGCCGTGCGCAGAATGTGGAAATTGCTGGTCACCAGCACCATTCGGGTTGTGGGGCCGCGCTCGCCGAGCAGCCGCTTGGTGAACAGCAGATTCTCCTCGGTGGTGCCCGACCGGTCCTCGAGGATCACGCGGTCGCCGGGCACCCCGTGGTCGATCAGGTAGTCCGCCATCGCCGCCGCTTCGGAGACCTCCTCGTCGGATCCTCGACCGCCACTGGCGATCAGCAGCGGTTCGCGGCCCCGCTCGGCTTCGCCGCGGTAGACCTCGATCGCCCGGTCCAAGCGCGCCGCCAACAGCGGCGGCACGTCGCCGTCCACCAACCCGGCGCCGTGCACGACGATCGCGTCCATCTCAGGACGGTAGGACAGCAATCCGTAGCACAGCGAATACACCAGGAATGCCGCGAACAGGAAACCGATGTAGCTGATCGACATCGTCAGCGATGCCAGAAGCACAACCACCCAGAGGCTTTCGGTGAGCAGTGCGAGGGCGAGCACGACGTACGGCGCCAGCAGCGCGATGCCGAGCCCGAGCGGCAGCAGATTCGGAAGACGCCAGCCTTCACGGCGTACCAATTGCACGCCGTTGGCTATCGACAGCCCTGCCGGCACCAGTATCAGCAGCGGCGACAAAAGCACGAACAGTGGGGCGAGCACGACGGGCAGATCACCGTCGGCGACCAGGCTCACTACCCACGCGCCGACGAACGCCGTCCCCAGTAGCAGGTACACACCGTGACCCAACCGCCTGCGGTCCCTGCGGAATCGCACTCCGAACACACCGAGCAGGACCACCCCGACGACCAGCAGAAGCACCGGGTCACGGTAGCCGACGGGTGAGCGGAGCGCCCGGCGGCGCGGCTTCCTCGGCCTTTTCCGATCGTCCCCTAAAGTGTGCAGGTCCGGGAATCGGCCGCAGGCGACCGGTATCCGGAGCATTCGACTTCAGCACACCAGCGTTTCGGAACAGCACATCGTGACGAATGGGAGTCGCCGAAAGCCATGCTTCGATTGGTCATCGCCACCGCCGTGGCCGCGCTCTGTCTGATCACACCGCAGGGTCTGATCACACCGCAGGCCGTGGCGCAGCCGATCTATCCCGAACCCGATCCGGACCCGTTCTACGCCACTCCGGCCGGGCTCGACCGCGCCGCGCCGGGCGAGGTCCTCGCGGTACGGCCGATGCCAGGACTGATCGCGTTCCCCGGCGCGAGGGTCACGATGGTCAAGTTCCGCTCGACGAACTCCGCGGGCGAGCCGATCGCGGCCACCACCACCGTGCTGACCCCGCCGAATGCCGCCCCTGGCGGGCCGCTGTTGTCCTATCAGCACATCATCAACGCCCTCGGCACCCACTGCGCGGTCTCCCGCGTGCTCTACACCAGCGACCCCAACCTGGCCGTGCGCGAAGCACCCGCGCTCAATGCCCTGCTGCTGCGCGGCTGGTCGGTCACTCTCCCCGACCATCTCGGGCCCACCAGCGCCTACGGCGCCGCGAAGCTCGGCGGCATGATCACCCTGGACGGCATCCGCGCCGCGCGGCGAGTCGCGGAGCTGGGCCTGGCCGACAGCCGCGTCACCATGCTCGGCTACTCCGGTGGCGGCATGGCGACCACGTGGGCGGCCGCGCTCGCGCCGACCTACGCGCCGGAACTGCCGATCATCGGCGCCGCCGCGGGCGGAGTGCCGATGAACCTGGTCAAGATGATCGAGGGCCTCGGCTACGCGCCGCATGCGGCATTCGGCCTCGCCTTCGCCGCGGCCATCGGACTGGAGCGGGAGTACCCGGCCCGGCTGCCGGTGAGCGATTACCTCAACTCGGCCGGGCTGTCGTTCCGCGACCGGATCGCCGACAGTTGCACCAACGAGATCCTGCTGGCCGGTGCGGGCCGCGGCATCGTGGACGTCGCGGCCTCGCATTCGCTGGCCGAAGACGAGCGCGCACGCGGCGTGCTCGAGGAGAACAGCCTGGAACTCTACGAGGGCATCCCGGCCGCACCGGTCTACCAGTGGCGCGCGGAGCACGACGCCTTGATCCCGGTCGATTCGATCGACGCGACGGTACGGCGATACTGCGAGGCGGGCGTTCCGGTGCAGTACGAGAAGTTCTCCAGCCCCGACCATCTGTCCACAGCGGTGCTGGGAGTGCCGTCGGCACTCGCATGGCTGGAAGCACGCTTCTACGGTGTGCCCGCGCCGAGTAATTGCTGAGTGGTCGCGATTCGGCGCGCGGGTCGCCGACGGGCGCGATCGGCCGTGCGACTGCCGCGCGAGGCTCTACGCTGGACCGCATGGTCACCATCATCGGTGGAGGAATCGCCGGGACCGTTCTCGCCGGAGCCCTTGCCGCCCAGCGGATTCCGGTACGTGTCTATGAAAGCCAGCCCTCCGTCGGCGCGGGCGCCTTCCTCGTGCTGGACGACCGTGCGCACGCCGCACTGACCACCCTCGGGGTGTCCGCCGACCGGCTGGACGAAGTCGCGCATCCGGTCGACGCCTTACGGGTCGAATACCAACCGGCCGAGGCTCGTTTCGGGCCGAGCCGGGGCCATCGGCTGTACTTGCGTGCCGAACTCATGTCGGTGCTGACCGATTTCGCCACTGCCACAGCGGCGGAATTCCATTACGACACCACCGTGACCGACATCGACGAAGGCGTGCTGTCCAGCGGCGATACCCGGTTACCCACCGACGAGGTCGTCATCGCGGCCGACGGCATCGACTCCCTCGCGCGTCAGCGCATCGAACCGGAACGCGTCCCCGAGTACGCGGGTCAGGTCGTCTTCTACGGTCGCACCGAGCGGCCTCGAGCGTTGCGCACCAAGAGCGCGGTGTTGCACTTCGACGGCCGGATCGGCGAAGACGGGCGGCCGACCGGCGCTTTCGGTCACTACTGGGACGAGACGATTTCCGTCTGGTTCGCCAGGGTCACTCGCCCCGCCCTTCCCCCGCAAGACCTCGGATTCCATCCGGCAGCGCGATGGGCCGAACTCGTTCGTACCACCGCCCCCGGAATCTCGGACGTTGTCGATCTCTTGCTCGCGGAGACGCGAACCGTGCACGTCTCGAACGCGCGCAACGTACCTTTCGCCGCCGCTGCTCCCCCACGGCTTCCGCTGATCCTCTGCGGCGACGCCGATCACGCCATCACCCCTGCCGAAGGAGTCGGCGCGCGCGACGCGATCGAGGACGCGGCAGCCATCTTTCGAGCCTTGACCACGGGTTCCTCGCTCGCGGAGGCGATGGCGGCCCGGCGGCGGCAGATCGCCGCCGACCGGGAACGGGTGGTGCCACCCTACCGCCGCACCGGGGACTAGGCGTCCTTGCTGCTCTCGTAAGCGCTCTGCCGCGCTTCGTCGAGATCGGCTTCCGAACGCGCCTTGGCGGCCTCGGCTTCCTTCTGCGCCGCCTCCCGCTGGGATTCGGCCTTGTCCTGCTGCGCGCGACCCTCTTTCTTCAGGTCTTCGTCACCGGTGATGACGCCCGCAGTCTCCTTCGCCTTGCCCTTGATGTCCTCGACGACACCTTCGACAGCTTCCCGGGGTCCGCTCTGATGCTCCGGCATCGCATACCTCCCAATCACTAGTCGGCTGACATCCGCCGCATACCCGGGTCGGTGCGGATCAATCAGCCTGTGACCGCGGCCACGTGTCCTATCCAGAACTCGTGCCTGGGTCCATACACACACTGCTACCGGAGAATTGGCGAGTTTCCGTTGGCACCTGTCGTAAATGCCCCTGGGAGAGGGCAGCCGACTGGATAGTTTCGGTTGCGAAGCCGCCCCACCGCATCAGGAGTGACCGATGGCAACCTATATCGCACCGGTGTTGATCGGCATCCTGTACGCGCTGGCGATGTCCCTGATCCCCGAACCGCAACGCCGCCGCTTCAACGCCATCATGGTCGCCGGCGCGGGCGCCGCCTACCTCAGCGGCGGCGGCTTCGGCGGCTGGGAATTCGCCTTCACCGCCGCAGTCACCTACTGCGCCTACCGCGGCCTCGAATCCTGGACCTTCATCGGCACGGCCTGGCTCCTGCACACCGCCTGGGACCTGCTCCACCACCTCAAAGGCAACCCCATCATCCCGTTCGCCCACGACTCATCCCTCGGCTGCGCCATTTGCGATCCGGTGATCGCGGTGTGGTGCTTCTGCGGCGGGCCATCGCTGTTCCACCTTCGGCGCAAAGCCGTTGTTCCCTGAATCACGTTGTATCGCTTGCATTAGGCGGCGGACAACCAGCGCAATTCGCGGTGGTCGCGAGTTGTCGTTTACAGGCCCAGACGGAGTCCTCAATCCCAGGGAGCGGGACCGGTCCCGGAGTTCCATGCGGCCAGTGCGCGGTTGTCGACGAGTCGAATACCGCTTCGGGCTGCTGTCGCGCGAGCGGGCCCGGTGAAAGACGCTGTCGCGACCAGGGCAGCGATATCGAACTGGTGCCAGGTCATCAATCCACCGACCAGCTGGTGCATCTCCCGGTCCCCGACCCGCCGATTGTGACCAGTAGGGACTGCACCAGTCAACGTAGCCCGCTCCGTTCAGGAGCGGACTACTGGGCGTTGCGGAGACTACGGTTTGTACCCGTCGGCGCAACGATTTGACTGTGCGGTCAGCTCGCGCGGTACCGCGCCAGAACCTGCTTCACGGCATCCGTGACCGGTGGCTCTTCGACCAGGCTGGTCCAGGTGTAGGCGTCGTGTTCTGTCAGTTCCACGGGCGCGGCATGGCCGACGTCGACGGTGAAGTTGAACTGTCGACTCTTCTTGCCACTGCCGGACTGGTAATCGAACTCGCCGAGGTAGTTCGTGACGGCGGTGACCTCAAGGCCGGTCTCTTCCTTGACTTCCCGGATGAGGGCTTCGTCGATGGATTCGCCGGGATCGACTTTGCCACTCGGGAGTTCCCAGATCCCACCCATGAAGTCGTCGGCGGCGCGTTGCAGTAGAAGGACTTTGCCGCCGTGCTGGACGACGGCACCGACGACGAGTTGCTGTACCTCGTCCCGGTCGGCTTCACGTGTCAACTTCTCCAGCAGTGTTGTCTCGATCATCGAGCCCTATCCTTTCAGGTCGGCGTGGTGGGTGATCACTTTGTGCAGTGCTTCGATGTAGCGGTCGACGAGCGGCAGGTCCTCGTCTCGATGCCAAACAGGGAGCTTGAGAGTTGCGTGGTGCAGCGCTTCCGCCTGCGGGTAGTCACCGGGGGCGTAGGCCAGTTTGCCGGTGAACGCGGGGAACAGCGGACCTGGCACTTGGAACAGCGGCAGGAGATTGAGGGGGCAGGTTGATCCTGGTCGGTCGAACTCAGTGCAGCCCTCGGCCTGCAATGCGGCGTGGAAGCGCTCCACAGGCACGTCATCGAAGAATTCACCGTGGTAGAGGATCGTGAGTCCGTACCAGGCTGGTCGGGTGTGCGGTTCGTGCCAGGTGATGGTCAGGCCGGGCTCGCGCTGGAGTTGGTCGTGGATGTGCTCGGCGATGCGTTGACGTCCTGTGAGGTAGTTATCCAGATGTGGAAGTTGTTCCAGCGCGAAGGCTGCGGCCAGCGGGTGGATGCGATGTTTGAGTCCCATCCCGGTCAAGACGTAGCGGCTGAGGTCGGAGCCGGCTGGGATTTCGTTTCGGCACCGCTTGTTGTACTGGCCGTGCAGCAAGACGCGGTGGTACACCTCCTCGTTATCGGTGAGGATGAAGCCGCCTTCTCCTGCTGACAGTGGTTTCGGCCCGTTCATGCTGAACGCGGCGGCTTGTCCGAACGTGCCGAGCTTCTGCTCACCGATGCTTGCCCCGTGAGCGTGGGAAGCGTCTTCGAGCAGCAGTAAGCCATGAGCATCCGCCACGGTTTTCAGGCGTCGAATTTGCGCGGGTATCCCCCACATATGCGTTACCACGATGGCTTTGGTTTGCTTGGTAATGCGTCGCGGCAGGTCGACCGGATCGAGGTTGCCACTGGCGTCGCAATCGGCGAGTACGGGGGTAGCGCCCAAGTGCAGCAGCGGTGTGGCGGTGGCGAAGAAGGTATACGCAGGGACAATCACCTCATCACCTGGCCCGATGCCGCAGGCGGCGTACATGGAGTACAGCGCAGCGGTGCCTGAGCTGGTGAGGACGGCATAGCGGGTACCGAAGTAGTGCTGTAGCGCGTCTTCGAGTCGGGCGATGACACCGGAGCGGTCGTAGATCGAGATGCCCTCGTCGAGCTGATCGAGGATGGCGATGCCGGTGGCCTCGGTCAGTGGGGGCCATGCAAAGTGCGGTGCGGTTTCGGTTATGACGGGTGGGCCACCGAGCAGCGCCAGTGGTGAGGTCACAAGAGCTCCTTGGGATTGATGTGGGTGTGGGTGCGTGCGGCCTCGTAGCAGGCGGTGACGAAGGCCATGTGAGCGAGGTTTTCGGCGGGACCGCTGAGGTTCGGTCGCGTGCCGTCGATGACTCGGTGGAAGTAGTCGATCTGGCAGGCCGCGGCTGATGGCCAGGCTTGTTCCCGACGCAACGACTCGATGACCTCGCCGCTGTTGGTCAGCCGGCGGATGCGGCCGCGTTCCAGATGTACGACGCCGTCAGACCCGACGAGCCGGATCTCTTCGGTCTTCGGCCCGATGAACCGCGAGAGCAGCAACGAGCCATAGAGGCCGCTGTCGTAGGAAAAGTGGACGAGCGCGGTGTCTTCGGCGTCATAGCGTCGGTCCGGCCGCGCACCGACCGACAGCTCGGCTGTGATGGTGTCGGGCAATCCGAAGTACCACAGGAGCAGGTCGATGAGGTGGTAGCCCATGTCGATCACGCAGCCGCCGCCCGCCTTGGCGGTCTGGCCGCGCCAGCCCTCGGATGGATCATCGACATGCACGGTGTAGCGGGCGTCGATCAGAAATGGCGTGCCGATCTGATCAGCGAGCTGCGGGAAGCTCGTATAGATCGGATTGAATCGCCGTTGCAGCGTGACCATCAGCTCGATGCCGGACCGTTCGCACAACTGCGCCAGTCCGTTGGCCTCGACCAGGTCGGTGGCGAACGGCTTCTCCTTGAGGACGTGGACCTTATGCTCCGCGGCCGACTCGATCACCGCCCGACCGACATCGTGCGGCACGCAGACCACCACGAGGTCGAGCGCCTCGGCCTCGAACATTTCGCGATGATCGGCGAAGCCGGGCACCTGATGCACTGTTTCCTGCTCGCGCACGACACTCGCATCCTCATCACAGACGGCGGCCAGCTCGACGTGGTGCGAGGCTACGAGTGCTGGAAGGTGATCGTTGATCGCCTGGCGCCCGAGGCCCACCACACCGGCTCGTAGTGTTGTGCTGCGGTCAGCGATACGGCGCGATGTTCGCCATCCGGATTCGATGTCCAGGCGGCTGATGCGCGACACCGGTGCCGCGCCGAGCGCACCTCGAACCGATTCACATGGTCTCATTCGATCCCCCAACTGATCGTCGTGCAGACGGCCCCTGCGTATGGGAGCCGTCGTCTCAGCCTCACGCACGCGACGCGTCTAGAAGAGGGCAAGTTACGGGGCAGATAATCTGCCCGACCGAGCGTCGGTGCTGCTGGATAGACTGAACCGACCGATATCGGCGAGGGGACGCATGCAACCGAACGTGCAACTCCAGCAGCGACGAGAAGCGACTCCGTCGCGAGTGACACCTGGTCAGGTGATGGGCCGCGCCGAGCTGGCCGAGGCCGTCAACACCTACATCTGGCACCAGCACGGTCAGCGCCGCGAACTCGATGCCCACACCATCGCCCGCTACGAGCGCGGCACCGTCCGCTGGCCCAACAAGCTCTACCGCGAAGCGTTCCGCGCCATCCTGCAGGCGACCGATAGCGAACTGGGCTTCGTACCGAATCCCAGGCGCCGCGAAACGCCAGCAATGCCGGACCGCACGCTCGCAATCAACCTGTTCAGCCCTTTCGACCCAGCCAGCGGTCCTGCCCACTATTTCGGCCCGGATGTCGAGGATAAGCCGATCGGCCGTGTCGGCATGATCGAGGTCATCAACATCCAAACAGCTACCCGCACAATCGCGTCCGCGGAGAACCTCCGTGGCGGCGGCTCGATCAGCCTTATCGCGGGCAGACAACTTGGCCGCTTCGCGCGGCTACTCGATGCGAAGGCGTCGCCGAGCACCCGCAGGGCCCTGCTCGAAGCGATTGGCAACCTCGGCAGCGTCGCCGGATATGCAGCCTTCGACATCGGCGATCACGCCGCGGCTGACCGAAGGTTCCGGCTCGCACTCTGGTGCGCCGACACAGCCGGATCCTGGGAACTGCGCGCCAGCACGCTCGCCGACATGGCACGCAAGATGGCATATGTCGGCAACGCTGATGGCGGATTATCGCTCATCGAGCTGGCCCAGGTGCGATCCGACCGGCTGTCCGCCACAACCCGCGCCATGCTCAGTGCCCTACGCGCCCAATACTTGGCCGCCATGAAACGACCCGACGAAGCACTCTCCGAAGTGGCACGCGCCGACGAATACTTCGCCCAGCGCAGCCCCGCCACCGACGCTCCCTGGCTGTGCTTCTACGACGAGGCCGAGCACCTCGGCAGCACCGGCAAGGCCCTGATCCCGATCGCACAGGCGCAGCACCGAATCGATCTGGCCGCACCAAGAATCCAGCGGGCCGTCGAACTTCAATCCGCGGAATACCCCCGCTCCCAAACGTTCTCGCTCACCCGACTGGCAACATTGACCATGCAGCTCGGCGATCCGAAGGAAGCAGTCGCCCTGGGAATCCGTGCCGCCGCACAGGCCAGCCAGCTCGATTCCCATCGCATCCACAACGAACTGCAGCGATTGGCCGCTGCTTCGTCACCTCACCGGCGAATGCGCGATGTCGTGGAACTGCGCGAGGTCATCACCAGCCGATGTCCGGCGAGAGCAGCGCCATGACTGCCACAACGGTATCCAGGGAAGTACTGGCGAAAGCCGCCCAGCAAGCCGGGCTCAAGCTGCATCAGCCAGAGGCAATCCGCGAAGGATCTCACGCCATTTACCGGATCAGTGACATCGTGGCGCGGATCGGAAGGCGCGGCAGCCTGGAGGATGCCGAGCGAGAACTGCGCGTATCGGGATGGCTCAATAGTTCCGGCATCCCGACCGTGGAGGCGGTATCGGAACTGCCTCAGCCGATCGTTGTCGACGACCGCCCCGTCACCTGGTGGCACCTCATCCCGGAACATCGGCCAGCCACGCCTGCCGAACTCGGAGCCATGCTCCGTGCGTTCCATTCGTTGACACCGCCAGCCGATTTCGAGCTGCCGAGATACGACCCCTTCGGTGATCTTCGCGAGCGATTGGCGACCGCTGGCGTGGTGGACGTCGACGACCGAACGTGGCTGCTGGCACGCTACGACGAGCTGCGTAAACAATATGACGAGCTGCCAGATCCTCTGCGCCTCAGTGTTATTCATGGCGATGCCTGGCAAGGCAACCTGGTCGTGCCCCCATCAAATATTCCGACGGTGCTGGATCTCGACAAGGTGTCGCTTGGCCGTCCGGAATGGGATCTCGTGCAACTGGCCGTTGACTACACCGACTTCGCGCGAGTCCCCGACGCCGACTACCTGTCCTTCGTGAGCACCTATGGTGGCTACGACGTCACGACCCGGCCAGACTTCCGCGTATTCGCCGATATCCAAGAACTCAGATGGGTCGGGTTTGCCCTCGAACGAACCTGCGCAAGCAGAACTGCTGCGACGCAGGCGAATCATCGAATCGCGTGCCTCCGCGGAGCAGTGCCGCTGCCGTGGCAGTGGGAAGCGCTGTAACGACGGTGTCACCAGAACGCCCCCGTGCCCGCATAGGCGGCGATCACACAGTCCATTCGGCGCAGTCGCGCGTATCTCAGTGTACAGCGGAGGGACGACACAGTCAGCTTCCACGACTGTGACCGTGAGAGCCTCCGATTATTGGCCGAGGGCGTGTGAGATCCGGTCATCGGTGAATGCAGCTTGCAGCGCATCCGGCTGAGATTAATAGAACCGATGACGCAGACCTTGACGTCACGATAGCGAATTCAACGTGGTCGACGCTGTGCCTGAGGCTGCACAGTGTGGTCAGCTCGTTCTGCACGTCAGCGCTCCGCGCCGCCGCACACGCTGACCATATAGCATTTCGAACTAGTTGATCAGCTAATACTGATGATGATGGCGACGGTGTGCCGTTCAGACCGCACGTTGATGTGTATGTGCTCGGCTGCACCCTCCACTCCCCATGCGATCAGTCCAGTGACAAGGCCCGCAAAAATGGCGCCCGGCATCTTGGCGGGGTTCGTCGTCCAGGCCGAACTCCGACCAGGGGCTGGCTCAGCTGATGTGCGGCTGGGGGACTCTGCCCCCGGTGCGATTGTGCGGTTCTCCTCCAATGCCTGTCTCTTGTTCTGCATGCGCCAGCCCCGCATGGACCGATCCCAGCCGATCATGCGATGAGCAGGTCGGCCAGCATGGTGGCCTCGATTTCTGCATGTTCGGCTGTGGCGCTGTCGAACAACCTTCGCATCTCGGCCGTAGTGATTCCGTTGGGGGAATCGATTCCGGTCAGTAGCGTCGCCATCTCCGTCGGGGTGAAGTGTCTTCCGTCGTCGTGAAGCAGCAAATGCGCTGCAGCATGGGCCATTACAGCGCGATTCAGCATCGGTTTTGGACTGTGTCGATAGAACACCAACCAATCGTGCTGGCGGGCAAACGCCAACTGGCACCACCCCCCCATTTGCTCCCGCAGCGGCAGCCATACAACACTGCGGTCTATTTCGCGTTCAAGCGACGCGGAGAGGTCCGCCGTGGTCCAATCGCGGGGCAACGCCAGTCGGTCGACTAGGCCATGCATATCGGCCTTCTTCCCTGGCAGTTGGTTTATCAGAAACTCGGCGAGCCGCCGCTGTGCGGCAAACACACGCTCCTGCTCATGCCAGCAGGCTGCCAGCACATGCTGATCATCCGGATGCGCGACGATCTCGCGGATCCTGGCCAGCGGCAAACCCAGTTTTCGGAGCCGCCCAATGCGGCGTGCCTGTGGCAGTTGTGTCAACGCATACCATCGGTAGCCGCTATGCGAATCGACGCGCGCGGGCAGCAATATTCCCAATTCCTCATACTGTAGTAACGCCTTCCTGGACAGCCCTGCCAGATGGCCGAACGCCCTGATAGCCAGCAACACCATTGCCTCCTACTCCACGGAATTTCCTTGTTGTCGAGAGTGCCGTCGCCCCCAAGGGACAGGTCAACTTCCACGTTGCCCAGCTCACCAATACGAGTGTTCGCCGATCAGCGCTCGGCAGCCTGCGTGTGTGGGAAGCCACCACCTCCCGCATCGACGCCCACCTCAAGCGCATCGTGCTCGACGGCCACCGCGAGAGGGCGCGCCGACAGCGGGTCATCCTCTCGGAGATGATGAGCATGGCCGTCCACCACGACGCCATCGACCGCAACCCCGTCCGCGAAATCGCAGATCTGCCCCGCAAGCGCCAGAAGCCGCGCGCGGCCGACCTGGAGACCCCTCGCCGAGCTTCGGACCCAACTCCAGGATTGGGTGGACGGGGAGCTCCTCGATGGAGCGCCTAGCTACACCTACGGCCCGAGACGCAACCCTCAAGTCCTCGATGTCGCCGACGTCGAACTCGGCACCGGCCCGCGCCCCGGCGAAGCACTCGCCCTGCGCTGGTGTGATGTCGATCTGGGCGCCCAGCCGCCGCGAATCATCTTCTCCGGCACGATCGTCCGCATCAAAGGCAAGGGCCTGATCCGCCAGGAATGGACCAAGACCGACTCCGGCTACCGGACCGTCGTCCTACCTCAGTTCGTTGTCGACACCCTCCGCCGCGTCAAAGCAGAGGCCATCGAGAACGAACCGGACCTCGTCTTCCCCAACCGCGACGGCGGCATCTGGGACCCCCACAATTTCAACCGGCTGTGGCGTCAAGCACGCGGAGAGAAGTTCGCATGGGTCAGCCCCAAAACCTTCCGCAAGACCGTCGCATCCCTCATCGCCGACCAATACGGCCCCCAAGCCGCCGCCCAGCAACTCGGCCACGCCAACGACTCCGTCACCAAACGCCACTACATCGACCAACCGACCGAAGCACCCGACTTCACCGCAGCCCTGGGACGCCTCGCGGGATGAAAACGTGTCGTTTCCGTGTCGTTCGACCCCCCCGAAACGGACAAAACCAGGGTCGAACTGATACGTTCGCCCTGGTCGCAGCTCCCCCATCTGGACTCGAACCAGAAACCTGCCGATTAACAGTCGGCTGCTCTGCCAATTGAGCTATAGGGGATTGCCCTTGGCTCGTCCGGTTGGTATCGGGCGGGCCGAGGAGAAACTCTAGCGTATCGCTGGGCGGGAGCCCAAATCGTGGCGCTACCTGCTGAGTTGTCCCGGGGGACGAGGTCGGGGCTGGGGGGATCCGGATCGACAGGCGGGAGGGGCTTCGGGCAGGATGGGGGCGGCGAACTGGCAACTGGGAGGAGCACATCGAGATGCTGCGGTTGATCATCGGCGTGGCGGCCGGGTACGTACTCGGTAGCAAGGCCGGGCGGGCTCGCTACGAACAGATCAGCGCCGCGACCCGCGCGCTGACCGAGAGCCCGGTGACCCGCAAGCTCGTGCTCGTCGGCAGGCAGAAACTGGCGGACAAGCTCAGTACCCGCCCCCGCCTCGAGCCCATGGAGCCGCTGGACGAGCGGACCACCGTCTTGGTCCCGCACGACCAGCTCCGCCGCTGACCTGGAGCTTTCCGCCCGACGAGCGGATTCCTCGCACGCCTGGAGCAATGTGCGAGGAATCACGCCGAGGAAGTAGGGGTCCTAGGCCCCGGTGGCGAAGTCCCCGTGGTTGCCCATCGCCTGGGTGAGCAGGCTCTTGCGGTACTGCTCCAGGGCCACGAGGTCGCCGAAGAGGGCGAAGTAGGCGTCCGGCTGTTCGGTCGAGGAGACCCGCTGGAGCTTGGACTTGAGTTCGGCGATCTGCCTGCCCACCCAGGCCTCCTGGGTGCGTGCCAGCACACCGGCGACGAAGCGCGGGATATCGGCCTCCGTTTTCACCGGTAGCGGCTCGTTGGCCAGTTCCGACAGCATGGCGCGCACGGTCAGGTCGTCGGTGCGGTCCGCGACGGCGTTGACCCACTCGGCGCCGCCCAGCCCGGCCGCCGTACCGCCCGCCTCCGCGATCAGCGTGCGCAGGACAGCGTAGGCGGGGTGGGTGAAGGCTTCGGCCTCGAGCGCGTCGAAACCCGCCCCCGCCATCGCCGGGTATTGGAGCGCGGCGGCCAGCGTCTGACGTTGCGGCAGGAGCGTGGGATCGTTCGGATTCGGCCGTGCCGCAGGGTGTTCGGCGACCACGTCACGCTGCGCGGCCGGAGGCGGGACACCCGGGCGGCCGCCACCGCTGCGGTGCCGCTTGGCTTCCTCGCCGACCCGGCGCACCACCGTCTGGATGTCGTCCCAGCCGACCCAGCCGGCCAGTTTGGTGGCGTAGGCCTTGCGCAGGGCGTTGTCCTTGATCTGGGCGACCACCGGCACCGCGCGGCGCAACGCCTCCACCTGCCCCTCGGCAGTGTCCAGATTGTGGTCGGCGAGCAGGCCGCGAATCACGAACTCGTACAGCGGGGTTCGGCGGGCGACCAGGTCGCGCACGGCCGCGTCACCGGAGTGCTGCCGCAGTTCGCACGGGTCCTGCCCGTCCGGAGCGATCGCGATGTAGGTCTGGCCGGCCAGCTTCTGATCGCCGGAGAACGCTTTCAGAGCCGCTGCCTGGCCCGCGGCGTCGCCGTCGAAGGTGTAGATGATCTCCCCGCGCCAGAAGTTGTCGTCCATCATCAGGCGGCGCAGCAGGGCGAGGTGCTCGTCACCGAAGGCGGTGCCGCACGAGGCGACGGCGGTCTTCACCCCGGCCAGGTGCATCGCCATGACGTCGGTGTAGCCCTCGACCACGACCGCCTGGTGGCCCTTGGCGATCTCACGCTTGGCGTGGTCGAGGCCGAACAGCACCTGAGATTTCTTGTACAGCAGGGTTTCCGGCGTGTTGATGTACTTGCCGGGCATGGTGTCGTCGTCGAAGAGCTTGCGGGCGCCGAAGCCGATGACGTCGCCGGAGAGGTTGCGGATCGGCCACAGCAGCCGCCGGTGGAAGCGGTCGATCGGGCCGCGCTGCCCCTGCCGGGACAGCCCGGCCGCCTCCAGCTCCTTGAAGTCGAACCCCTTACGAAGCAGGTGCTTGGTGAGTTTGTCCCAACCGGCGGGGGCGTAGCCGCAGCCGAAATGGTGCGCGGCCGCCGCGTCGAAATTGCGCTCGGTGAGATACTTGCGCGCGGTCTCGGCTTCCGGCTCGCGCAGCTGGGCCATGTAGAACTCGTGCGCGGCCGCGTTCGCCGCGACCAGCCGGGACCGGGTGCCGCGGTCGCGCTGCACCGAGGTGCCGCCACCCTCGTAGTTGATCTGGTACCCGATCCGGTCGGCGAGCTGCTCGACCGACTCGACGAACCCGACGTGCTCGATCTTCTGCAGGAAGGCGAACACATCGCCGCCCTCGCCGCAGCCGAAGCAGTGGAACAGGCCGTGATTGGGCCGCACGTGGAACGACGGCGACTTCTCGTCATGGAACGGGCACAGGCCCTTCATGGAGTCGGCTCCGGCGCGCTTGAGGGCGACGTACTCGCCCACCACGTCTTCGATCCGGACGCGTTCGCGTATTGCCGCGATATCGCGATCTGGAAGTCGTCCGGCCACGGCAGTGAGTCTAGGCGAACGCGGGGCCGACGCGCCCGGGCGGCTCCGCACAGCGCGTCCGGCCGAACCGGCCCTCGACCGGCGTGGCCAGGAACCGCTCGCCCGATCGATCAGGGCCGGTCCAGCTTCGCGAGGATCGCCGCGACCGTCTCGGACAGCCGGGCCTGGTGCGAACCCTGCCAGTAGACGCGGCCGCACTCACGGCACTGCCGGAACGCGTCGTAGTAACGCCGGGTGAGCGGTTCCAGCCGATCCTCGACCTCGGCTTTGGCGACTTCGGCGACGGCGCCGCCACAGCGCAGGCAGCGGGTGAACGGCGCGAGGCGCGCGAGGAGGTCGAGTCGCCGGATCACCTCCACGACCTGCTCCACCGGCTGGTCGGACCGGATGTATACGCCATGGGTGACGTTCCGGCGCTTCAGCAATCCGCGATCCCGGGTGAGCAGAATCCGATGCTCGGCCGCCGACACCTCCGCCAGTTCGGCGTCCTCGGCGTCCCACCGGCAGTGCACGTCGAGGCCCATCAGCCGCATCAGCCTGGCGAGACCGCCGAGATTCACGTCCGCGAGGAACCGGGGCGTGCGCAACGGGTGCGGGCGGACCTTGGTCACCCCGCCGATGTCGAGTGTCTCGAACACCGGATACGCGGTGATCCGCCCGCCGGTGCGTGGCTGGTGGTCGAAGTCCACCAGCTGCCCGTCGACCAGGACCAGGTCGACCTCCGTGTGCGGGATGCCGGTGGCCTCGATGACGTCCTTGACGGTCTGGTGCGGGCGGAACGGCCGCCGCAGGGCGGTGTACCGCTCGTCGGGCCGCAGGAAATCGTTCAGCTCGGCGTAGACCCTCAGCTCGACGCTCATTCGAGGAACAGCGCCATCGACGCGGTGAAGCCGTGCAGCGCGTTGCGGCCCGCGATGGGCCCGATCTCGCCCGCGGCGAAGAAGCCCGCGAGCGGGATGCCGTCGAGCAAGTCCTCGATCGTCGTGGCGTCGTGATCGGCCACCCCGAACATCCGGCGGCCGCGTCCGTTGCAGGTGAACAGCAGCGCACCGGCCGGGCGGCCGGAAAGGTGCGTGCGTGCCCGCGCGAGGGCGGCGCGCAGGTCCTGGTCTGCTCCGACCGCGTCACGGACCTGGAACTGCACGGTCGTGCCGACTTCGACCACCTCGCCGACCTCGATCGCGCCACTGTTCGGATCGGCGCCGAGCAGGCCGCGGACCAGGAAATCGCCTTGGCCGGGCTCGGCCAGGTGCTCGTCCACCACGAAGCCGATCTGCAGGCCGCGGGCGAGTTGTTCCTGCTGGTCGGGCGGCAGTACGGCGACTATCTCGCGCAACCGCTCGATCGGCGGCTGCCCACCGAGCCCGGTGATGACGGTGCCGTCCGCGCCGGTGATGGTGTAGGGATAGCCGATCGGGCGGCAGCCCTGCGAGACGATCGGCACGTTGTGCAGACCCGGAAGACGCACGCCGACCGCACCGGAGGTCACCACGGCGTGGTCGCGGAACAATCGGCTGCCTTCCGGGCCGCGGCCGCCGCTCACCAACCCGCCCATCACGACGGTGCCGGGCAGATCGGTGTTGACGTACTCGAGCAGCAAGTCGGCCGGGAACGAATACGGGTCGGGCAGCAGCAAGTGGAAGTCGCGCGCGGCCTTGTCGAAGCGGTAACCCGCGAGCAGTCCGCCGCTCGCCGTCCGGAGGAAGTCCAGCTGGAAGGTCTCAGCAGCGGGCAGGCCGGAGGCCAGCCATACCGTCACGGCGGGCTCGTCCTCGATCTCGCGGCGGCCCGCGACGATCGCCTGCGCCACGCACCCGACCAGCGCGGGCACCCGGACCGTCCGGTGAACGCCGGACAGCACCTCCACGGCCTCGTCGGTATGCGCGCGGGAGGCGAGCAGCACGGCCAGCGACGGTGCTTCGCCCGCGAGTTGCTCACGGGCGATCGCTGTGGCCTCCATGCCGGCCTGCCGCGCGCCGAGGGCGGTGGAGAGCCCTACTCCGATCCGCACCCTTCCATGGTAGCCAACCAGGCAAGATGAGGATGTTGTTGTCGCGCAAGGCATTTCGTAAACGATGCCATCGCATGGTCCGTCTGCCAGGTGATAACGCGACTTCGGGACCGCTCGGTACAGCGGACGAGGCCACTTCGTGACCGGACAGACCCGCCACCGTTGCACCCTGGCGACCAGGATCGGCGCATGTTGCGATCCGATAGCTGCCCGCCGGTCGCGGCTGGCCCTCCGCCTTCCCAACCCCGAGAGGTCGCGCGGATCTGAGTGACAATAGCCGACACCACAGTCTGCTTTCGGCGATGCGAGATCAGAATGTCGGCACAGGCCAGTGCACCGCGGCAAGACCTGATGAGGACAAGCGGGAGACATCGTGAGTCAGCCGTCGCGGATCGACACGGCCGAACTGCACGCGATGGTGTCGACGTTGGAGCGGCTCATCGCGGAGGCCGCGCGCACGGTCGGCGAGTTGAAGGCGACCATCGCGTCCGCCGAGGCGAAAGTCGGCGGCGACCGTCGCGAACAGCGCGACGAATCGCTTGTTCCCGCGCGAACCGACGCGGCAGCCACCCACGAACACACGGCCGAAGCGCTCGTTCCCGCCCCAACCGACACCGCAGCCACCCACGAACACGCAGCCGAAGCGCTCGTTCCCGCCCGAACCGATACCGCAGCCGCCCACGAGCGCACGGCCGCATCGATGGCCGAGTCCGGGCGCGTGGCGATGCCCACCCCGTGGTCGCGTAGACCTCCGGCGACGCCTTGGTCCAGACGCGTGGTCAGGCCGTGCCCGAGCGTGCCCAGCGCGCCGGTTCGAGTGGCCGCGCCACGCGTGACAGGCGTCCCGATAGCCGAACTGTCACCGCCCGCACGGCAACCGGCCGTGCCGCGACACTCGGATTTCGGGTTCAGCGGTGGGCGGACCGGCGCTGACGACTCCGGCTCCGTCCGGCGAACCGATGACGACTCCCCGTCCACTCCACAGGTCGCCGTCACAGCCGACGCGCCGCCGATCCGAAGGTCTGAGCGCGCGGACGAGCCCGCGCCCGCCCTGCGGGCCGACGCTGCGGCCATCCGACCGATCGATGTCGTCGCGGACTCTTCACCGATCCGGCGTACCGGCGCGGCGCCTATCCCACACCGCGAGGATTCCCATGCGAAAGCCGACACCGCTCCCCCTTCGGAGCCGGTCCCTCCGACTACCCACGGCTTGCTCCCCGTTCAGCGGAACACCGCCGTGCCCGTCGAGGAAGGCGGTATCCGGCCCGTCCAGGAGACCGAACACGCCTCCGCACCACCAGCCGACACCGAGCACCTGCGGCTAAACGACGCCAGGGCTGGTGTCCCTCAGGCGAACACGGGACAACTCGATACCGCGGACGACTCCTCATCCGTCCCGGAAATCGCCATCGCGCAGGAAGCCGAGCCCGTCCCCCCGATCGACACCGTCGCCGAACCAGTCGCCCTAGAGCCATCCGACGCCGCGAATCCCGCAAGCCCCCGACCAGCCGGCTCCCCACCACGAGTCGGTAACAGTCACCGCCCCGAACTCATCTCACCGCTCGACCTCGCGAACTGCCTCGCATCGGTCCAGCGAACCGTTCCGCGATCCCCCGAATCCGCCGCCTCATGGCGTCCGGCATCCACCCAGCAGCCCGGCATGGGCGATTCGGCACTCAGCCAGCAGCTCGAGGCCGCTGACGACAGCGCAGCCGACGGGAAGACCGCCCACCCAGCCGCCGCCCAGCGGGCCGATCCCGCACCTACCGGGTCCGCCACCCCGTGGGGCACCGCACCCGTTCGCGAGCCCGAAACACTCCAAGACTCCGCCCTCGTCGAAGGCACAGCCGCCGTCCAGCAGACCGACCACCCGCGCCCTTCCGCAGCCGAGCAGCCGATGAACTCGCCCATCCAGCAGGGCGATTCCGCCGACGGCCCCGCGCTCGGCCCACGGTCCGAAGCCCCGAGCCGGCTCGCCTCGAACGAGCACTCCGCGACTCGAGACGATCCCGGACACATCGAGCACGCCACCGACCCCGTCCCGAGCGACACCGTCACCGGCTCGGCTTCCTCTCCCTGGATCGGCATCTCGCACCGCAGGGACGCCACCCCGTCCATCGCGGATTCGAAGGACACCGCCGAAGCCCACGGGAACGATCGCCGACCGCACCCACAGACCAGCGGCACAGGCTTGTTCACGCCCACCCCGCGGACCGATCCCGTCGCCCAAGGCGATCCCCTGGACCACCGGGCTCCTGTGCGGCGGACCGCTGACCCAGCCGCCCGGCCATCGGATCGGCAGGCCACCGCCGCGCCGCGCGACCGCGCCCACGACTCCGCACCCGGGCATCGACCTGCCCCCGCACGCGGCGAACGCGGGGACACCGGGCACCGCCCCCCGCAAACACCGCAGACCGGCACCACCAACGCTTCCGAGGTGAGCCGGATCGCCCAGGAGTTGTCGCAGCGGCACGGCGTGAAGATCGTCGGGTTCGGTGCCACGGATATCGACGTGCAGGCGGTCCGTGAGATCGTTTCCGCCATCGATGAGCTGCTGGCGAAATACCCGATTCCGCTGCGGGGCGTGGAACTCACCGACGATCCGGAATCACGTCCGAGGCCGAATCCCACAACGGTGACGGAAGACTCGCCCGAGGTTTGGCTCGTCCTGGCCAAACCTGCCCCGCATCCGTCAGGTGCGGTGGCCGAACAGCAGACGCGACGAATCTTTCGCAGGCGCGGGCCCGTCGAGCGGCCGGTGTATACGACGGTCGTCCGCGAATTCGCGCGGGCTTTGGACGTCGCGGGCGGTTTCCGGGCTCGCCAAGAAGCGTTGCGGACGTTGATCAACGAGTCCCTTCTCCGCGGCGGCAGTGGCGCCGGTCTGCTGGACCCCGGCCGTGCTCTGGTGGAGGGCTTCACCGAGGTGGTCCTGCGGGGGGATCGCGCGGGTGCGTCGGCGAAGGAACTGCACGCGGCACTGGTGAAGATGGCGCGCGCGGAATCGACCGATCAGCCGGAAGCCACCGACCCACCGGATGCCACCGACCTGCCGAGTTCCACCGACCTGTCGGCGTGACGCCCCCTGCGCGCTAGGCGTCCAAGTGGACCGCGACTCGTTCCAGCCGGCTCTCGGTGTAGGAGGCGATCTGATCCACGACGACGCGCACGCGGGCGGTGTCGTCGGATGCGGCGTTCCAGAACGGCAGCAGCAGCGGGTCGAGGCTGTGCGGAGCGGTCGCCAGCAACCGATCGGCCACGGCGAGGATGCGTTCGCGCTGGGCGGCCTGCCGCAACCGGTGCGCCGAGTCGGACATCACGTAGCGCAACGCGACGGTCTTCAGCAGGGCCACCTCGGCGGCGACGATGCGCGGCACCTCGAGGTCGGCGGCATAGCGGGACAAGGGTTCCTCGCCCGCCACCTCCCGGGTCGCCATGATCGCGGCGGTGGCGAAGCGGCCGACCAGCTCGCTGGTGAGACGCTTCAGCGCGACCGAGGCGGTGAACGTGCCGTCGTAGCCGGAGGCCGCCGCGACCACCGGCAGTTCCGACAGCCGTTGCGCGGCGGCGATCAGTTCGTCGGCCGCCAGCGAGTGCTGGAACTGCCCCAGCGCCGCCAGGGCGTCCTGTTCGGCGGGGTCGGCCAGCGCGCGCAGATCGATCCGGCCCGCGAGGACACCGTCCTCGACGTCGTGCACCGAGTAGGCGACGTCGTCGGACCAGTCCATGATCTGGCATTCGAGGGCGCGTCGCCGGTCCGGCGCACCCTTGCGGATCCACTCCAGGCGCTCGATGTCGACCTCGTAGGCGCCGAACTTGGTGCCGGGACCCGTTCGGCCCCACGGGTATTTGATCGCCGCGTCCAGCGCGGCGCGAGTGAGATTGAGGCCCGCGCTGACGCCGTCGGGTTCGAGCACTTTGGGTTCGAGGCGGGTGAGGATGCGCAAGTTCTGCGCGTTGCCTTCGAAACCGCCGTATGCGTCGGCGAAGGTGTCGAGAGCTTTCTCCCCGTTGTGACCGTAGGGCGGGTGGCCGATGTCATGGGCGAGACCGGCCAGGTCGACCAGGTCCGGGTCACAGCCGAGACCGTCGGCGATGCTGCGGCCGATCTGGGCCACTTCCAGGGAATGGGTGAGCCGGGTGCGCGGGGTGTCGCCCTCACGGGGACCCATGACCTGCGTTTTGTCGGCCAGCCTGCGCAGGGCCGCGGAGTGCAGCACGCGGGCGCGGTCGCGGGCGAACTCGGTGCGGTGACCGGTCTCGAACTCACTGCGCGGCGGGCCGAGCCCCGCGGTCTTGGCGCCCTCGACGACGATGCGTTCGGTGTCGTGATCGGTGTACCGGGCGCTCATCGGGTCTCACTGTCCAGCCGTGTATGCGAAGTCCGCGGAGAAGTGGGTGAACTGGTACCAGAGCAGGGCGCCGGTCTCCCTGGCGATGCCGTGCGCCTGGGATTCGCGCGTGTGGACGGCGGGGCCGGTTCTGGTCGGCGCGGTCCACGCGGCCAGTCCCTCGTCCCTGGCCATGGTGCGGGTGCGCAGCGAGTGCCAGGGATCGCTGACCAGCACCGCCGACGACATGTCGCGCGCACGCATCGCCGTCGCCACGGCCTCGACGCTGCGCAGCGTGTCCGAGCCGGTTTCGACGGCCAGGATCTTGTCGCCGGGCACCCCCCGCGCCTGCAAGTAGTTCTTGCCCGACGCGGCTTCGGTGAACAGATCGCCCTCCTGCTTGCCGCCCACGGTGATGACCCGCGGCGCGACACCGGCCCGGAACAGCCGGTAAGCCCGGTCGAGTCGCGCTTCGAACACCGAGGACGGCGTTCCGGAGTACTGGGCCGCGCCGAGGACGACGATCGCGTCGGCCTTGGTGTAGTCATCGATGCGCGCCACCTGCCACACACGGAAGGCGGTCCCGCCGACCAGCACCGCCCCCATCACCACCGAACCGATGACCAGCCGCCGTGCCCAGCGCAGCAACCCCGCGCCGAAGCCCTGCGGCCGGGCCGGGTCCGGAGCCGGGAGAGCTCGGGTGCGCATCGTTGGCAAATCCACTCCCCAAGTCTGCCAGTAGCGGCATCACAGACCGGTAACTGTCGGACCTGGATACCGGCTCCGCGCGCACCTTCGCCGACGGTTACCAGCCGCGCGCTCGCCAAGCCGGAAGGTCGGGGCGCTCGGCGCCGAGGGTGGTGTCGTCACCGTGCCCGGGGTAGACGACGGTGTCGTCGGGGTAGCGGTCGAAGAGTTTCGTCGAGACGTCGGTGAAGAGGGAGGCGAAGTCCTCCGGTGCGGTGGTACGGCCGACGCCGCCGGGGAACAGCGAGTCCCCGGTGAACAGGTGGGTGCGGCCCGCTCCGTCGGTGAGCGCCAGGGTGATCGAGCCGGGCGTGTGGCCGCGCAGGTGGATGACCTCGAAGACCAGATCGCCGACCGCGACGGCGTCGCCTTCGGCGAGCAGCCGGTCCGGGCGCACCGGCAGCGGGCCGGCGTCGAGCGGATGGGCCGCGGTGGGCGCGCCGGTGGCGGCGGCGGTCTCCCGCAGCGCCATCCAGTGGTCTCGGTGCTGATGCGTGGTGACGATCAGCTCGACCTGCCCCGGCGCCTCCTGCTCGAGCAGGGCGGCGATGCGCGGCGCCTCGTTGGCGGCGTCGATGAGCAGGGCGGCGCCGGTGGCGGTGCACTGCACCAGGTAGCAGTTGTTGTCCATGCCGCCGACGGACATCTTGACGATGCGGGCGCCGGGGACGTCGCGCTGCTGCGGGTTGGAATCCGCTGACACGTGGCCGCTGTACGGGCGATCGATGGTGATCACGAAACGATGCTAGCGAGCTACATTCGTGCCATGTCATCGCCGCCGCGGATCCGCCTCGCTCGCATGTTCGCGATCAGCGTTCTGCTCGCCGTGATCGCCCTGGCCGGGGCTCCCCTGGCCGCGGCGCAACCACCGCTGCGGATGGACACCTACGTGGAGGACCGGGCCGGAGCGCTCGACGAGGGTCAGCGCGACCAGCTGCGCAACGCGGTGAACCGGCTCTACGCCGATCAGCGGATCCGGCTGTGGGTCGTGTACGTGCGCGACTTCGACGGCCTCACCCCGCAGGAGTGGTCCGCGCGCACCGCGTCGCTGTCCGGGTTCGGCGGGCGCGATCTTCTGCTGGCCGTCGCCACCGAGGATCGCGCGTACTGGTTGGCGGGCGAACTACCCAGCGGCGTGAGCGAGTCCGAACTCGACGGCCTCGTGATCCGAGAGGTCGAACCCGCCCTGCGCGACGGCCGCTGGGCCGATGCCGGGATCGCGACGGCCGACGGGCTGGACGTGGCCATGAGTGGCGGTGGGGTGAGCGGCCGAGCGCTGCTCGTCCTCGGTGTGCTCGTCATCCTCGGGGCGGGCGGCCTGGTGTGGTACGCGCGCAAACGACGGCGCGACCGGTCGGAGGCCGAGCTGGCGGCGGCGCGGCAGGTGGACCCGGAGAACACCGCGGCGCTGTCGGCACTGTCATTGGACGCGCTGCACGCGCGCTCGCGCGAGGCGCTCGTGGAGATCGACAACGCGATCCGCACCAGCGGCGAGGAACTCGATCTCGCCACGAGCGAGTTCGGCGCCACCGCCACCGTCCCCTTCCGCACCGCCCTCGACAACGCGAAAGCCGCTGTCGCCGAGGCATTCTCGATGCGGCAACGGCTCGACGACGCCATCCCGGAGACGGCGGACGAACAGCGCGCACTGCTGGTCGGCCTGATCGGCACGGTGGGCCGCGCCGACCGGGAACTCGACGCGCAGGTCGCCGCCTTCGACGCCATGCGCGACCTGCTGCTCGACGCCCCGGCGCGGCTGGACGCTCTGACCAGGGACATCGTGGACGTCACCGCCCGGGTCCCGGCGTCGGAGGCCGAGCTCGACCGGCTCACCGCCACCCATCCGCCGAGTGTGCTCGCGCCGATCGAGGACAACGTGCGGATGGCGCGGGAGCGGATCGCTTTCGCGGAGCAGAGCATCGACGCGGGACGGTCGGCCCTCACCGAGCCGGTCGGCGAGCAGGGCGGCGCGGTCGCCGCCATCCGGTCGGCCGAAGCCGCGATCGGTCAGGCCCGAGCCCTGCTCGACGCGGTCGACAACGCGTCCGGAGCCATTCGGCAAGCCCGCGACGGCCTTCCCGCCGTGCTGGACGAACTGCGCCGCGACATCGCCTCCGCCGCCGAACTCTCCGGTTACGGCGGGCCGGAACTGGCGGATGCCCGCACCGCCGCGCAGTCCGCGCTGGACCAGGCGACCGGATCGGCGGACACCGACCCGCTGAGCGCCTTCCACGACGCGGTCACCGCCGATGCCGAACTCGACCGTGCCGTCGCCGCCGCCACCGACCGCAGACAGGCCGCCGAGGACCTGCGGCGCAGGCTCGAGCACGCGCTCACCGACGCGGGCGCGCGGATCGGCGCGGCCGCCGACTACCTCGCCACCCGGCGCGGCGGCGTCGACGCCGAAGCGCGCACCCGGCTCTCGGAAGCACAGCGCAACCTCGACGAGGCGCGGCGGATGAGCGCGGACGACCCCGCCACGGCGCTGCGGCACGCCCGCACGGCGGCGGATCTGGCCGGGCGCGCGCTGCGGGCGGCCCAGGCCAGTGTGCGCGCCTGGGAGTCGGCGCAGAGTCCCTACGGCGGCGCCCACTCCGGGTCGGTGCTCGGCGGCGTCAACACGGGGGCCGTGCTCGGCGGCATCCTGCTCGAAGGACTGCTGCGAGGAGCGGCGGGCGGCGGGCGCGGCGGCTGGAGCCCCGGCTCGTTCGGCGGTTCGTCGGGCTCCCGGCGGATCGGCCGCGGCGGACGATTCTGACCACGCCTTGACCCTGACACCGTGTGAGGCCATAGACCGGGACTCGTCATGTTGAGTATCGGAGACTTCGCCAGACACGGACAGGTGTCGGTGCGCATGCTGCGCCATTACGACGCGATCGGGCTGCTGCGGCCCGACCGGGTCGACGCCGTCAGCGGTTACCGCTATTACGAGGCGGGACAGCTGGCACGGCTCAATCGCGTCGTCGCGCTGAAGGAACTCGGCTTCACCCTCGACCAGGTGCGCCGGATCCTGGACGAGCGGGTGGGCGGCGCCGAACTGCGCGGCATGCTCATGCTGCGCCGCGCCGAGCTCGAGCAGCGCATCACGAGCGACCGCGCCCGCCTGACCCAGGTCGAGACGAGGCTTCGCGTCATCGAGAAGGAGGGCTTCATGCCTGCCCACGATGTGGTGATCAAATCCGTCCCCGCTGTCCGAGTAGCCGAGGTGACCGGTGTCGCCAATGATTTCGAACCCGGCACGATCGGGCCGGTGATCGGTCCGTTGTTCGAGGACCTGTGCGCTCGGCTGGCGCGCGCCGAGGTCACACCGGTGGGTCCCGGGATCGCGTACTACGAGCAGCGCGCGGACGGCACGATCCTCGCCCACGCCGCGATGCCGGTCGACCTCGATCCGGACGGTGGGCACGATTTCGCGGTGGTGGACCTGCCCGCCATCGAGCGGGCCGCGACCGTGGTCCATCGCGGCAGCATGGAGCGGGTCCTGGAACCCTGGCAGGCGCTCGGTCGCTGGATCGACGAGAACGGCTACCGCATCAGCGGGCCCAGCCGCGAGGTGACCCTGGTCTATACCGAGGACACCGCGGGCTGGGTCACCGAGTTGCAGGAGCCCGTCCAGCCGAAATGAGACCGGGCCGTGGCGGCTCGTCCGCCACGGCCCGTCCCGGGACGGTCAGCCGGCGCGCACCGCCGACAACGCGGTCAGCTCGGATCGCACCTCCTCGAGCAGGTCTTCGGTGGGCGCGCCGCCGCCGAGCACGCCGACGGTCAGCTCACCCGCGAAGGTGTAGACGAGATAGGTCACCGCGGCCGACGCGCCCGCGGAGGGGCGAGGATGCGCGGACAGGTACACGATCTCGTAATCGGTCGGTTCGAGGCCCGCGGGCATGCGGAACTGGGGAACGACTCCGGTATTGGTCACCGCGATATGCCCGGCCAGCGAGTGAATCCTGGTCGCACCGTAGTAGTCCGGGAAATGCAGCACGGACTGCTGCACGACGCCTTCGGCCAGATCGTGCGTCAACCGGGCCGAAACGCGCTGGGCCAGTGTGACAACGCTCGCCTCTGGATCCACCTCGGCCGCGAAGGCGGCCATCCCCGCCATATTGGTGCCCGCCGCCGCGGCGACCGGTGGCCGCAGCCGAGTACGCAGGTCCACCGGGTACAGGCAGCCCAGCGGCGTCGCGCCACCGGCGGCCACCCGCGCGTACGCCCGCAACAGCGCCGCGGTGAGCAGGCCGTTCACCGTCACGCCGGTCTTGCGGCCCAGGTCGACGATCCTCGCGGTCGCCGCTCGGTCCAACCGCAGGCGCGGCGGGCGAGCCAGCGTGCTCGGCGCGGGCCGCGCGCTGTCGGGCGGTGGCGTCCGCTGCTCGGGCGGCAGCGGCACGGTCACGTCCTCGAATCCGGAGAGCGCGGCCCTGGCGATTCCCCGCGCGGCGACATGCCACTCCACCGATTGCGGAATACCTTGCGGGACAATGCTCGCTGGTCGACCGTCGACAAGGTCGGTATAGCAGTCCCACAGCCGTGCCAGTAGTTCGACACAGTGCCCCGCGTCGGCGACACTGTGGTGCGCGAACAGCGTGACGCGCCACTCGCCCGTACCCGCGCCGACCACGTCGAGATAGGCCAGCTGCACCGCGGGATCCACGGCGGGGATGCCGATCGCCGCCACCTCACCCTCCCGTACGAACGCGGGCACCCACGCGCGCTCGTTCGCCTCCAGCAGATAACCCTGCCCCGTGCCGTCTTCCGCGATCCGGCAGCCGATCACCGGATACGCGCGCCGCAACGCCGCGAACGCCTCCCCAAGCGCCGTCACGTCGAGTGCGCCCCGCACCGACACCGACCGGCCCGTGTAGGTCCCGTGCCGCACGAACCGCTGCTCCGATGGCGCCAGCGGCCGGATCGAAGCGTCCTCATCCCACAACATGCCGCAAGAGTGCGGCACCACCGGCACGGGTGCAAACCGACCGGGCGGGCGAATGCGGAAGACTGCCGGTATGAGTCTCGCGGCGCATCTGGAGCAGATCGGTCTTCCTTCGGTGGAGGAACAGCTGGCCCATCCCACCGTGGTCGGTATCGCCCAGGGCACACTGCCCGAACCGGTGTTCCGGTCCTGGTTGGAGCAGGACTATCTGTTCCTGCTCGACTACGTCCGCGTATTCGCCCGCCTCGCGTGGCAGGCTCCGGCCGCCCACCTCGGCGACCTGGTCGACCTCGCGCACACCACCTACCACGAGGAACTGTCGCTGCACCGCTCGCTGGCCGCCGAGTTCGGCGCCGACCTCGACGGCGCCGCGAAAGGCGCACCGTGCGCGGCGTACACGGCGTTTCTCTTGGACTCGGCCGCGTCCTATGGCGAAGGGCTCGCCGCCCTCTACCCGTGCATGTGGGGTTACTCGACACTGGGCGCGCGGCTGGCCCGGCGCCCGCCCGCCGAACCGCGCTACCGCCGCTGGGTCGACACCTACGCCGATCCGGGATTCGCCGCCCTCACCCGCCGCTGCGCACAGATGCTCGACGAGTCCGGCGCCGATCCGGCACGCGCGGAGGAACTGTTCCGCGAAGGACTGCGGCACGAGCTGGCGTTCTGGGATGTTCCGTGAATCTTGTTGCACAGATGGTCATCCCACACCACAGGGCCGGTGACCTACGCTGACATCGTGAGTCAGGATCACGTGCGGGCGTCCGACGCCGATCGCGAGAAGATCATCGACCGGCTGCGGCTGGCGATGAACGAAGGCAGGCTGACGCTGCCCGAATTCGACGAACGGCTGCAACAGGTGTACGCCGCCAAGACCTACGGCGAGCTGACGCCGCTGCTGTCCGACCTTCCCGCGCACCGGCAATCGCAGCAGGCGCGCGGTGCCGGCATTCCGCAGTGGATCACGATCATGTGGATTCCGTGGGTGTTCGTCAACGTGTTGTGCGTGGCGATCTACCTGGCCACCGGCGCGGGCTACTTCTGGCCGTTCTGGGTCGCCGCGCCGTGGGGGTTCGCGCTGCTCATTCCGACCACGATCGGCATGATCACGCGTAAGAAGAACTGCTGAACGACAGCGTCCCGGGGCCGGTCACGACCCCGGGGACGCCGCGGCGGGTTCAGGCGCCGATCAGATGCTGGGCGAGGTAGCCCTCCACCTTGTCCAGCGCGATGCGCTCCTGGGTCATCGTGTCGCGCTCGCGGATGGTCACCGCCTGGTCCTCGAGCGTCTCGAAGTCGACGGTGATGCAGAATGGCGTGCCGATCTCGTCCTGGCGGCGGTAGCGGCGGCCGATGGCGCCCGCGTCGTCGAACTCGACATTCCAGTTCTTGCGCAGCTGCGCGGCCAGGTCCTTGGCCTTCGGGGTGAGATCGGCGTTGCGCGAGAGCGGAAGCACCGCCGCCTTCACCGGCGCGAGGCGGCGATCCAGGCGCAGCACCGTGCGGGTGTCCACGCCGCCCTTGGCGTTGGGCGCCTCGTCCTCGGCGTAGGCGTCGACCAGGAAGGCCATCAGCGAGCGGGTGAGGCCCGCCGCGGGCTCGATGACGTACGGAATGTAGCGCTCGTTGGTGGTCTGGTCGAAGAAGCTCAGCTCGGTGCCGGAGTGCTCGGAGTGCGTCTTCAGGTCGAAGTCGGTGCGGTTGGCGACGCCCTCCAGCTCACCCCACTCGTTGCCCTGGAAGCCGAAGCGGTACTCGATGTCGGTGGTGCCCGCCGAGTAGTGCGAGAGCTTGTCCTTCGGGTGCTCGAACAGCCGCAGGTTCTCCGCGGCGATGCCGAGATCGGTGTACCAGGAGAACCGCGTCTCGATCCAGTACTTGTGCCACTCCACGTCCTCGCCCGGCTTGACGAAGTACTCCATCTCCATCTGCTCGAATTCGCGGGTGCGGAAGATGAAATTGCCGGGGGTGATCTCGTTGCGGAAGCTCTTGCCGATCTGCGCGATGCCGAACGGCGGCTTCTTGCGCGCGGTCGTCATCACGTTGGCGAAGTTCACGAAGATGCCCTGGGCGGTCTCCGGGCGCAGGTAGTGCAGGCCCTCCTCGGACTCGATCGGGCCGAGGTAGGTCTTGAGCATCATGTTGAAGTCGCGCGGCTCGGTCCAGCGGCCGACGGTGCCGCAGTTGGGGCACGCGATGAGGTCCATCGAGACCGTGTCCGGGTCATCGATCTTGTTCTTCAGCGCGTACGCCTCCTGCAGGTGGTCCTGCCGGAAGCGGTGGTGGCAGTTCAGGCACTCGACCAGCGGGTCGTTGAACACGCCGACGTGGCCCGACGCCACCCACACCTGGCGGGGCAGGATCACCGACGAGTCGAGACCGACGACGTCCTCGCGGCTGGTGACCATGGCGCGCCACCACTGCTTCTTGATGTTCTCCTTGAGCTCGACACCCAGCGGACCGTAATCCCATGCCGACTTGGTGCCTCCGTAGATCTCACCGCACGGGTACACCAGACCCCGGCGCTTGGCGAGGTTGGCAACGGTGTCCACCTTCGACTTGGGTGCCACGCGAGAATTCTCCATCCACTGCGAGTCGGATTCTTGTTGCCTCGACACGATAGTTCGGCGTCGACGCTGCGATTTGTGCCCAGCCTATCGGCAGGCCCGGCGCCGGTTTCAACCGCACGGTTCGGCGCGCCCGTTTGACATGCGCACCTGTGCATACGCAAACTGGTAATGCTTTCCATTAAGGAGTTGGTGACATGACCGCCGAGACCGCCGCGGCACCGCCGCACAACCCGTATCGGTCGCCCGGCCCGGCGCCGGTCCCCGCACGCACCGTGCTGGAGGACGCGGGCGAGCTGTTACGGGCGCTGGCAGCGCCGGTACGGATTGCTATCGTGCTGCAGTTGCGCGAGTCGCCGCGCTGCGTCCACGAATTGGTCGACGCGCTCGGCGTCACGCAACCACTTGTCAGTCAACATCTTCGCATCCTCAAGGCCGCCGGTGTCGTGCACGGTGAGCGTTCGGGTCGCGAGGTGCTCTACGAACTCGTCGACGACCATCTGGCGCACATCGTCGTCGACGCCGTCGCGCACGCCGAGGAAGGGTGATTCGTGCCAGACAACACGGCCGCTCCGCAGAAACCGGTCGGTATCCGCAGCACCAGGCAGCGCAGCGCCATCGCCGCGCTGCTCGGTGACATCGATGAGTTCCGCTCCGCCCAGGACCTACACGACGAGCTGCGCAAACGTGGCGAGGGCATCGGCCTGACCACGGTCTACCGGACGCTGCAGTCGCTGGCCGACGCGGGCATGGTGGACGTGCTGCGCACCGACTCCGGCGAGTCGGTCTACCGGCAGTGCTCCACCGGCCACCATCACCACCTGGTGTGCAGGCATTGCGGCCGCACCGTGGAGGTGGAAGGCCCGACCGTGGAGGCGTGGGCCGAGGCCATCGCGCACGAGCACGGCTTCACCGAGATCAGCCACACCTTGGAGGTGTTCGGCACCTGCACGTCCTGCGAGACGGCGCGCCGGCGCAACAGGTGATCGCCCGTCTTCCGGCGCACCCGGCCGAGGCGGCCGCACCGGCGTGTCTTGCCGGGCATCGTGAAGCACGGCCGCGCCGAACTACCGGGTAGGCGCTGGCTGCCCGCACGGCTCGATGACGCGGAGCGCGCCGCGCGAACCTGTCTGCTGCCGCCCGCCGTCCGAACGAGGCTGCCACATCGGCGTCGGCGTCACCCGGCACGCGCGAAAGCGGCCCGGCCACCGTTCGGTGGCCGGGTCGCTCAGGGACAGGGCTCGGGTAACCGCACCGTCCTTCACCGGCAGCGGACCGCTCTCGTCCGAGAACGCCCGCGTGACCGATTCAGCTGACGGGCATCGCGTTCCGCGCCGCAGCCGGAGCGTCGGCCGGTCGACCGCGCAGCGTGCCGACGGCCAGCAGCGTGAGCGCCAACGCGCCCCACACCAGCAGCACCACCAGGGGGCCGGTCGCGGCGGCACCGTCGAAGAACGCCACCGAGCGCAGCAGTGACGCGGCGGCTCCGGGCGGCAGCAACTGTCCGACGACGCCCCACGGCTGCGGCAACAGCTCCGGCGCCGACGTGGCCGCCGAGAACGGGTTGCCGATCAGCAGCATGGTCAGCGCGGCGAGGCCGACCCCCGCCGTACCGATCACGGCGGCGAGGCCCACCACCGCCCCCGCGACCGCGAACGACACCAGCCCGGCCACCGAAGCGAGCACCAGGTACGACCCGGGCACCACCGACAGCCAGCCCTGAATGATCGCCATGCTCAGCAGCCCGCCCGCGACGCCGAAGGTGACCAGGCCGATCACCCGTCCGCCGAACGCGGGAATCAACAGAGCCAGCAGCACGCCCGCCGCGATGCCGGACATGACCAACGGCAGCACCATCGCGCCGAACGCGGTCCCGCGCGGATCGTCCGAGTCGGCCGCGACCACGTCCTCGACCCGGGCGGCGGGCGCGCCGGAGAGCTGCTGCCCGATCTGGGTGAGCTGCTGCGCGACCGCGGGACTCGCGCCGGAGGCGACCAGCACGCGCGGCGGCCCGTCGCCGGTGACGACGGCCCCGTAGACCTCCCGGTTCTCGATCGCGGCACGGGCTGCGGCCTCGTCCGCGGGCGTGCTGATCTCGAACGCGCCCGGACTGTGCTCGGCGAGCTTGCCGCTGACCATCGCGGCTTGCGGACCGGTGACGGCCAGCGGCAGGTCACGGGGGCCGATATTGGCGGCCGGCCAGGCGAATGCGATCAGCATCAGCGCCTGGAGCAGGGCGGCGCCGAGACCGAGAGCGAACGCCCGCTGCGTGGTGTTCATGGCCTACTCCTAAAAATCGAATGCTCGTTCTTTTTAGTTGCGCCTACCGTCGCACGGGTCCCGGCAGTTGTCAAGAACGAATATTCGTTTTATTTTTGGATCATGCCCCGAGTCACCGAAGAGCACCTCGAACGCCGCAGGCAGCAGATCCTCGACGCCGCGCGGCGCTGCTTCACGCGCAAGGGCTTCCACGAGACCTCGATGCAGGACGTGTTCACCGAGTCCGGGCTCTCGGCCGGTGCGGTGTACCGCTACTTCAAGAGCAAGGACGAGTTGGTCACGGCCTTGGCCACGGAGACGACGGTGTCGCTGCGCGTAGCCATGGGCCACGCGATGAACCGCGAGCCGCTGCCCACGCCCGCCGAACTGATCGCCATGATCGCCGAGGAGGTCGTGCGGCGCAGCGGGCCCGATGGTCCGGTGCGGCTGGCGCCACAGGCCTGGGCGCTTGCCCTGGTGCATCCCGGTGCGGCGGTGATGGTCCGCGAGACGATGATCGCGATGCGCGCGCTGTGGGTGAACTACGCCGAACGCATGCGCGACAAGGGCTGGCTACCCGAAGACGCCGACGCCGACGCCGTGGGCAAAGCGATCATCGGACTGCTGCCGGGATTCATCCTCCAGCACCTCATCATCGGCGACCTCGACCCGCAAACCCTGGCGCTCGGCGTGCGCACCCTGCTCCCCTACGGCGAAACCACCGGCCCGAACGAGAGCTGATCGGGCGGCCGCGACCTCAGGGCAGCAGACCTTTCCTGGAACGGCTCGCGTTGGACAGCACGAGCAGCAGCATCGTGGTGAGGGCCTGATCGTCCAAACCCGCGGCGGGGAAGGTGTAGCGCAGGATGACGTCGGCGAGGTTGCCGCGGCCGATCACGGTCAGCGAGCCGAATTGCAGCGCGTTGTTGCGCTCGGCCACGCGCTTGTGCAGTTGCGGCTTCAGCGGCCGGTCCCAGGCCAGCACGCAGGTGAGGCTCAGCACGTCCAAGCCGGGCGCCAGGTTCACCGCGCGCAGCGAGGACAGCGCGCCCTCGTACTCGAAGCCCAGCGACCCCTCGGGGTCGACGCGCACGTCGATGCCGTAGCTCGACAGGCAGGCTCCGGCCCGTGCTTGCAGTTCCTGCTCCGGGGTCACCGCTGCGTCCATATCCGTGCCGCCGTTCACTTGGTCCCGCCGAAACGGCGGTCCCGCGCAGCGTACTGCAGACATGCCTCCCACAGGTTGCGCCGATCGAAGTCCGGGAAAAGCGTGTCCTGGTAGACGAATTCGGCGTAGGCCGACTGCCAGATGAGGAAGTTGGAGCTGCGGAACTCGCCCGACGGACGCAGGAACAGGTCCACGTCCGGCATATCCGGCTCGTCCAGGTATTTCGCCACCGTCGCCTCGGTGACCTTCTCCGGATCGATCTCGCCCGCCGCCACCCGGCGCGCGATCTCCCTTGCGGCGTCGGCGATCTCGGCGCGGCCACCGTAGTTGACGCACATGGTCAGCGTCATCACCGTGTTGTCCTTGGTGAGCTCCTCGGCGACCTCGAGCTCCTTGATCACGCTGCGCCACAGTCGCGGGCGGCGACCCGCCCAGCGCACCCGCACGCCCATCTCGTGCATCTCGTCACGGCGGCGGCGGATCACGTCACGGTTGAAGCCCATGAGGAAGCGCACCTCCTCGGGGCTGCGCCGCCAGTTCTCGGTGGAGAAGGCATAGGCCGACAGCCACTTGACGCCGATCTCGATGCAGCCCTCGACGGTGTCCATCAGCACCGCCTCACCACGCTCGTGGCCGGCGGTGCGGGGCAACCCGCGTTCCTGTGCCCAGCGGCCGTTACCGTCCATCACGAGCGCGACGTGCGACGGGACCAATTCCGGCGGCAGTTTCGGCGGCCGGGCTCCCGACGGATGCGGCGCGGGCGGGCGAACAGCGCCCGCGGGCTTCGGCTCGGTCGCGGTAGCGGAGTCTCGGCGGAGGATCACGGCCTCCATCCTGCCTGATCGCCGCCACTGCCCTGCCGCCGCGTTGCTTCCTGGCGAATTCCGCGGTTCGAACCGGCATCGGTGACTTATTCTTTTCCCTATCGTGATACTGGGGAGGGGTTTCTCGGACGTGAGCGATTTACCAGGCACCGGGACCGCGGCGGGTTTCCGAGCCACTCGCGAATTACTCGGCCTCCCGGTCCCTTGGTGCGCGCGTTTCTTCGCGGTCGCGGAACGCACCGTCGAGCGATGGGAGAAGGGGGCCTTCCAAATCCCCGACAGTGTGGCACGCGAACTCGCCGCCCTCGCGGACGAGACCGAACAGGTGGTGGAGGCAATGGTCGACGCCATCGACTCCGGGGAGATCTCACCCCGCCTGCACACTTATCGAACCAACGACGATTACGCCAAACACGAACCGGACACGCGATACCCCGCCACCTGGCATCGCGCGGTGTGCGCGCGCGTCATGATCGAGCTGCCCCAGGTAGAACTTCAATTCGTGGAGTGAGCGGCTGCTCGGCCTCCGCCCGGTCCGGCGAGCCCGGAACATGGACTCCGTCCGGCAGCACTTTTTCCGGCTGTGGCCCGGACCGCTCGATCAACGGCAAGGTGCGCAGTTGACGTTCCAGATGCCACTGCAAGTGCGCCGCGACCAGCCCGCTCGCTTGCCTGCGCACACCGGCGGGCGTCGTCTCGACGCGCTCCCAGTCCCCGCGCAACAACGCGACCAGCAGGTCGAGCACTCCGGGACCGGGTGTCGCCGCGCCCGGCGGACGGCAGTGCACGCACACCGCGCCACCGGCCGCGACATGGAACGCGCGATGCGGACCCGGCGTCGCGCACTTGGCGCACTCGTTCAAAGCGGGCGCCCAGCCCGCGAAACCCATAGCGCGCAACAGGAACGCGTCCAGGATCAGTTCGTGCGGCCGCTGCTTGGCCGCGATGGCGCGCAGGGCGCTCGCGGTGAGCGCGTGCAACCGGGGCGCGGGCGCGTGCTCCTCGCCTGCCAGTCGTTCCGCGGTCTCCAAAACGGCGCACGCGGTGGTGTAGCGCCCGTAATCGTCGATGATGTCGGCGGCGAACGCCTCCATCGTGTGCACCTGAGTGACGGTGTCCAGCGTGCGCCCCGGATACAACTGCACGTCGATGTAGGAGAACGGCTCCAACCGCGCTCCGAACCTCGACTTGGTGCGCCGTACCCCCTTGGCCACCGCGCGAACCAGTCCATGCTGTCGCGTGAGCAACGTGACGATGCGATCCGCCTCACCCAGCTTGTGCTGGCGAACCACTACCGCCTCGTCCCGATACAACCGCACGGGGTGAGTCTAATAGGGTGTTTGATTTCC
>NZ_BAFS01000083.1 GCF_000308415.1 Nocardia asiatica NBRC 100129 | reverse complement strand
GCCGTCCGTTTCGGGACAACCCCGGCGGCCTCCTTCACGGTGCTCTCCGCAACCCAGATAGCCGCCGTCGCTCCCAGCCGGCCCGACGGGCCGGTCGCGGTCACCGTCAGCACGCCCGGCGGCACCAGCAACGGGGTCGTCTACACCTATCTCGCCGCACCGGCGATCGCCGCGGTCTACCCCGACCAAGCGCCCGCGTCCGGCGGCAGCACCGCCGTCCTGAACGGCACGGGATTCACCGGCGTGACCGCCGTCCGTTTCGGCACGGCGACGCCACCGTTCACCGTCATCTCCGACACGCTGATCCGGGTCACCGTGCCTGCCGGGACGGGCGTCGTCGACGTCACGGTCACCGCCTCGGGCGGTACCAGCAACAGCGTCCCGTTCACCTACCTCCGGGCATAGTCCAGCCCAGGGGCACGTTTCGGCCACGTCGAAGCCGACGACGCCGGAGGTCGCGATCGTGGCCGGGCGCCCCGCGGTCGGTCGTCAGCCCGACTTCGCGGTGTCCGGCGCACGACGGGCGTGCTCCGCCACCCAGACGCCGACGCCGATCGCCCCGGCGACCGGCCACGACACCACCCCGGTGACCGCGGCTGCTCCGAGTCCGCCGAAGTAGAGCAACGACTCCCGATCCGGTACAAGATCGCGCACCGCCGCGGTGGCCGACGCGACACCGCCTGCCACGGTGCGCGGGCCGGGCGGCAGCGGGAGGTGCGCCATCCGCATACCGAGCGTCGGGACCGGGACCGGCAGTCCGGCGCGCTTGGTGGTCGTCGCGCCGTCCGTCCCGGTCGGCGATACGGTCTCGGTATCCGGCACGGAACGTACCGGTTCTCGTGCCTCGGAGCCGGATGCGTGGACCTTGTGTGCTGCTCTCTTGGACATGACCGCTCCTTCCTTCGTCCTGACCTCGTCGCTGTGTATGTAATCCAGCCAAGCCGGGCGCGCCCGGAGTCGCAACCCCTTCGGCTCGACTGTGGACAGTGCCGGCCGCCATACGGACGGAGCCGTCGAACCGTGCGTGGTCGCCGACGGCCACACGCCACGGACGGACGCACGCCGTCGACGCGGCTCCCACTTCGCACCGAAGCACGCGGCCACAGAGATCGCTGCACAATTGCTGTCAACTCACCATACCTCCAGCGGAAGCAAAGGAATTCACGGTTCTACCGCCGGTAAATAGGTAATTTGAGGCATTCCGGTCTCACTTAGAAATGTCGCTGGTAGTTTGCTGTCGGTACATACGGCTTCAGCTGGCTGATCGACGAATGCGGCGAACTACCCCTGGAGGTCAAGCTCGTGACTCGTCCCCTTCTTCGTGTCCCGGGCAGCAGGCGTCTCGGTGCCGCCCGTGTCCTCGGTGCGCTCGGCGGTATGGCACTGACGCTGCTGCTGGCGACCACGGCAACCGCGGAACCGATATACCCGCTGCCCGATCCGGACCCGTTCTACGCCGCCCCGGCCGATCTGGCGGCACACCGACCAGGTGACGTACTCGACGTGCGGCCCTTGCCGCCGCTGGCTTCCTTCCCCGGCGCCACCGTCAGGCTGGTCGAGTTCCGTTCCACCAACTCGCGGGGCGCGCCGATCGCGGCGACCACGACCATCGTCACCCCCGCCTTCCATCAGCCCGGCATGCCGCTGCTGTCCTATCAGCACTTCATCAATTCGCTCGGCACCGGCTGCGCGGTATCGCACCTGCTCTACGAGAACGATTTCAACCTGTCGACGACGACGCCGATGTTGAACGTGCTGCTGCAGCGAGGCTGGAGCCTGGCGCTGCCCGACCACCTCGGCCCGCAGTTCGCGCTGGGGGCCGCGCGTTTGGGCGGCCAGATCACGCTGGACGGCATCCGGGCCGCGAAACAACTGCCCGAACTCGCCGTACAGCACAGCCCGGTGACGCTGGCCGGCTACTCCGGCGGCGGTCTGGCCACGGCATGGGCGGCCGCGCTACAGCCGTCCTACGCACCTGACCTGCGGCTGGCGGGCGCGGCCATCGGCGGCGCCCCGATGAACCTGGTGGCGATGGCGGAAGGTCTGGGACTCAACCCGCACCCCGCCTTCGGCTTGGCCATGGCGGCGGCGATCGGTCTGGAACGC
>NZ_BAFS01000084.1 GCF_000308415.1 Nocardia asiatica NBRC 100129 | reverse complement strand
TTTCCTCTCAGAGTTGGCCCGATGGTAGCGGGGTGGCGGGGAAACCGGATCTTCGCTGGCGGGAACTGCACCGCGCACGGAATGTGCACGCGGTCGAATTCCACGGCGACTTCATCGACCGAGCACTGACGCCCAGACAAGACGCACACCGTGCTGGTCTTCGTTAGATCGGTTCTCGACTCGGGCAGCCGGATCGGTATGCGGCCCAGAGGATCCGACACGTCCGAACCCGTCCAGGTGATCATCCCGGGCATCACTTCCCATATCGATCCTGCGTAAGGGGACGCGTGCTTCGATCGCGAGCGATCTGCGGGCGGGATCGAATCTGCGCCCCATGACGAGCGAAGCGGAAGTTCTTCAGGCCCCGAACACACAGCAAACCCCTCAGCGTGAATCTGAGGGGTTTCTGCTGGCGACCGGAAACTACAGTCCCCGACGTTCCAACAGCCAATCCGTCGCGGCCTCCACGTCATTGGCTGGCACCTTGCGCGTGTAGTAAGCGGGCAGAGTCACCCACCGCAGCCGACGCAGGCCCCGCACCGGCCGACCGGTCCACCCGCCCCACTCACGCCCCAGCGAGTACGCCTTACCCGAGCCCGCAGGGGCAGGGTGCAGTAGGGCCAGTTGCTGACGAAGCCGGAACCAGCGACCCGACCACATGCTACGACCGCTTGACGTGTGCGACAGATCCACGATGGTCCTCGTTAGGGGTTGCAGTTGATGATGGTGGGCGGCGTTTCCACGGAGTCGGTGACCGATTTACCACCCGATTCGACGTCGATTCTAACTATCGCCCTCCATGCACGGTCCTCGCAATGGGCGGTGTAGGCCAGGATGTTGTACCACGAGTTCGGAATCTCCCTGCTGGTATCCGCACCCTGTTCGATCCACTTGCCGTCGCGGGTCCTGTGTTGCAGCGACAGCCACACGTGGAAGGCGGTGGGCTTCTCATCGCATACCACGTTCGCCCCGACTCCGACACCGCCTTTGATCTGCATTGGATTGTGATTGAAACGGGCCTTGCACGACAGGGCCTTTGCGGTATCCGCCTGCGCCATCGGCGCTTGGACCACCAGAGCGGCGGCGACAGCTGCCATAGTCGCCGCGACCGTGGCACCTCGGCCGGACCGCAGCCCACTCTTGACTTTCATCATTCTCCTTCTCGACACAGAAAAGGGCGTGCACCCAGAGCGGATGCACGCCATGAAATGAAGCCGATCGGAGGGCACGCAGGACCCCGCAGACAGCACAACCATCCGTGGTCCCGCCCCGTGTGGTCACCAGCCCCCCCAGACGCGCATGGCCTTGACCCGCGCCGCGATCCTCCCCCGCGAACGCCGCCATCCCACCAGGGCCAACGCAGCGATCATGGTTTCATGTCTCCGGCAAGGGCGCAATCGATTTTGAGCCGTCATCGCTCGAGGTACAGCCGTTCCCCCGGCAACCTCGGCAACTTGTTGGGCACGCCATGACCCACGGACACGCCGTCCGTGCGATGCCGTACCCCTTCGTCTTGGACGAAGATCAACGCGGCAGTCAGACACGCCGCGAAATGCAGATGTAAGCCGCGCAGCCGCACGACGAGATGCACGTCCGGTTCGTCCGGCGCGGACAGTCACGGTTGGCGAACTGTGCCCCGACTGACGAGCCGCAAGGCGCGTGGAAGCCGGTACAGCGTCACGTGACGACAGCCGCATACGCAACCACGTCCTACCGCGCTGGCAGGATGAGAAGGTGCGGGACCTGGACACCGCGACCATTGAGGATTGGGTACACGTCTCACTGATCGGTGAGAAGGGCTTGTCGCCCTCCATGGCGATCAAGTGCTATTGGAACCTCTCAAGCCTCTGCGAGTACGCGAAGACGCGCGGCGCGCTCGACATCAACCCGTGCAAGGGCGTGAAGCTGCCGGACCTTAACCGCATGCCCGCCAAGTTCATCGAGGATGAAGCACACACCCAGATTCGGCGCACCCTGCCCGAAGAATTTCAAGACGTGCTCGACCTGTTGGACGAGACCGGATTGCGCCCCGGCGAGCTGCAAGGGTTGCACGTCGAGAACGTTGACTTGAAGGCACGCACGCTCGATGTGGCGTGGAGCTTCGACGCGTCCCCCGGCCAGATGAAAGAGCTGAAAGACAAGGAATGCCGCACGGTCCCGATCGCGGACAAGGCATGCAAGATCCTCGCTCGACGCATCAACGCGTACGGGTGGGGTCAACCTGCCCCGGTGCCGTACAAGAAGCGCAGCCGGGAAGTGGAATCGGGTTTGGTGCTGGCGCAGCCGAACGGGCGCCCGTACTCCGATTCGGAGTTCCGGAAGTCGCTGCGCGCGTCTGCCCGAATCGCCTACGTCGGCAAGGGCAAGGCACGGCACAACGTAGGCAGGGTGTACCCGTACCTGTGGCGGCATCGGTACGCGAAGCGTCTGCTACCGGCTGGGGTGCCGATAGACGAAATGGCCGTGCTCATGGCATGCGTCGATCGACATCACGAAAAGTGGTACGGGCATCTCGGGCAGTCCGGGTGGGATTCCGTACGCGTTATCCTGAACGCTGGGCTGGGCGCGGGGAGGCAAATTACCCCACCTGCGCGTCTTCTAGTCACTCAGAAGTGGCGTGAGCGGTGCGCGCCAGGCCCAGCCCGACGTTCGATACCTACCGGCAGAATCTATGGCTGCCGGAGCGCCGTTTCGGAGAAACTCAACTGTCCAGTTCAACGTTTCCGCAGCTCAGAGGCTATTTGTGGGGCGGGCGGGGCTCGAACCCGCGACCAATGGATTATGAGTCCACGGCTCTAACCGACTGAGCTACCGCCCCGTGCCGCGGGGAACCGCGAGCGTTGGGGATGCTACCGGGTGCGGTGGGTCGGGGACCAGTCGGTAGGTGATCGCCTAGGGTGGGTGGGTCGGAAACTTACTGGAGGGTCAGGTATGGCCGGTGTGTTCACGAAGGTGCTGAAGGCGCATCAGTGGGTGTACGAGAACAGCGGCGGGCTGGTGGGACATCGGCTGCTGCTGGGCAATCCCACGCTGCTGCTGCGGACGGTGGGACGCAAGTCCGGCAAGGAGCGGACGTCGGCGCTGACGTACGCGCGCGACGGGGCGGATTATCTGGTGACGGCGTCCAACGGCGGGTCGCCGCGGCCACCGGGGTGGCTGGCGAATCTGAAGGCGCGACCGGAGTGCGAGATCCAGGTCGGGCGGCGGAAACTGACGGTGCGGGCCCGGGCGACGCTGCCGGATGATCCCGAGTACGCCCGGCGGTGGGCGATCGTCGACAAGGTGAATCGGGGTCGCTACAGCGCCTATCAGAAGCTGACCGAGCGGCCCATCGCGGTCGTCGTGCTGACCCCGGCGGGGCCGGGTCAGTCGTCGCGGTAGTCGTCGTCCCAGTCGTCCTCGTAGTCCTCGGCGTCGGCGCGGTCGTCCCATGGCTCGGCTTCCTTCGGCGGCCGGCTGGCGAACTGCACGACAGCGACGACGAAGCCGAGGACCACGATGACGATACCGACGACGAGCAGAGTCTCCACCCCGGCACCCTAGCGCCGTCGCCCGGGCAGCGCACTACGTCAATTGTCCAGTTCGCCGCTTTGTTCACACTGTTAACAAAGTGCGCCCGATCGCCGCTCTGGACTCGATGGCGGCGTGCGCCCGATCGGCACCGTCGAGCGGGAAGGTCTGCCCGATGACGACCTCCAAGCGCCCCGCGGCGACCTCCTCTTGGGCCCGGCGGGCGAGTGCCTGCCAATCGATA